>JALWFW010000164.1 GCA_027013865.1 Polyangiaceae bacterium | reverse complement strand
GTTTCGGTGGCTGCCGGTGGTGGCGGCGGGGGCGGGCCCATCTTTGATGGGTGGGGATTTTCCACTTACGTGAACACGCAGCAAAAACGGGTGGCGATGCGCCTTCCGAAGTAACCTCAAGGCAACGCCCCAAGGAGAAAGCATTGCTCTCACCTCATAGGCTGGGCATACGCCAAGGGGCGTTTTTTCGCCGGAATTTCAGGAAGTGCCTTGGGCAATGCAGGGGACTCATGTCATCGGCTATCCCTTAGAAATCCATATCAAAACTGGCAGGTAGTGGTGGATGCATGCCTCTGTCAGACCATCAGCAACGTCGGCATATCCCTATAAAGAACTGACGTAGGCAGAAGAGGGTACTACACTGTTTCATGTAGTCCAGGAGAATACCTGGTCATGGCTACATGCACACCCCATCACCCTGACAGATCTGCTTTATCTTCTTTCATTTACAGGGAGTATTGTGGTATCACGGTGCCCGCGGAGGTATGCTTGACATGACGCAGGTACCAGATGCCCAAACAAAAGCTCAGGACAGACCGGGATGGCTCAGATGGGCCGTTTTGTTTGCCATGAGCATGGTGGTATTCGGCAGTTACTACGTGTATGACGCCCTGTCTCCCCTCAAGAGGGCCATGGAGGCAGAGCTGGGATTCACATCCGGTGATTTCGGCTGGATCGTATCGTTCTATTCACTGCCCAATATGCTGGGCATGACCATGTTGGGCGGTCTTCTCATGGACCGCAAGGGAGTCAAGTTCGCGGGGTTCATATTCGTGCTGCTCACTACCATCGGTGCACTGCTCAGCGCCCTGGCTGTGACTCCTGCCTACCGCTCCAGTGGACTGAATGCATTCCTCGGATCCCTGCACCACGGATGGAGCGGAGAACTCATGATGATGGTGCTGGGCCGTTTCCTGTTCGGTATAGGAGCCGAAGTCGTCATCGTCGCCCAAAACAAAGTGGTTGCCCGCTGGTTCAAGGGCAAGGAACTGTCCTTCGCCTTTGGCCTAAACCTCATGGTATGCCGCCTAGGAACCATCATCGCGCTCAATGTCAGCTCTGGTGTCCTGCATGTCACCACTGAATACACGGCTTCCATAGACCCTTCCACAGGTCTCATGGTAATGAACGCCCATTACGTTGGCCTGCCCATGGCTATGTGGATTGCCGGACTCGTGGCACTGGCCTCCCTGGCTGCCTTTTTCCTCTACATGTTCCTGGACCGCGAGGATTATAAGGCCGGCAGTGACGAGCGCATCGACTTCAAACAGTTCATGGAGCTCATCACCAACCGTACTTTCCTCTACATCGCCATCCTGTGCGTCACGTTCTATTCGGCCGTATTCCCATTCACTTCTTTTGCACCCGACATACTTCAGAACAAGTATGGCCTGTCCACTCAGTTGGCAGGCACACTCACTTCCATGGTGACCATGGCAACGGTGGTATTCACTCCCCTGGCCGGCTGGCTCATAGACAGATACGGCAAACGGGCCACCATCATGATCTACGGTTCCCTTATTCTCATCATCGTCCACCTGACTCTGGCTTTCACGTCCATACCTCCTTACATCCCCATGGGACTTCTGGGAATCGCTTTCTCTTTGGTTCCTGCCGCCATGTGGCCTTCCGTACCCTATCTCGTTAAGGAATCCCAGCTTGGTACGGCTTACGGTGCCATGGGGCTCATCCAGAATATCGGTCTGTGGGGCATCCCCATCCTCATTGGCAAGATAACCGACTGGTTCAATCCAGGTGTGACTCCCCAAAAGGTACGCGAGGGCCTAGCCACGTGGAACTACGTACCTGCTCTCATCATGCTTTCTCTGATAGGGGCCGTGGCTCTCGTGGTTGCCATCCTGCTGCTCGTGGAGAACCGCGGTGCTCCGCCGGAACGAAACCTGGAACTCCCAAGTTCAGCCCTGAACGAAGACGGTGGAGCCGGACAGGAGGCATAACCATGACCGTGCTGCATAGAGAGTTCTATCTACAGACATCCAACCACGAGGAACTCGTCGATGTGACTTCAAAGGTTCGCTCAGTGATCCCAGAAGGTTTCAACGGCATCGTTGTGGTATCTTCCCCTCACACCACCGCAGGCATGACAGTCCAGGAAAACGCCGATCCGGACGTCAGACACGACATAATAATGCATCTAGCAAAACTCATACCCCAGGAGCCTGCCTTCAGGCATATGGAAGGCAACTCCGATGCCCACATAAAGACGTCCCTGGTGGGAACAAGTGTGACACTTCCAGTGGTCCAAGGTGCTCTCGTCCTTGGCACCTGGCAGGCCATCTACTTCTGCGAATTCGACGGCCCCAGACGCCGTACGATTCTGATTTCTATGGTTGGTGAGTGAGCCTGCCTGCCACTGACCCGATTGCTTCCCAACATACTGACGGACATCTGCACCGAAAATCTGAGTACCCCATATACATTGTATTGTTGCGATTGTTCACAGGAGGCGAAATACTCGGGTCAATGCAAGACAGACGGGCCAGTCCCTCGATGTACAGATATTAAGGGCATGATACACCCAACGTCGCATATCTCAAAAAAATACTTTAATATCAATAGGTTACAATCCTACTGCCCGCTCAATCCGTAAACCCTGTGAACCTGTTCTGCCATGGTGAGGATTGTCTGATCCCAAAGCTCGATACTCCGTCCCGTGTCGCTCCGAATATGAACAGCATGCCGGTACGCTCCAGCTTACCTTCAGTGAAGTGGGGAACACATTGATTTTCCTGGTACTCGGATTATAAAACCACCCTGTCATGACGAGTACACAAGAAGACACACTCATCATAGCCGGAAAAAAATTCAGATCCCGTCTCTTCGTAGGTACAGGCAAGTTCGCCTCACCTGCGGTATTGCGTCAGGTGGTGGAAGCCTCCGGAACCGCCCTGGTGACGGTGGCCATAAGGCGCGTTTCAACCGGAGACAGTCAAGACCCCGCCACCGCAGGCATTCCTGACGATGGCTCCGTGCTGCTGCTGCCCAACACATCAGGTGCTCGCGACGCACATGAGGCCGTACGGGTGGCCCGTCTCGGCCGCGCCCTAGCAGGTCACGAGTGGGTCAAGCTGGAGGTCACGCCGGATCCCGCCAGCCTGCTCCCGGATCCCGTGGAAACGCTGAAGGCTGCGGAAATGCTGGTAAAGGAAGGATTCGTCGTCCTGCCTTACATAAACGCGGATCCCATACTCGCCAAACGCCTCGAAGAGATCGGTACCGCCACCGTCATGCCTCTTGCCGCTCCAATAGGCACCAACAGGGGTCTCACCACCAAGGAACAGCTGCAGATGATCATCGACACAGTGAGGATACCCGTGGTGGTCGACGCAGGAATCGGCCTGCCGTCCCACGCTGCGGCAGCCATGGAGATGGGGGCCGATGCGGTCCTGGTGAACACTGCCCTTGCCACGGCTGGCGATCCCCCCTCCATGGCCTCAGCTTTCGCCATGGCCGTGAAAGCCGGGCGCCAGGCTTGTCTTGCCGGTCCCGGTAGGGTCTCAGACCCTGAGCCATCCAGTCCGCTGACCGGATTTCTGAGGTGAGCATGTCACGCATACCAGCCATTTTAAGAAAAGAACGCTTCACTCTGGAGGATCTACCGGAGCTCATCTCTCCGACCATGGAGGCCCACATTGAGGAACTCGCCCGCCTCTCAGCCAAAATCACCCTCATGCGGTTTGGCCGGACCATATCCATGTACGCGCCACTATATATCTCCAACGAGTGCATAAATGGCTGTGTTTACTGTGCTTTTTCCGCTAGCAACCATATAGACCGTACTACTTTGGACTTCGGAGAGATAGAATCCGAAGTCAGGGCTCTACGACAGCGCGGTTTCGGACACGTGCTCATTCTCACGGGCGAGGCCCCCAAACGCGTACCCACCGAATACGTGGCAGAGGCCGTACGCATCGCCAAAAAATACGTTCCCCACGTGTCCATAGAGGTCTATCCCATGGATTTCGCCGGCTACTCCCTCATGGTCGAGTCCGGCTGCGACGGTCTCACCCTCTATCAGGAGACGTACCACCGTCCCACGTATCTCGAGGTACACCCATTCGGTCCCAAGCGTGATTACGACTTCCGTTACCGCGCCCCCATCGAAGCAGCAAAGGCGGGCATGCGTGGTGTGGGTCTGGGATTTCTCCTGGGTCTTTACGACTGGCGCGAGGAAGTGATAGCCATGGCCCGCCATGCCACTCAGGTACTTGATGCTGACTGGCGTGTGCGCCTGGCCTTCTCTTTCCCCAGACTCCGACCCACCGAGGGTATGGAGTTTGATCCCGAATATCCTGTGAGCGATTTACACCTTGCCCAGATGATTTTTGCGCTGCGGCTGGTGTTCCCTGATGCGGAACTCGTCCTGTCCACCAGGGAGAGTCCACGTCTACGGGACGGATTCATAGGTCTTGGAGTGACGCGGTACAGTGCTGGTAGTTCCACGTGTCCCGGAGGCTATGCTGTACGGCAGTGTCGGGGGGCACATCAGTTCGAGATAGACGACGTCAGACCCCCGGAGGAAGTGGCGAAGGTCATTGGGTCAAAGGGTTTTGAACCAGTATGGAAGGACTGGGACTGGACATTCGACGGAGAGTTGGACTATGGCCGCAACACTGACTGAAAGGCTGGCGCTCCTTGAAAAAAGCGATCTATACCCCGTCATAACACCGGAATTCTGCAGGGGGCGCAATCCTGAAGACATCCTAAGAGCCGTGCTTGATGGAGGCGTGGGTATGGTTCAGTTGCGCCTCAAAGGACACGAAGATATAGAGTATTACAACCTTGCAGAATCATTCAGGAAAATCACAGAAGCCCACGACGCTCTCCTTATCATAGATGACCGTACGGATATTGCCCTGGCTACTGGAGCCGACGGTGTTCATCTGGGACAGAGCGATATGCCCGTGGATGCTGCCAGGCGTATCGCTCCAGAACTCATCATTGGCGCGTCCACCCACGACAAGGCAGAAGCCCTAGAAGCCCAGAGCCGCGGAGCATCATATGTAAACATCGGCCCTATTTATCCTACGCTCACCAAGGGAAGCGTACATGCCATAGGAGAGCGAGCCATAACAGACATATCACCGCTTCTCGAGATTCCCTTTACGGTCATGGGAGGTATCAAGGAGCATCACATCCCTCGGCTTTTGGAGCTTGGTGTACGCCGCATCGCAATGGTTACAGCCATAACCGAAGCTGATGAAGTCACAAAGACCGTCATAACCATGCGTAATTACTGGAATAATATAAACAGAGATGTTTAATGCCTGGTTGGCTCGGGATACGTCTGCCGTCATGAAGTTTCACGACCGAGCACACTACATCCACAAGACACTGACATGAAACGGGACATATCGACCATTCACGGCAATACGAGGGGGCTCGGACCTTCCCAGATCAAGAGACTTCAACTTCTGCTGAGACGCCGTGTGCCATCAGGACAGATCGTCACGGCCCAGCTTGCCTCCCTGCTCTCGGTCATGGCCTTAGAGGACATTCAAAGAGAGGTGGGGGTGGTCCTGGACCGTGCAGGCCGCGTGGTTCAGGTGGTTGTGGGTACGTCCGAGCGGCTGGAACTGCCGGAATATGGCGAAGGCGTGCCTGGACTCAGGATCGTGCATGCCCATCCTGACGGCTCTAGACTCAGGCGGGATGATCTGGCAGCCCTGACCATATCCAGACTCGACGCCATGGCCGTGGTTCACCGCAACGAGCATGGCAATCTATTCATGGATCTCGCCCTGCCGGAAGAGGGAAGCGGGCCTATTCAGGGCAGCGGTTTCATGCCATTTCAGGATATCTCCGTGGACATGGACGCACTCTTTGCCAGCAGTGATACGGTTCATGGTACGCGCATGCACGACGTGCAACAGGGAGAGCTGGCCGTGCTGGTGGTGGTTGCCCAGTCTTCCGACAAAGCACGCCGCAGATCTCTGGAACTGAAGGAGCTGGCACGCACTGCCGGTCTCACCGTTGCCAGGGTCTTCACCCAGGTGCGTCACAAACCAGATTCCAGGACACTGGTGGGCAGCGGCAAACTTGAGGAAATCCTGCTCGAGGCACGACGCAGCGATGTGGATCTCATAGTCTTCGACCCTGAACTCACTCCTGCTCAGGCCAAGGCCATAACCCAGCGCACAGGAGCCCGGGTCATCGACCGGACCATGCTGATTTTAGACATCTTTGCCCAGCACGCATCCACCAGAGAGGCAAAATTACAGGTGGAACTGGCACAACTCAGATACCGCCTGCCTCATCTCTCACACAGAGGCAACATGATGAGCAGACTCATGGGAGGCATAGGTGGCCGGGGTCCTGGAGAGACCAAGCTGGAGATAGACCGGCGCAGGGTCAGAGAGCGCATCGCCAGGCTGGAGCGTAGACTTTCCAAGATGGAGGCGGAGCGCTCCTTGCGGCGCAAGAGACGCCGGAGCCGCCGGGTCCCCGTGGTGGCCATAGTGGGTTATACCAACGTGGGCAAGTCGACACTGCTCACGGCTTTGACGGGCAGTGAGGTCTTTGCCGAGAACATGCTATTTGCCACTTTGAGCCCCAGGGCACGCAGAATGCGTCTCGACAGCGGGATCGGTATAGTGCTAACGGACACGGTAGGATTCATAGAGGACCTTCCCTCGGATCTACAAAAAGCATTCAGAGCGACACTGGAGGAGATGAGAGAATCGGATCTGCTCCTTCACGTGCTGGACGCCTCGGATCCTGACATGGAATTCAGGAGAGAACAGGTGGAGCGCATACTCAGGGAGATGGACCTGGACTCCATACCCAGACTGGAGGTCTACAACAAATGCGATCTCCTGGATGAGTGGCCCCAAGGCCCTGATGTATACATCTCGGCTCTGTCGGGTCGGGGGCTCGACAACCTGCGGAGCGCAATCACGGATGGACTTCTTCTGATGGCGGATGACAATGGCTGATACGGTATCTTCTCGTCGTGTGGTGGCTATTGCCGGACATGATCCCTCAGGGGGTGCGGGCTTGATGGCAGATGAGCGTGCCGCTGCCCGGACGGGTGTGGAACTGATACCCGTTGCCACGTGTCGCACCCGTCAGACCATGGACAGGGCCTTTGGGTGGGAGGAGGATCACGGCTTTGAGGAAAGGCTGGCGCGTGTCGAACGTCTCATTGACAAACAGGGTGCCGATGGATGGGCCATAAAAATCGGGATGATTGGCACAAGGCGTAATTTATTGATATTAAAGGATTTTTTAAATAGGCTGCCCGCCATTCCCGTAGTAATGGACCCAGTACTCGCCACTAGTTCCGGGCTTGGGCTGTGGGAAGGTGACCCTGCAGAACTCCTTGAAACAGCTCCCCATGTCAGCCTCGTCACCCCCAATCTGCCTGAACTGGCGCAGCTCACGGGATATAGGGAATGCAGCACTACTGAGGAGTCCACCGAATCTGCAGCACGCCTCCTTGATGCCGGTTTCTCAGCAGTTCTCGTGAAAGGTGGACATGCATCTGGACAACCCGTGGACATGCTGTTCATACCTTCGGAGAACCCGGAGAATGGGAGCACCATGGAAACAGGTCCTGAACCGGAGCGCTCCGGAGCGCTGCTGAGCACAGTCCAGAAGTACGTCATTCCAACTGATGTGCATGGATCCTCATCCTTCCTGAGTCGCAGCATCGAGACGGTTGTATTTCCAGGTCAGCGGATTCCCGGTTCCTATCGGGGGACGGGATGCTGGCTTTCCACAGCCATCGCTGCCTATCTTGCCCGAGGCTTCGATCTGGTGAATGCGGTTGCCAGTGCCCGACACTCACTTATCGATGCTCTGAACCAAGCTCATAGAGATGGGATCCGTTATGTCCCCTGAACCGTGTATTCCTTAATTTATCAATTATTGTAGGAAGTTATGTAGTTATCAGATAGCAGCCGGCAAACTGTGTAGCCGTACTGAGGATGGGGTCTGTCAGACCATGGATGGGGATCACCAGAATATCAGCCACCAACCGATGTTGAGACCTACGTAGAAGTTGCTGTAGGAAGAATTTTCCATGACACCAATCTGGCCGGACATATCCATGGAGCCCTTGGCGAAGAGTTCCAGATAGTTGGGAATGTACTCGAAGTCTCCGCTGTACCAGTTGTAGCGAGCTATTGGACCGGGGAGCCAGGACATGAAGAGACCCACTTTACCTTCCACGTGCAGGCCTGTGGAGTTCTCCTCTATTCCATCGGATGTGTAGGCCGTGTAACCGCCAAGACCACCGGCAAGACCACCCACGAATCCGATACGGAACCACTGGGACCAGTGAAGGGGCTTGTAAATGTCATAGGACGCCCCGATGAACCAGTCGTCATCCGGCTGATCCGAGTTGTAGTCGTTCAGTGAGGATCCACCGAATACGAAGGATACCATGTTGCTCATGATGTTGGTTCCCCATCCGTATCCGATTTTGAATACTGCGCCTCCACGCTCTGTCGACCCCTGTAAATCCAATGAGATCTGGAAATAGCTGGTGGGACATACGCCATCACAATGCCATGGCTGTGGAGCCGGAGCACGTGCCGGGGCTGGAGCCGGAGCCGCTACTGGACCTGCAACGACATACTGAGCCGAAGCAATGCCCGGAAAAGCAATGATTGTGGCTGCTGCGAGTACTGCAAGATAGTTTTTCATGGTTTCACCTCTCTCCTTTCGAGTGATATCCGTACCATACGGGGGCATTATAACAAATCTTCCTGGACTTCACAAAAAGTCGTGCATGCTGAATCCTTACGAGACGCAGTTCGGTAATTTTATATAACTAATTGATATAAAAGGCTTTTTCCTAAAAATAAATACTTGAGGATGGCGAATCAGGTGTGTAATTCCGTTCACTTTTCGTGGTATAAAGGTCTTCAGGTTGCCGGATCCGGATAATTCTGATACACGAATGACATGACCAGAATATGGAATGCCCGGAAATACGATGAGTGGTATGACACAGCAGTAGGGGCTTACGTTCTTGCCAGAGAACAGAATCTTCTGATGGACGCTGTCAGGGGTCCCAGGGTACTGGATGCCGGATGTGGTACAGGCCGGATGCTCAGGGCTCTTCATGAAAAGGGATTTGAGACTGTAGGGCTGGAACCGGACAAAGACATGGCCGAGTTCGCACGCCGGGTGAATCCTGAAGTCGATATAGTGCAAGCAAGGCTGGAAGATGCCCTTTCTCATGGGCTGACCGGTCCCTTTGATACTGTGATTCTCAATACGGTACTTCCATTTGCTGAGGACCCGGCAGCACTCATGAAGGCTGCATCGTCTCTGCTGGCTCCGGGAGGGTTGCTCCTGGTTGGAGAGCTTCATCCCGAGGCACTGTGGAACCGGTGGAGAAAAGAGCATAACGGTGCTTTTGCGGACCTGCACTTTTTTGCCCCATGTGAGACCGCGACACTGGCAGGAGGGGCAGATCTCGAGTTTGTCCGTATGTCTGAATCGGTTCGTTTGCCGGCCATGGACATGCTCGAAAGGATGTGTCTGGGAAATACCATTGGCAAAATACGCAAGATGGTGGCATCCGACTCAGTCCCATCCCTGTGGCAGAGCGTTTTAAGGCCGCTCATGGCTGCATCCCTGCTATGCGATGCGCAGTCCATGGAAAAATTCATGCCAGAGTCTATCTTGCAGTTCATGGAAAAGGTGGTTCCGGGGCCAGGGGCGTACTATCTTTCGATATTCAGGGCACGATGAAACCGGTATTCTTTGCAAATCCTCGAAAACTTCCCGAGACAAAAGAGATTCCTGGACGGGTGGTGGTGTTGGACATAGCATTTGCCTCGGTGGGGCTATCCCCAGGTTATGACGACGTAACCGAGCCTTTCATAAATGGGCTTGGCAATAGGCTGGCCAAGTGGATCGACCACCATGATCATCCCTATCATGCACGTTTTGAAGGCGACCCCCGGTTTCTACTCACCACCAAGGCAGCCCACCCTGCGTGTCCGGAGCTCATAAGTCCGGAGCTGGTGGAGGCCACAGGAGAGGTGGACTCTTTTGTGTGTCATTATGACTTCGACGGTCTGTTTTCCACGGCCAAGTGGATGCTCGGGGGACGTGAGCCATATCCTGGAAGCGATCGAGACGCCCGGGCAGTAGATTCACGTATTGGCGAAATTTCTGATATGGGGTCCGTCATAGACAGGGGTATTCGGGCCCGTTTCCGCAAATCATCATTCAAACTGACGGTGTTGCGTTTTCTGCTGTCAGGGTGTGATACACGTTCTCAGGAATGGAAAGAGATTCGTGCGGCTGCTCAGGAGTATGAAGCCACTGCGGAGCAGGCGAGGAAGCTTGCTGAAAAATATGAGGTCATGGGATCTCTGGCGCTTGTGAAGGTTCCCGGGCATTCTCCCCGTTTCGACAAGACGGAACTCCTCATGATCGGGCAGAACATGGCTCCGGTGTCGGCTGTTGTACATTCCGGCAATATCGCCGTTGCGGCGCGTTTCGATTCGGGTATAGATCTTCTGACACTTCTTGGAGTGGCCGGAGGCATGCCTACACGGGTGAGCGTACCCCTCTCATACATGCAGAAGGTACTTGCCATTGGTGCGCTGTCTCTGGAGGAGCTCCGGGGCCAGTCATCGGGAGGAGGACACGATGACGATCAGGAGACGTAATCTTCTGGCCTTGCTGGGTCTCGGTATTACGATGCTGATCTCTCCGGGTGCTCGACGTAAGAACGGTGCATCAGGTGCGGATTCTGAAAGACACGGTAACGATTCAGGGCATGCAAAGCTTTCATGGCCCGTGAAAATTCCTGAAAAAGCTATTCCCCGAGACATTGGTCCTGGTATGAACCTGGCCGGATGAACCACATATGCCTCCTGGACAACAGTTTTGAAGGAAATGCCCGTTTCCTTATATGAGGCGTTCATCTGGACCGCAAAAGGTCTGTCCTCATGGTGTGGTCCGAAAAATTTAGCCAGCCGCTCGGGCCGTCATTCCCGACATCTTGGTAATGTCCTTGCTAGAATTTAAGACCACCATCTCCGACGCGTACTCAAAATGCCCTGGTTTTGCCATATAAGCCCGTCACACTTGGATGCGCCAAGCCGGACGCTCTCTGCCAAAGGTTCAGGCACTGCCCACCACAAGGTCTGGACCTCATTTCAATATACCAATTCGGACGAGCTTTACGAAAATCCGGCCCCGCATACCACAAAATCCAGGCAGTACCCAAGACGATACGCCTGATTTGCCTTCCGAAACTGGTCATCCGGCAAGACAAGAAGGGCGAGCGTGCCCAAAAGTAGAAAGCCGACGGGCCTGCACATAAGCCAAGCCCGAAGCCTATCCGACGGGACAACACCGGACGAGCCAAAGCCCCGAAGCCAGCCAAACTGACAAAACAAGGCCGGGCATCTACAACCTGAGACCTAAGCATGCCTAACGTTAGCCATTCTGGTGGACAACCCGAAACTATGCAGCGCTGGGCGATCCAGACACCATAGGCGCAGCAGAGACTACGCAGTATATTCCACAACTTGCGGCTGTTACTTTGAAAGCCCGCTTTTTGCTCCTGGCCCAAAGTCAATTTTGGGAGTCCTGACCGTATCTCTAACCATCAAGCCTGAATTCTTACGAAAACCTAGGGAGCCGGCTGGAGGATACAGCCCACCGCCACCCTGCCAAGGCCGCTAGCTCTGACACCTATTGCAAAACCGCTCTATATCCCGAGGCTCCAGCCCTGACGAGCTTTTTGAAGGGCATCAGGCGGGTCAACAGCCAATCCGGTAGAGCAGCGCCGGCAAGGCCAAAAAGTCTGGCGGGACAGTGCCTAGCGAACAGATGCCAGGCGTGCCCTAAGTCCGAAGGCCAGCAAGCCAAAGCCAACCTGGTGGATACTCTGAATGACGCCCGTCCAAACCAATAACCTGGATGGCCAATCCCAACCAAACCAGCAGAAGGGTGCAAGGCTCTGCCAACGTGCAAAGAATGTCAACTCTGATGCCTACTACAGAAGCCAGATACATCTTGGGGCGCCACCCTGACGTGTTCACCGAAGGGCGCATCGCCACCCGTTTTTGCTGCGCGTCCACGTAAGTGGAAAATACCTACCCATCAAAGATGGGCCCGCCCCCGCCGCCACCACCGGCAGCCACCGAAACCGCGGACAAGCCTCTCACGTCCCCACGAGTGGCCCGG
>JALWFW010000163.1 GCA_027013865.1 Polyangiaceae bacterium | reverse complement strand
GGCCCTTGGGGCAGTGGTGGAGCAGGCGGAACCGTCGGCTCTAGAGGATCTTCTCGTGGTCGTCGATTCACTGGGCAAGAGCAAACAGTGGAAGCTCATGATGCGCTACATCCAACTGGTCAGGGTTAAGGCCACGGCTGCTGGCAAACCCGAGTACTACGGAAAGGCACTGTATACGGGGGCGTACGAGGCCTACCAGGCACAGGAATATCCCAAGACCGTTGTGCTGGGGCGCGCTTATGAACGTGCCATGCCCGAGGGCGAGTTGCTCCCTGATGTCCTCCTGATGATGGCATCGAGCCAGTACGCTCTGGAGAACTGCACTCCTGCTCTGCGCATCCTGGGGCGTTTCATCGCCCGTTTCCCGAATCATGCCCGCGCCTCTGAGGCCCTCAGACTCCAGCAGACCATAAAGAGTCAACTCCATTCCCGTCAGCACTGCGCGAGGTGACAGGTGCATGCTCTGCTGCTAGTGGGGGGGACTGCCGTAGCAGCCATATTCCTGACCATGGTAGGCATGGGTGGAGGTACGATCTATGGTCCTGTCCTAGTACTGCTGGGGGTTGAACCCTCCAGCGCCTTCGCCGGTTCCCTTGTTCTGGTGGCTGCCACGTCCATGGGAGGCGTGATTGGCTACAGTACCAGGGGCATCATCAAGTGGAAGACGGCATTGGTATTCGGGGTGGCTGCCATGCTGACCTCCTACGCAGCTGGCCTGGTGTGTTCCTCTATTCCCAGGCAGTATCTCCTACCCGTGAGTGCTGTGGCGTTCTTGGTGCTGGGCACTTCGGTTCACGTCACCCTCATGTCTGGCAGCCGCCAGGTTCCCACGTTCGTGGCCGGGGCAGGAGCCGGGATACTGACGGGTTTTCTCGGTGTGGGCGGTGGTGTGGTGGCCATGCCATACTTCCTGAAATATCACTCCATGGACCCGGAAAAAGCGGCTGCTACCACATCAGTGGTAGTCCTGATGGCCAGTCTCACGGGTGTAATGGGACATCTGAGCGGCAGCGATCACATTCCCTCCCAGGTGCCATACCTGCTGGCAGGTGTTCTTGTAGGAGGTCTTGCGGGTCCCCTCGTAGGCAGAAAGGTGTCTGGTCGGATAAGGCTGTGGATTTTCAGTTTTCTCCTTTATGTGGCTGCCCTGTCCATGTTGTGGAGATGGTGGTCGACTGCTGGCCGATAATGAATTAACTGTATTCAAATATGGTTTCACGGGGGTTTCGAGTGTTTTTGCCAGCGATAGGTGTGCTGTTTATATGGTTTGACTTGTTTCAATCGTGCTTTTGAATGGGGTTATACAGGGGACAATGGGATTCTGGTCACCCCCGGGATCGGTCTGTGGTCATTCGTTGGAATGGCTATTTTTGGGGTTTGGAGGTGTGCCTGACTCTGATGGTAAAGTCATCGAACATGGTGGCAGCATCAGCCTTGGTCCACAGTCCCACGCCACCTTCGGATCTGAATATGCTGCTGGTGGCTTCCAGATATTTCCGTCCATCGAGGTAACCTGTGAATCTGCTACCGTCCATTTTTATCTTCATGGTGTGCCATCCGGGGGGAAGTTTCACGTCGGCACTGGCAATCATGTGACGGTGTCCGTTCTTTACGTAGTAGAACCTGAAATTGTCCTCCAGGGGATTGAAACGGGCGACATAATAGTTGTTTCTATCTCTTACGCGCCACATTATGCCTCCGCCCTGGTCGGTTTTTCCGGACACGGCCTTGAATCTAACGGTGATCTCGCCGTTCTTGAAGCGCCGTGAGGGATTCCAGCACAGATTGAACGTGCCAGCCGAGTGGTGGTTTATGGAAGTTATGGCCAGCACACGGTTCCCTGAGGAGGAGCCTTTCTCGTTGATCACCTTCCATGTGGCTAAAGGGCCCCTGGGGCGTGTGGCCTCCACTTTCCAGCCTTTGGGTACCTTCCCGATGGTATCCTTGTCGAAGAGGTAGGTCACTGAAGTGATGTAGGCCTGTGTCTGTGTGGCCGAGCCGCATGCTGATGCTGCTCCGGACCACCAGTAGACTGCCGCTCCTGAGATAAGTGCGGTCAGAGCCACTGCCATGATTGGGATTGTCCTGACGGTTTTCATCATACACCTCCACTCGCGGAAGTTTGTGTCGCGGGAGACAGTGGTGTCAAGTCAATTTCTGGTGGGATGAGAGGGGGCTTACTCGGACGTCAATGCCGTACCATCACGGTGCGACTACCCGGACAGGCGTGGCCGAATCAGTGGTGGAGCCGTCTCCGAGTTGACCCTGGCCGTTCGCTCCCCAGCAGTAGAGATCTCCGTTGTCGATGATGGCACATATGGAATTGGCACGTACTGTGAAGTCTGTAACCTGTCCGGGCAGGGAGACCGCAGTGGGCATGTAGTGTCGGGAGGAGTCACTGGCTCCATTGCCCATCTGGCCGTAGTTGTTGTCACCCCAGCAGTAGAGATCTCCGGTGGTGGACAGAGCGCATGTGAACTTGGAGCCGCATTCTATGTTGGTGAAGGTGACTCCTTGGGGTGTGGTGGACAGTTTTTGAGGATAGGTGGAGGGCGAAGAGTCATTTCTTCCCAGCTGACCGCGATCGTTGAGTCCCCAGCACCATGCTTCACCGTTGGTGTCGAGGGCGCATGTATGTCCCTGTACTCCGTCGGTTCCGCGGTTGGCACATATATCCATGAACTTTTCTCCCGTGGACGGCATGTTGATGTGTCGTGGAGTTGTGATGTAACCACCCGTGGCCGCGATTCCGATCTGTCCGTTGGAGTTGTCACCCCAGCACCACGCGTCTCCGCTGGTGTCGAGGGCGCACACGTGGCGGGACGAGCCCATGGCAATCTGGGTGAAGGCCACTGCGTTGCTCATGTCTACGGGTGCAGGTTCCGTGTTGTTCGCGGTGTCACCGTCGCCACACTGACCATCATCACAGTATCCCCAGCACCATGCCTTACCCTGATCGTCGATGGCGCATCCGGCATCGTTGCCGCCGGAAACCTGGACGATGCGTACCCCGTAGGGGAAGTGTACGATTTCGGGGATCTCCAGCATCTCGTCTTCTCCGGTATTGGTGCCGATGCCGCATTCATAGTTGTTGTTGAGACCCCAACACCACACGACACCATTATCGTCTATGGCATAGTTCGCCTCTCCGCCTTCGAGCCGTGTGATCACCACGCCTGAGGGGAAGAGCACCGGAACGGTGGGAGTCAGGTAGTTTATGTGATTTCCGGTTCCAAGATCAGCAGAGCTGTTGCTGCCCCAGCACCATACTTGTTCCTCGTCGGTGAGGGCACAGGAATTGAGGGAATCTACGCCCATGCCCACTTCGATGACGCCATGGCATCCCAGAAGTTCGCAGGTATCCGAGCATTCCGGTGTACCGTACCAGTATCCGAGGCCTTCACACGAGGAGGCACTGCCAAAGGCGCTTCCGTCACATTCTTCGGAGACTTCCTTCACCCCATTGCCGCACATCCCTTCACACTGTGAGGTATCAAATGTGCACGAACGGGTGCAGGTCAGGGTGCCTCTGCTGTAACCAAGGCTCTCGCACGTGTTGCGGCCCAGGTTGCTGCCGTCGCATTCTTCTCCGGCCCAGGTCTGTATTGAACCGTCACCGCAGCGGCCGGCGATTTCACAGGAGTCGGTGTTCAGGGTGCAGTCGGCGTTGCATGAGAGTATGCCGCCGTAGTATCCCAGGGATGTGCACGTGTTGCCGCCGAGCTCGTTGCCGTCGCACTGCTCGCCGCTGTCAATGACACCGTTGCCGCAGGTGATCCGTCCAGTGCAACCGGATGTGTCTAGTGTACAGTCGTCTTTGCAATCCAGGGAACCGCCGGTGAATCCGAAGTCCTGGCACGTCTTACCTGCCAGGTTGTTGGTGTCACAC
>JALWFW010000162.1 GCA_027013865.1 Polyangiaceae bacterium | reverse complement strand
ATTTATGGCAGCTGCTGCCCTTGCTTCGAACAAGAACCTGTCCAGTATTTCCCTTTCTTGGGCATACCGCGCATGCAGTAGCTTTACCCCTACCAGTTTCTGGATAAAAACATGTTCGGCTTTATAAACGGCTCCCATGCCGCCCTTGGCAATGAGATCGAGGAGTAAATAGGAACCAGCTCTGGTTCCAATGCGGGGATCCGGTGGATATTCAAGAGAAGTATCGTGTACAGGACACCGTCCGTTCTCGTAATCCGGATAGGGTCTACGACACAGCGGACAGAATATCTTTCTTTCGGTCATGGGATGTGCTTTAGGGACGAGGTTGCATGCAACAGAAGGAAGTTCTTGATTTCATTGAATATTTTTAGAGCGATTTCTTCCGCTCTGGTATGTTCTTCCAAAAGTAGAGATACCGCTCCGACGCCTATATGTCCGCCTCCTCCATACTGTTCACACAGAGCGCTTATATCTATCTTTTGATGGAATTTGAGCTGGGACCAGGGATTTTCACCAACGGATATCTTGATTTTGTTGCTCTGTCTCAGAAGGGCTACGGCATACTTCACGTCTGGAGCGATATAATATGGCATGAAGGGATTGTAGTGATCCACAGTACGGTGGGTCAGATCCACATATGCCACTCCTCCTTCTATCTTGATGATTTCCTTGACTTCTTCCAGAAGAGTCCAGTTGTCCTGTCGCACTCTGTTTATAAGTCTGGACCATGTGTGTTCTTTTGCCAGAGCATCAAAATCTGGGTTCGACGAGAGATCCTTGATAAAATCCGGGGACAGTTCCGGGTTGGATGAAAGAAGTTGAGCAAAAGCTACCGCAGGATCCAACAGTTCCACGGCAATCTCCGGCGTCGTAAAGGAGCCAGAGTCTATCATATCCACCCAATCTATTATGGCGGACCACTGATCTCCGGGATCCAGGTTGAAGTCTTTACGCAGTATGTTCAGCATGAGACCAGCATTTGAAGGGGCCTGGGGATTCCAGTAGAGCGGTTCGCTGGCTTTGAGCTCTTCATATGTGTTTCTGAGCTCTGAAGAGGCAAATGAACTACTATGATGGTCTATCCATATAAGATCGCCTTGTGTCCGTCCGGGATAGGGAAAATCGAGAACCATATGTAAATCTGCCGTAAACCATTCTGGATCATAGGCGAAATTCGGACCATGGAGCAGAGGTACATACTCAATGGAAGCGGAAGGATAGCGCTCTTTTACGAAAAGAGTGGCCAGTGCAGCACTGGTGGCACCATCGAGACAATTTCCGTGGTAAAAGATTTTTGCGTATGTCATGGCGTATCTCCGGGATGGTAAAAAAAGCGGGTTGCCTTATCCATGAGACGTTGCAGGTATTTTTTGTCACGGTTGAGTTTGGTGGAGGCTGATATGAGAGCTGCCTTCCGGGCCTTTTCTGGAGTTAGTCCACGTTTGAGGCCTGTTTCATAAAGAGTGTCCATTGCACTCAGTATTTCGAGTTCTTCTGGGGTTAATTGTTTCCATGGACGGTTGTGGGGGATGAATCTGAATTTAGTCTCCTGGCTCTTGCCGTCCCAGCCTCCGTCGTCCTTGGAGACCATGGCTTCCGCGAGTATCCCTCCAAGGTGTTCAAATCCTTTGGGCCATAGACGTACCTTGACCACATCAGCATTTTTCTCACTCATGATGGCGAAGGCTCTCTTGACTGCCAGTGTCCGAATCCGGCGTTCCGGTATGGTAAGGGGGACGGCTAAGTCTACCAGAACACGATCTCTGGTAGGCATATTCATTTCTTTGATATTCAAAATTGACAGTTCGTCTTTGACAGGCTCGTATCCAGAAGGGCGACCAGTAGAAAAATCAAGGAAATCCCTGACCACCTTTTTTAGCATCGCCCCCTCATGGGTCTGATCTTTTGTCGCCGTATCCATTCGATCGCATCCAGGGAAGAATGCTGTAGCAATGAAGCCCGTCAACAGTACTGCTGAAAGCGTGTATCCATGGGAACTACCATTAAATTCTATGTCAGATTCTTTATGGAAACTTCTGTATTTTTCTGCCATGCGGTACATTTCCGTGTCCATATACAATGTAGCGATACAATAGACTTGATTCCAGCGTAAAGAGGGACAAAATTGAAGCCCATGAAGAACAAACATACAGTCGCAGGTGTGATGGCAGTGGTTATGATGCTGATGGTGGGCTGTCGTCTGAAGGACAGTTCACCATCACGCGGTAAGACTGCCAGAAAATTGTCTCCCAATCAGAAGAAAATGGAAAAACCCAAAAAAATCAGGCACATGGTAGTAGGACCCAGGGGCTGGTATCTCACTGACCCTTCGAGTCTTGGACCTCTTCTTGACAAATGGATGGATGTGTCTCCGGATGCGAGACTGCGGGGCAATCCCATGGCTGTCATAGTACCTCATGCCGGATACAGATATTCAGGATCCGTGGCAGGTAAGGTCTTTGGAACGCTACGCAGAGCGAAGGTCAGACCCCTGAGAGTCGTGATTTTGGCAGTATCCCATCACTATCCACTACATGGTATAAGTGTTGGTGATTACACACATTATGAGACCCCATTTGGCCTTTTGCCCGTGGATCGTGAGGCCGTGAAGTTTCTACTGTCTCATGGTTCTCCATTTGGTTTTAAGGAGCAGGCCCACAGCCGGGAACATTCCCTGGAGATGGAGCTGCCGTTCATGGCTCGCCTGTGGAAAGACGTGCCCATAGTCCCTCTTTTGGTGGGAACCATGAATGAGGATGAGCTTGAGGAGGCAGGGACAGTACTGTCAGATCTTTTGAATGAACGTACCATCATCGTGGCCTCATCCGACTTTACACACCGTGGCCCGCGTTATCACTATGAAATTCCTGGAGTCGACAGACCCGAGGAACTGCCAACATCCCTGAAAAAGCTGGATATGGGCGCATGGGAAGCCATACGCAGAAAGAGTGCGTTAGGTCTGCTTGCCTACAAGAGAAAAACAGGCATTACCATGTGTGGTATCTGGCCAGTGTCTCTCTTGTTGGAAGTACTCACTCATGCCAGAAGTGCGCTTGAACCAGTACTTTTGGACTATAAAACCTCTTTTGACGTCACTGGCGACATGACCAACACGGTGTCATATCTGGGCATCGTTTTCTCTCGCATACATGATGAAGTATGGGGGCTTGACAGATTCGAGCGCAGCACCCTTCATACCATAGCCCGCCGGGTACTCGAGAGAGTCACACAGCATGACTGGAATCCTCGTGAATTCGATCCAGATTCATTTGTCGTGGATATCGACATGGATCCTCTTCTACTGGCTCATAAGGCAGCGTTCGTAACCCTAAAGAAAAACGGTCGTCTGAGGGGATGTATCGGCTACCTACGCCCCCATGGACCTCTGTGGGAGGCCGTGGCCCGCAATGCCCAGTCAGCAGCTTTGTTCGATAGACGTTTCAGACCTGTGACCAGTAAGGAACTCAGAGATATTCAGGTGGAGATATCTGTTCTATCTCTTCCCAGGAAGGTAAAGGACTATCATGAGATTCAACTGGGTAAACATGGAATAACCCTTTATTATCAAGGACATAGAGCAACTTTTCTTCCCCAGGTGGCCCCTGAGCAAGGCTGGGATCTAGAGACTACACTCCGACATCTCGCCCGTAAGGCCGGGCTTCCTGAAAATGCCTATAAATATGCAAGTTACGAGGTTTATACAGCCCAGGTCTTCTGACGGGATTCCCAGACCTCTTAGCGCTCCGATAGCAGTAGTCTGCTGTAATAATACCTGAGATAACGGTTCCATAGTGGGGATGGATATGCGGCAGCCATGCATCTGGCCTGGATACTCAGTGCTGCTGATGGAGGTGCTGCATCCCATGGAGTACCTACGGCTGGGCCAGTATGAAACACATCTAGGGATGGGGCTGGGATTCTGGAATTACAGGTCAGATAGGCAAAATACGGATACAAACGGGCAAATGACGGAGACTGGAGTACTGTACCGTGAATTCCTGAAACCACTTCTAGTTCGAAGCGCTCCGGATCGGAGAGGCGTTTCAGAGATTTGAGGCGGGCAAGAAGCATCCTCCTGACAGAGCTGGAATTCACCAGGAAAATAGTATTTCTCAGCACTGAAGGGGAATAGATGTATTCGATGGTATGTCTTATGGAATCCGAGTGCCTGGCGAGGGCCTGCATATCCAAGATGAAGGCAGTGAGTATGGTCTGTGGAGGATTCCAGGCCATAAACTCCTTGAGCGCTCTGGAGCGCAGCGTCCCCTGTAGATGTTCCGACGTGATTAGCAGTGGAATCATCTTGGTATAAAAAGTATAGGGATCCGTAGATGCCTCTCGTGCCAGATCATAGATCCAGGAAGCCCGATCTGGTTTACCCAGGAACAGAAAAGTTTTGAGGGCCACCATAAGATGTGGCAGGGAATACGGTTCCAGTGCAGCCAGGGCTTCTGCCGTGAAGTATGCATCATCCTGATTCATGGATGAGATGAGCCGGTTCCACTGCGTAGGAGAAGCTCCGTGGGTCAGGGCCCCAGCCAGTGTCTTGACTCGTGGGACTGACTCAACAGGTGGGTAAAGAACTGATTTCAGGGTGTTTATGTCTGCAGCAGTAGATACTGTACGCCACCATTCAAGGATACTGTGATCTCTCAGTGATGCTCTTATTACTGGAGTAAGAATCTTTCTCATACGGGCCCTGAGATCCTGAGGTGCGTATTTCCAGGCTGCCGGAAGCTGGTATATTCCGGCAAACCACAGGGCAAAACGTCTGTCACCTACAAAACGATTCCACGTGGAGCGGTATTCTTTTCTCCACAGACCGCATCTGAAAACGAGCCAGCTTTCTATTAGACTGTATGGAGATGATGGCCGTATATCGGCAGCATCCAGATACCGGCAAGCTCCGGCCATATCATTGGATGCCAGCAGGTAATACGCCCGGTAAAGCCCGGAACGGGTGGAGTTCGCTTTTTCAGATATTTTTTTCAAAACAGCGGCAGGAGATGTCCCGGTCACGAGGCTCTGTGAGAAGATTCGCGCTCCTAGGTTTTCTGGTCGAGTATTCGGATGGTCGGTAATCGGAAACCGTGGCGACTTGGGACAGATTCTTTGGACAGCACACATGTCCATTAGGATATGTCTGGGTAGAGCGGATTTTGATACAGCCTGAGGTCGGAGTATCCCGGCTCCAGAGTAAAGTAGACAGTCTGGGAGAGTTTCTGAAAGGAACTCGGAAAGTCTTGGAGTAGGCAGGGTGAATAGAGCGGTTTTCAGGCGTCTGGAACATGATACGGATGTGTCTGTCACCAGGAATGGAATAATTCCGGACAGACGGTCTAAGGCCTGCTCTAGGGATATGTGCAGACGCTTGAGTTCCCGGTGGAATTCATCCTCTCTGTTCCAGCCAGCAAGGTGATTGAGGCGGCTCCATGGCTCCCCAGGAGCCGTAATACGCCCTGACGCGTAATGCAATCCGTGTTTTTTCAGTAGATTGGCAAGATATGCGGTCCGCAGATCGGAAGGCTCGAGACGTCTGTGGGCAGCTATGAGTCGGACGGCTCCTGTGGCTGTATCACCCTTGCTAATGGCTTTTTTTCCCTGTCTCCATACCCATCGTGCAGAATACGGATGAACTGGAGGTCCTCCGCATGAAGCCGTCAGCAGGATGGCAGATGTAAAGGCATAAAGTGCGGTTTTTCGGATATGCATGTTCATACACCTGTGTTGGGGAATTATAAGTGATGGCATACTCTTTGCCACTGCTAATACCCTGAAGCTTTTTTCGAGTGTAACTATATGTAATTAAAAGAGAACTTTAAAGCGATTGGTGGAGTCTCAAAAAGCCGAACCATCAGACTTGAGACCTGGAGAGGCAGCGCTGTCACCAGGGTGCTTGATGAAGGAGGATTCCGGATCTCCATCAGTGGCACGCGTAAGGGAGCGATCATAACCTCCTTCAGGGCCATAAGTCATCTGATCAATGACCTTGCCCATGGCATCACGCAGTGTGACTGTATCGCCGGAATTGGTGAGGCCCAGATAGTCACCACCAATTTCCTTGGAGGAGAAGGCCATGACGCCTTCGGGCAGTGTAAAGCTGGAGGAGTCTCCACCACCGAATACCACAACCACACCATGAGCCGGAACAACGGTTCCGTTGGGGAAGGTGAAGCGAGTGGTGAAAGAATCGGATATGCTCCATCCGCTGATGTCGACATCGCTGTCAGAGAGGTTGAGAATCTCGACGAATTCGTCTTCGGAGGCATTGCGGTATCCGTCACCGTTCATGTCTCCCTCTTCATTGCTGGATGGTGGATCTGCCAAGACCTCGTTTATCATGACCTGGACTTCAGATTCTTCTGGCTCGGGATTTTGGCAGCTCAGACCTTTGGGAACGCACTGTTTGGAGCGCAGGTAGCTGCCTTTTGCAGAATACTCACAGGTGTATCCTTCCGGACATCCGGTATCGTCAGTGCAAAATGCGGTGCAGACTTTTTCATTGGAATTGAGTCTGGAGCACTGCATTCCTTCGCCACACTGTTCATCCTTGGAGCAGGGCTGACACAGTTTAGCCTCATCGGCAAAGGGATGCATCTTGGGGTTGTCATCGATTCCGTGTACTCCGTACATGGTGTTGAACCACCAGGAGTTGGAGTCCATATCTTTGAGAACGTCAGAATACTTCTTGGCCTCCACTGCCTTGGACCAGCGGCTGCCCACGATGGCCTGAATGAAGTCCATCACTGTGGCTGGCGTAGCAGCATTGGAGGAGTTTGTGGTGGTTATGACATCGATATTGTGATGACCTGCCTTGTTGGGGTTCATCAAAAATGCCTGTCCAAGGCCATAGGTGTCGCATCCTTCGGCCAGAACGACCTGATATACATCGGAGGGCATGTCCAGGGAGGGAACTTCGGAGTCGTCAAGATCTCCCTCGTATGTTTTGCGCCAGTTGGCTAGGGCAAAACCATAAAATGGTCCGGAGTGACCGGAATATACGATGACTTCCTTGGTTCTGAAGGATTCGCGCATGTCATTTTCGAGGACGATACCACCGGCGTCGGTGTCAGGATCGGTCTCAGTACCGGGTTTGCCCCAATAAATCCAGATTTTCACATTGACGCTCTGGCCGTTGGCAGTGATGGTCTTGGTAAGAGGACCGGAATCCCTGGTGTACTCGTCATAGGAGTCCACTGGGGACTTGAACTTCATCTTGTTCACGAGCCAGTCGTACAGTTCCTTGCTGTGTTTCAGGTGGTAATCGTCATGGTAGTCCCAGCCGAAGTGAACGGCCATGGTCAGTTCACCGTCTTCGAAAAGGCGTTTGTAGTCTATCCATGCATCAGAGGAAGCCTCTTCAGGCTCTATGACCATGTCCAGTTCTTCTATTTTACTGGGATCGACTTTGTCGGGATCGAAGTCGGACCATGGAGAACGGCGGTACCATTCGTAATTGGTTTCGAGCTGGGACATTTCATAATTGGATATCTTGCCCATTTTGAGTGTAAAATGACGTTTACCGTCTTCGCCCATGGTGGTGGGAAGTATGGACAGCAGATCCGTTGTTCCACCGATGATCTGCTTGAACCGGAAACGGTAGGTGAGGTCGTCGACCTTGGTTATCTCGAGGTCCTCCCATGCCCCATTTTTCACCAGGGAATGATATCCGCCGTAGTCTGGGTTGTCGTCATGTTCACTCTTGTCAATGATGTATACATTGAGAAACCAGCCAATGACGACGTTCTTGTATTCAATGAGCTTCTTGACTCTTTCCAGGCGCTCTTGCTCCGTGCGGCTGGCGTAGTAATCCTCCAAAACCACCGTGGAATCGCCAGTGAGAACATATTCCTGTGCAGTCATGGAGAAGAAGTCGTCGGCCTTACCAGGAGGAACTATGACGTTCTCCTCTTCCGTAGCACCGGATCCGTCATCGCAACCAATGAATATCATTGGAGAAAATGCAACAAGCATTACTGCCAGCAGACGTTTTGCATACATATGGATAACCTCCTGAAAAAAATCGGAAATTTTCTGATAGTTAAAAGTCACGAGAGAGTCAACCGCTTTTCAGATGAGGCCTGAAAAAACTACCATACTAAAAATCCGAGACCATTTCGGCTCTTCTGAAACTTGAACTGAGTGAATGTGTTTCTATAATCTGCTTCATGTTTGGAAGTAACAAGAGGCAGCATACACGTTATTCCACTGAAATAGAGGTCATACTGGAGCACGATACCTGGCTCAGGCCGGTGAAGGTAAGATCCAAGGACATCAGTATCGGAGGCATCTTTGTCTATACCCCGTATACTGACGATATTCATAAGGATATGGAGCTCCTGGTTACGCTTCCATATGATGATGAACGCTACATATCCCTGAAAGGCAGGGTGGTGCATTCCATCGACCGTTTGGGTGTTGGCATCAAGTTCACCACCCCCGGACATCACATCAAGAGAGTTCTGGAACGTATAAAAAGAGGATCCCCTGAGATGATCATGGGCAGTTGACCGTCGTCCGGTCTTTGTGGCGTTATCGAGTATGTCATACGATTATCCCAAAGTAGCCATATACGGAACAGGTGGTCACGGCAGTGTAGTGGAGGAGATACTATCGCTGGCTGGTGTCCCAGTGGCTGGATTCCTCGACCCCCGCAGCCAGCTGCATGGAACCATGATTCACGGCCACTTGGTTTTGGGCTCTGAAGACCTGTTTCACGATGAGCACCCCTCGTTCAGTGCGCTGACCATTGCCGTTGGTAGAGCCTCTGTACGAATGGAGATAGCTGCTGCTGCAGAGAAATCGGCAATTCCGCTCTTTTCAGCCATTCATCCGGCCTCTGTGCTGTCCCCTACAGCTCGCATAGGTGGAGGAACCGTGGTCGCTGCCGGGGCCGTCGTCGGACCTCACGTGCGTATTGGCGCGAACGTCATCATAAACACCAATGCTTCGGTGGATCACGACTGTACTCTGGAGGACTTCGTTCATATCGCTCCTGGGGCTACTTTGTGTGGGGCAGTGACGGTTGAACGTGCTGCCTGGGTGGGGGCAGGTGCTACTGTCGTAGAGGGCGTGACCATTGGGGAAGGTTCGATGGTTGGGGCCGGGGCAGTGGTGGTTGAGGATGTTCCCCCACATACCCTAGTGCTTGGTGTGCCTGCCAGGAAGGTCCGTCACTGGCACATTCGTTAGTGCAGCTTCAACTCATCCCTCAAGTACTGCAGGGTGGCTTCTGAATTGGGCAGGTGTATACCTTTCCTTCTAAACCAGGTACGTTGCTGTTTTACGTATCTGCGGTGGGCTCTGAGTATGGCTTCGGGCAGGTCTTTTTTGGATAACCCACCTTTGAGGTATTGAACCACTTGTTTGTATCCCACTGTTGAGAAGGGTTTGCATGTTTCAGGCCATTTATCCAAGAGAGCCTCGACTTCTTCCACGAATCCGTCCCTGAGCATCTGTTCTACACGGGACTCGAGTCTTCGGGAAAGCTCAGGTTCCCCTGGATCCACTACGATATAGATAGCTGGCCTCCAGGGCTTACTGGAATGGCGTTCGTGCCACCAGCTCAAAGATTTGCCAGTAATTTCATATACTTCCAAGGCCCGTACTATTCGGACCGTATCATTGGGGTGAAGCCTTTGCGCAGTCGATGGATCCACCTGAGTCAGGTAACGGTGGAGCACTCCGGGCTCTTCGCTTTCCATGGCCTGAAGTCTGGCACGGATTTCCACGTTTTTCGCAGGCCCCTCGAAAAGTCCCTCGAGAAGCGCTTTAATGTAAAAACCAGTACCTCCTGCCACGACTGGGCGTGCTGAGCGTTTTTCTACGTCTTGTATCACGGCCCTGGCTTCCTTCTGATATCTCCCAGCTGAAAAGTCCTCATCAGGATCAGCCACGTCTATCATATGGTGTGGAACCAAGGCCATCTCTTCGGGTGTGGGTTTTGCCGAACCGATGTCGAAGCCTCTGTAAATCTGAACAGAGTCTGCCCCAACGATCTCGCCACCGTACATAGTGGCAAACTTTAGAGCTGCAGCAGATTTCCCCGCTCCCGTGGGGCCTCCTATCACTATGAGACGGGCGTGTGTCTCCGGAGTCATGAGGTTACCTGATTGGAAGCAGAACCCATCTAGTGCTGGTCACTGAATCTACCAGGAGCATGACTTTCTTCCCTGGGGGCAATGATGCTATAATTTGTTGATATTCTTGAAGATTTCGTACTTTTTTACCATCCACCTTGAGAATCACGTCGCCGCGTTGTATGCCCACTCGTGCAGCAGGGGAGCCGGGAATCACGCGAACCACCATCACTCCCGACTGCTGGGTCCCCTGCATGTCCTGTACGATTATGCCGAAGGGCGGATATGTCCCCGGCATGCCGGATGAATACATGTGGCTGGCATAGGGATGGGCACCCATCACCACTGTTATGGTCATGGTTTTGCCGGAGCGAATCAGTTTAACCGGTACCCTGGCCCCGATTCCTGCTATGGAAGCTTCACCCGCTAGCTGGGGAGTGTTTCGGATTTTTTTGCCGTTGAACTCGAGAATTATGTCTCCTGGCTGGATTCCGGCTTTGTCGGCGGCACTTCCCTTGAGTACCTTGCGCACCAATACTCCGTGGGCATCGCTGAGCCCCAGATGTTTGGCGAATTCCTCATCGATGGGCTGCACGAGGACTCCAAGATACGAGCGCTCTACATGACCGTATTTCTCTAGGTGAGGAATGACCTGTTTCACCATATTTATGGGAATGGCATAACCTATTCCCTGACCTCGTTTGTCGATGGCAGTGTTTATGCCGATGACCTGACCCTTCATGTTTATGAGAGGGCCTCCGGAATTGCCGGGGTTGATGGCAGCATCGGTCTGAAGGTAGTCCCAGCGTCCCCATTTGCGCGGATCACGGCTCAGTTCTCGGTTTTTGGCAGATATGATTCCGGAGGTCACCGTGTAGTCGAGCCCGAAGGGATTGCCTATGGCAATCACCCATTCTCCGATGTTGAGTTCATCACTGTTACCCAGTGGTGCCGTGGGAAGCGGTTTGTCGGGATTTATCTTGAGGAGTGCGATGTCCGTGTCCGGGTCTGCCCCTATGATCTTGGCAGGATAAACAGAGCCATCTGATAGTTTCACTTTGATGACGCCATTGCCTTGACGAACTTCATGAATCACGTGTTCATTGGTCAGAATCTGGCCGTCAGAGCGGATGATTACGCCTGTGCCCAGACCACCGCCGTGATATTCACGGTATCCCCATATACTTGGAACCAGGCGCCTGGAACGTGTGGCTATGTGTACAACGGTGGGCTTGAGCTTCTCCACCAGGGGCACGAAGTTCGGGAGGCACTGGGTCTGTCCGGAAGCAGTGGAGTTCGCCGATGTGCCGGATGATGTAGTGGAAGCCGGGGCAGACGATGTTTTAGTGCTCTGATTTCGGGATGTCTGTTTTTTCCCGATTTTTGAAGTGGTGGAGGTTTTGCTAGAAGTGCTCGTAGATGAGGATGCTGCGGCGGATTTGGGTGTCGTGGCCGTGGGTCTTTTGGTCTCGGAGTCTCCACCTTTAGGTCTGTCGCATGAGGTTAGTGCGATAAATGTCAATAATATCAGTATGTTATGCGTTATCTTAGCCATATCTCAACTCCTGGATCCGATGTTTATAACACTTTTTCATTCATATAAAAGGGGTGAACTCATGTTCAGTTCAGGGCAGTCGAGTTTTGGGATTACGGGCCAACTAGGTTTGCCAGAACCCCACGCACGTATGCCTAAGGCGGGCAACCCTGTCCAAAAAGTGTCCAACTTAGCCTAGATGGGCCGGTGTTCAGACAGACCACTTGTAGCATGGTATCTAAAAGTCCTTTTATTTCAGTATGTTACATGCGCGAAATTCCGACCGCTGCCCCTGGCATGTATATTGCATAACCCCTCCCATGACTGAACCCTAGGAGACACGAGGATCCCCGGCTGGGTGCTGAGCGCTCGCACCGTGCCGGGCAGGTGGTGGAGGAACCTTGCCCCGAAAATCCCACCGTAATAGCGGCGGGACAGGCAGGGGCTTATCCAGCGGTTTGGATTTTTGGCCGGTGTGACGGCGGGGGTGGGCCCTTCTTTGAATGGGATAGTTTCAGGCTTTGCGGTAAAGTGCTGTAATATCAAAGTGTTGCCGCGCAACGCCAAACACTGTTGCGGGTGTGTGGACCGTGCCGCAAAGGCCGCAGCACCAGACAGGGACTCTTCCAGCGGTTAGGCTTGCGGCAGGTGCAACTTGGCAGGTGTTCCAGGGCTGTCGAGTTTGGGG
>JALWFW010000161.1 GCA_027013865.1 Polyangiaceae bacterium | reverse complement strand
TTGTCGGCGACCCGTATGGAACTCGGGGGTGGCGACACGGGCGTATCTGTCGAGCGGCCCCGCCAGAAGGAGCAGGAGCGCCATAATCGTCATGAGAACACCTCCACGCGTCGTGATCCAAGATGCATGCCAGATCGGGATGAAAAGACTGACTAGGGCAGGTGGTGTCGGCCATATTTTTGCGGTATATAACTATCTGATTTTATTGATGTTTTTATAAATGATGTTGCTTTTTCGCGTAATAGAGTCTAAGACCCATTGAACGGGAGTGATATCGGTGGTTCGAGCCTGACTGTCGTAAGGTTAGGCTTGCTACCGGAAGGAAGGCGACATGCTGTCAAGAAACCGGCAAGGAGGAATGCCATGAGAAAACTTATGACCACTGCCATGGCGCTCTTCATCGTCACCGGCCTGTCCCTGGCCGGATGCGATGATGGCGGTGGCCCGGGAAACAACGTGAACAATACCGATGTGTGTGAGGGCGTCCAGTGCGGGACACATGCGCACTGTGACGGAAGTACGGGCTCGTGCGTGTGTGACGACGGGTACAGCGGGGATGCGACGTCCGGCTGCACCCAGGATTCCACGGATCAGTGCGCAGGCGTTCAGTGCGGGACACATGCGCACTGTGACGGAAGTACGGGCTCGTGCGTATGTGACGACGGATACAGCGGGGATGCGACGTCCGGCTGCACCCAGGATTCCACGGATCAGTGCCCGAACAATTACTGTAACGGCCACGGAACGTGTTCCATGACAGGGGGAACGCCTGTATGCACCTGTGAGACGGGTTACACCGGTACCCAGTGCAACCAGTGTGACACCGGCTATATCGCCGATCCCCAGAATCCGGGGGACTGCATGGACGATCCGTGCGAGCCGAATCCCTGCGGAGGACATGGCACCTGCTCACTCAATGACCAGGGCCTGCCGGAGTGCACCTGCGATACTGGTTATGCCGGCGGCAACTGCGATCAGTGCGACACCGGTTATGTCTCCAATCCGAACAGCGGCGAGTGTGTGACGGATCCCTGCGAGGATTACGACTGCGGTCACGGCACATGCTCGGTGGACTGGACGAGCGGCAGTGCCCAGGCAGTATGCACCTGCGATACTGGTTATGCCGGCGGCAACTGCGATCAGTGCGACACCGGTTACATAGAGTATCCGCAGAATTCCGGCACATGCCTGGCCGATCCGTGTGCCTCGGAATCGTGTAACGGCCACGGTACCTGTCAGGCCGTGGACAACGGCAGCGGTGGAGTGGTGGCCGCATGTGAATGCCAGCCCGGTTATGCTGGAGCGAGATGCGACAGTTGTGACACTAACAACGGTTATGTGGAAGACCCCCAAAATCCTGGCACGTGCATAGATGATCCGTGTAATCCCAACCCGTGCGTGGACTCCTACGAGTGCCAGGATGCCACCACGCTCATTCACCACACCGATACCTGCTCGGCCCTTGGTGCTGGCCAGTATCAGTGTGCTGACGAGACAGTCCTGTGCGCAAGTGAGTTCACTTCAGGAAATGGCATCTGCTACCACGATCAGTGCGTCGAGGGATCCTCTCCGAAATCCGGAGAACTCGTACTGAATGAAATTTACTTCTCCTCCACTCCCACTTGGTTCGAGCTTGCCAATTCCACGGATGCGACTTTGTACCTCGATGGCGTGACCGTGAAGGTTAACGACGGAACCCCGGTGGCCTTCCCCTCTGATGCAATGGTTCCGCCTCGGAGTCTCATTGTGGTGGCAGATTCCACACCCACCAACTTCACGGCGGCTCTCATAAGCCCGTACCTGACACTGACACAGGATTCCACCATAGTGGTATCCGGACCCGACGGCATCGTTGATCAGGTTCATTACGACACGTCCTGGCCCCACATGTCGGGCAGATCCATCGTCCTGACACCGGCGGCGTTCACCCAGGCTGCTACCCCAGTCGCCGATCTCAACGACGGGGCTGTATACTGGTGCGTATCCCAGGACAGCACGGCTACGTCCTCTCCCGGACTTGTCAATTCCCCCTGCATGGTTGACTGGTGTAATCTCCAGTATCCCCCCAGTGCCACGGCACTGGTGGGGCAGGCCTCCGATCCCTTCTACGGACAGGTTTACGAGCCAGGCTACACAGAGGGTAATCAGGTCGGAAATCCGTATATCACGGCCCGCCTGGGTTACGGCGACTCCACGGATGTGGATAACTGGCACTTCACCGATGCTGCGTATAATACCAACTTCGATCCGTCCTCCAACAACGAGGAGTTCATGGCTACCATCACACCGTCTGCTACCGGCATATACTACTACGGTTATGAGATGAGTATCGATGGAGGTCTGAGTTGGAAGGTGTGCACGGACGGGGCACCGGGGGTACTGACCGTCACGGCTTCTTCCCTGAAAACCCCCTATTTCTCTGAGTACATAGAAGGAAGCAGCAACAACAAGGCTCTGGAGATATTCAACCCCAATGACAATACTTCTATCGAGATGTCAGCCTGTTCGGTGCTGATTTATTCCAACGGGAGTACGTCATCACCATCTACCATAGCACTTAATTCCACCCAGCTGGCACCCCACGGCACCTATGTACTGTGTCACGGCAGTATAGCCTGGCCCAATTCGTGTGACCAGTTATCCGGTTCCCTGAGCTTCAACGGAGATGACGCAGTAGTACTGGAATGCGGTGGAGAGGTCGTGGACTCCATCGGCAAGGTGGGAGAGGATCCTGGCTCTGCATGGAGCAACAACGGTGTAAGCACCAAGGACATGACCCTGCGCCGCAAGTGCTCGGTAACGACGGGTGACAAAGACACTTCGGACGGATTCGATCCGTCAGTGGAGTGGGATGGCTACTCCAAAAATACCCATGACGGTCTGGGGAACTACTCTGAGTGCGGTTACTGAGTCCATCCAGTATGCTGGCTGGCCCATCCTTCGATCAGATTTGACTGAATCCAGAGATCTTCAATAATTTCAAGTAGTTACCTTCAAGTGGATGCGGGGATACACACGGTTCTTCCTTGGCGGTACCTGCTCCCAGGATTCCTGTTATGAGGTCCATGCGGCCAGCAGCCTTGCGCCAAAGTATACTTTTTTTCAGACCTTTTCTGCAGCGCTTCCTGTCTGCCTCGTAAACCGGTTCAAGGATATGCAGCATCAGCCTGAAGTCGCTGATATCGTAATTTTCTGAAGAAATTTCCGGGGATATAACGAGCCAGAAGGATAGCCACAAGGCACATGACAAAGCATCCATGCCCATGCCGAGGGCGGCCCGTCCGGAAGTAGTAAGCCTCCACTGCCTTCTGGAGGTCCATTCTATCATGCCAGCCTCCTCCATGGACCGTATGAGGGGCAGGAGCCTGTCACCCAGCACTCTTCCCAGGATTTCCAGGCCTTCCCAGGAGTCGGGTCCTCCGTGAAGCCAGCCCAGAGCGATGGACGACATGCGGGGGCGTCGGGAAGAACGCGGCGGTTTGCTGAACACCACGGTCTTGCCTCCCCTGTGAGGGCGGGCCCGGCCTGCAAGCTGGAGAATCTCACCGCGAGTCATTCGCATGCCAGGTACCCAGGGATCGCGCACGATGACATGGGTGAAGGGCAGGTCCAGGCCTATGGACAGCGCTGTCGTGGCTACCACCACCCTGAGGCGATACCCGGCCGCGTGCTGCAGGATTTCTTGACGTTTGACCCCGTCCATGCCCGCGTGAAGAGCAGCCACTGCTCCTGGGAAGTGTTCCGAGAGACGTGCCGCAGTTTTTTCAGCCCTGGCCCGCGTGGCAGTGAACACCAAGATAAGGGCATCGTCCCGCTCTTCTAGGAACGAGTCGACGAGTCCCGTCAGGAGGTCGTCGGGATCACCGGGTGTGATCCACGAGATATCCGGCTCATCTCCCAAAAGGGCGTGGACGTCGAAGATCTCGTCCCACTCCAGAAGCCGACGGGGAACGTCCACACCGGCGGCCAGCACCCGCGCCCCGGAGCGCAAGAGCACACCCAGAGTTCCAGCCATGGCGCCGGCCCTGCCGGGATCCCGCAGCATGTCCAGCTCGTCTACCGCAGCCATGCGGAATTTCACATCAGTCAGGTGAGCCAGAAAGTACTCTGGGGTCGTCACCGTGACCGCGTCACTGGACAGCGATTTGGGCTGACCTCCTACGGTAACCCGAGTCTGCCCTCCCATGGACTCGATGAGGCGTCCCTTCTCCGCTGCCAGCGCGCGCAAGGGCTCGATGAGCAGAGCATCTGGACTGCGGGCCAGCACGCGTAGCAACACCGTACTCTTGCCACTTCCCGGCGGACCCTGAAGCAGGGCGTGTCTCCCCGAAAGTTTCAGGTATTCAGTGAGCTTATCTGGATTATCGTCCATGGTGACTCGTCCGGGCATGCTACTGGCTGTTCATCAGGGAGCACAGGCGCAGAGCCAGTGCCGGATTCCGTTTGCGATCCACTTTGCGGTAGATATACGTCACGGCACACGTCCTGATGGATGCGGGAACGGATTCCAGCCAGACCAGATCTGCCTTTTTTGGATCTACCTTACGGCCGTACTGATAAACCAGCCACGGACGCAGAGCCTCAGGAGATTTTGCATATAACTGCTTGATATTATTGATGAATTTGGCGGGATCCTGGTGTATGGCACACTGGATTTTAATTGCCGAGGCCATAGAGGCGAACCGTTCAGGGATGGATGGGGCAGCATCGAGCAGCCTTAGTGCCTTTGGACATCTCTTTGCAGCGAATGCCCGTGCTGCCAGATAGAGCCGTGCCATGGAGGCTGCCTCAGCCGAGCTCTTCACCCTGGCAATGAGGTTGAGGTTGTCCATTTTGCCAGCTTCATTGCCCAGAAGCTCCAGCACCATGGAATCCTGATAAAGTGCCTTGGACCAGTAGGGGTAGCGCGGCAGGGGACGCAGTGCGTAGAGGTACAGGTGAGCCTTCTCCAGCATCTTCCTGGCCTCCGGGGATACCTTTCCTGGGCGCGCCTTTAGGGTATACCACACGTGAGCCAAGTAGATTTCCCCCACTCTGTGATAATGTCCGGCTGCCGTGATATCAGGTTTTTTGTTAAGGGGTGCACGCGACGCATGGAACGGCACGTCTGCTAGGGCATCGGCGTACTTGTGGTCTACCAGAGGCGGCAGGGTACGAGGAATCTCAGGCCCTGACGGTGGGTTGCACTGAGCAGGAGAACAGAACTGATACGATGGTGTGACCCGGGGCGCGGGAGCGAAGGCTTCCATGGCCCGTACGGTGCCCCGGTTGCCGAAGCCTACCAGTGATGCCGTGATTCCTGCCAGCAGTGCGGCCGTCATGACGGGGATTCTTGCCTTTACGTATTTTCCGGCTGGTATGGATGTCATGCTTCCATATATCCACCGAAGTCATGACAGGTCAAGCCGGGGGCACCTATTTTTCACTCTGAATTGTCATAAAGGCCCTGTGGATATATATTGCGCGGGTACACCTGGGCGTGGGTACGGAAATATCTCGTGACGTATGCCTAAAGTGGTGTGTTGCGTAATGGTGATGAGATGCGAGAGACCATTGGCTTGATAGCGAAAAAGAAATACAAACAGGCTGTGGCACGGGCGCTTGCAGGCGCAAGGGAGGTTCCGGGCGATCCCCGCCGTATGGCTGTTTTGCTTCTGGCTCTGTCCGGGGCACGACCCGCTTCCTTTCCTGCGGAGACGGCATCCATGGTGCTGGGTGCCTTCTGCCAGAGTTCGGATCTGCCTGGAGCCATCATGACAGTTGCCGCTTTCTTGGAGGCTGGTCTCATGCCTGATGACGGTCTACGCCGTGCCTTTTTGGATGCCTTTGCCAATCCGAGTGAGGGTGGAGCGCCTCCAGGAGCCTTCACTGAACCAGAATATCCTGAACCACCGGAAATGGATTCCTCTGTGGACAGCGCCCTCGAATTTCTGTCCACGGCGGGTCTGAACATGCTCCCTCCGGCTCCTTCCCGTGCAGTACCATTGTTCCGGGCTCTGGACGAGCAGGATCTGGAGCATCTCCTGTCCGAGAGCCGCGTAGTCATGCGTTCCGGAGGTCAGTTCTTCATACGTGAAGGTGATACTTCCGATGCCGTGTATGTGCTGGCATACGGGCGTCTGAAGGTTCTCAAGGGAGGGGAGTCAGACAAGTATCTCTTGGGCCATCTTCTTCCTGGTGCTTTCTTCGGTGAGATGGCGTTGGTGACCAGCGGACCACGTACGGCCAGCGTCAGGGCTGAGACACCTGCTGTGGCTCTAGAGATTCCGGCTGCCGTGTTTGAGAGTCTTGTGGTGGACAATCCGGCACTTGCCCGGGAACTGACCATGTACACCAGGTTCAGACTTCTCAAAAATCTGATGACCATCTCCCCGCTTTTCAGTCCCATTCCAGCGGACAAACGCCGGGAAGTCATACAGGCTTTCAAGGCCAAGGTGTATGAGCCGGGAGACAGCATCGTACGCCAGGGTGATCCGTCTCCTGGGCTTTTCATGGTGGCGTCCGGAGAGGTCTATATAGAGCGCCGAGCCCATGGCAAGGAGCCCGTGCGTGTCGCCACCCTGGGACCGGGTGAGGTCTTCGGTGAGATGTCGCTTATTCGGGGAGGAGATGCCACGGCCGATGTGATTGCCGGTGAAGACAGTGCTGTAGTCATGTTTTTGTCTAGGGAGAAATTCAATGAGATATCGTCCACTGTTCCAGAACTTCTCTCCCAGATCTTCCAGACTGTACTGATGCGTACGGAAATGAATGAAAACGTGGATGAACAGGACCCGGAGGAGCCGTTAACATGATTGCTAACATATTGATTTCATTAATGTTTTTGGTGCCACAGAGTTCGGATGCCACATCTGTACGAACCTTCGTGATTCCTCAGGATGCCACACCCGTAAAGGCTGCCACGGCAATGAACACTGCCGGCGGAAACGGTGCTTACGGAGCTGTCTCGGCCGATGCCACCGGGTCTGCAAGCAACGTACAGTCCCCCGCGCCCCCTTCTGTGCCTGGGAAGGCAGGTGATGCCACGGTGATCCAGAAGGTGGAGGTCAAAGGTGTGGACTCCGGTGTCTCTAAGCCGCCATACATTCGCGTCACTCCCCGTGGACCCAATGGAGTATGGGGAGGCATGGGGCTTCAGGCAGGCCTTACGGACAATTCCACGGGCGGATTTCGGGTCGCGGCTGGATATCTTTACAGGATGACCCGTTCCATATGGATGGACTCGGAGTTCTCTACCAATTTCGGCGGTGACTGTGACCGCAACGTGGATTCAGCCGGCGAGACCTACTACACCTGCGGTGGTATGTCCGGCGTCGGTATCTCCATGATGGCAGGGCTTATATGGCGTTCTCTGGACAGACCGTCCTGGAGCCTCGATCTCACTCCATATCTGCGGGGTCTGGTGGGTCTAGCCTTCATCTTCTCCGACGGACCCAACGACGGGCTGGCAATCATTGCCAAGGGCGCGGCTGGTGCCAGGTACTCGTTCACCGACGAGTTCGCGGTGGGAGCGGAATTCGGAATCACCCTGGGACCTGCCTTCCGCAATCACATGGGCGCTGGAGGATTTACCACCCTCGACTTTACGGTTGTGACGGAATACAGTTTCTAATGTTCTAAATCCCAATAAAATCAAATAGTTATTCATATATGCCAGTCAGAAGGGGTATGTAATGGCATGGAAATGACGATACAGTGGAATAATTATGGGTACTGACGCGTTATGATAAAGAGCAGGATGATGAGTCAGACCAAAAGTCTGTCGGCCGTCCACACTGTTTCGGTCATCGTCCTCGGCTTTCCTCCTTTCGTGGTGGTCACCCTCCTTCTTTCACAGTGGACGGATATGGGGTTCCGGATGACGGGACCCCTCTATCTACTCGTCTGGTGTGTTGTTTAGTCGGTGTCGTCGTCCTGCCGTCCATCCGGTGTGCCTGATTCCATGCGGCGCGCTTTTTCCATGAATTCCTCTTCGGTGAGTGATATGCCGAATCGGCCGTTCATGAACATGTCATCAAAGGAGCGGCGTTTGCGTTTGGTTCCGGACAGGGGACCCCTGGCAGGGTAGCCCATGGGGATGATACCCACCACGTCCCAGTCTTCAGGTATGTCCAGCACGCTTTTGAGTCTTGGCGCGTCCAGGTACACGATCCAGCAGGCTCCCACACCGTAGGCCGTGGCAGCGGAGATCATCTCGGTAACGGCTATGGACGCATCTACCCATGCATAGGGATGATGGTCCACGGGCCGGTGGTAGCTGTCTTCATCTTTGGCCAGTACCACCACGGCCACGGGTGCATCCTTAAACCCTGGTCTGTACATGAAATCGTCGAACTCCTCACTCCACTCGTCTCTGAAAAGCACGATGAACCTGTAGGGCTGCAGGTTCTTTGCGCTGGGGGCGAGTCTGGCGGATTCCAGGATGTCCCTGAGCACCGGAGCAGGGATGGGGCGCCTGTCGAAGAATCGGATGGATTCTCTCTTTCGCAGCGTTTCGATGATTTTTCCGGGTTCCATGTCATATCTCCAGGTACCGGATGGGATCCGGCTCTGTTCTCGCGGAAGAGGTAGTCTAACACCTGTGGGAAGCATGTAAAGAGACGGATCGCATGGCATATATGGCGCAGGGTGTGAACTGTATTTTGCAGGAGAGGGTGTTACATGCCAGGGTGTCGGATACCTGGTACAGGACAGGGACGGTGATGCATATCAGCCGTGAGCAGCGGCATATCCCGTATCACCGGGGTCGTGTCCTTTCGTAGAGTAAGTGTATCTGACGGGTATCTGGCTGAAAGAATTCAGGAATTTTGCCCTCTGTTCAGGTGGCATGCGACTTGCTATACATGGGCGGGAAGGAACGGAACATGTCATTCATAAAGCACCTAGCACTCACGGGAATACTTCTGAGCGCCTGCGTGCTGCCCGTGCCCCTCGAGGAGGAGCCGGAGGGCGAGAAAACCCCGCCGCGATTCCTCAGGGAATACTGCCTTCCCCAATTTTCTGTGACAGCACAGATAGATTCACCCGACGAGATTTCGGTGCATCTGGTGGTGGAGGATCCGGACATAGAGGACAGGATCCCATTCAGAGTCTATAAGGACTACTATCTTGCCCCTCCTGGGAAGAAGAATTCCACTTTATTACAGCAGGACTGGATTCCTACCAGCACTGAGACCCAGGAGGATCCCGAAGTCAGAATCATGGACTTCACCCTCGAGATATCAAGGATATGCAATTCCAGTCTGGGGGACGTTACTGGATCCCAGCATTATATAGAGGTGGTGGTGGCCGACGGATTCTCGGGCTCTGATGACGATCCTGAATGGCGAGCAACCACGAGTCCGCCGGATGTTTGGGGTTTTTTTGTGATCTGTCACCAGTGAGGGATGACACATGAGACGCTTTGCTTTGTTTATTAGCTTAATTATTTCAGTAGGTTATTTTGTTTTTGGCTGTTCTGCCTCCCCGGATTCCATGGCTGTGGACGGTGGCCCGTGTGACTGCGAATCATCACAGGTATGCATGGACGGCATGTGTATGGACAGGGCCCCTCTGGATGGTGTGCGTATGGGTATGGAACTGTACGATGTGCGGCCGTCTTCCGGGACCCAGGGCCAGGTGTTGTATGATGTGGGGCCCGAAGAGATGGCCTACGATGCTTCTGGGGTGCTGGAAGTCAGGCTGCCGCAGCCATTTCATGTGAAGGGCTCGGTGGTCACTCCAGGAGAGCGCATCGCCACCACGGTGACCGTGTACCGTCCTTCCGTGATTCCCGGTCATGGCATGGTTTCGAAGTCCCAACCCCTGGGACTGGTAGGCAGCAACGATCTGGCAGTGGAGTACGATTTCGAGTTCCGCAGGCCGTCTCACTATACCGTTCAGGTGATTCCCCAAAACATAGAACAGGCGGCTCCGGTACAGACGGAGGTTTTCCTGAAGGATTCAACTTCACTCGATATCGACATCGGCCTTCCGGCCATGACCCTCGAAGGCACACTGGTGGACAGCGAAGGCAGGCCAGTATCAGGGGCAACGGTGTGGGCCCTGGATTCATCCATCGACACGGTTTCCACAGCAGCGGTGACGGACTCTGACGGCCACTTTTCGGTGTGGTTCGCGGAAGTGCCCCATGATCTCAATGTGTATGTGGGCCCTAGCGAGAGCAAGGTGACTGTTCCAGGTGTGGCATTCAGGTTCGGTGATACTTATATGAATGACTTTCAGTATGATGCCGGTCTTGGTGTCCTGGATTTGGGCAGTCTAGAGATTCCGGCCCTGCCTGCACCAGTGGTGTATTCCACCAGCGTCGTGGGAGTCTCCTCGTCGGGTGTGGAGGAGGCAGTGTCTGGAGCTAGGGTGGTCTTCTATGCCCGTGTGGGTGGCGGAACCCTTGGAGACGGGGTGTATGTGGCCGAAGGAACCACGGACAGGGACGGGCGCATCTCTTTGCAGCTCATCCCCGGTGACGAGGGACTGAATCGTACTTATCGGGTGGTGGTCGTTCCGCCTCTGGATTCTCCGTATGCCTATTTTGAGAAAGAGGTGGAGGTCGGCCCGGTCTCGGGGGTTGGTGAGCAGCTGCGCCCGGAACCACGCCCGGTTTTGGTGGGGAGGGTGACGGATCCAGAAGGGAATGGAATCCCGGATGTTCTGGTGAGCGCGGCCATTCAGGATGCCACTGGACTGGATCTGTATCTTCTCAGCGATTACATGCCCCGAGTGCGTACTGGAGAGGACGGGTCGTTTTCGCTTCCGCTCAATCCTGGTACGTACACCATTACAGCGAAGCTACATTCCTATCCCAGCCGGGTGATTAGGGACGTGCCAGTACCCCGTGACGGAGAGCTCATCGTGAGTGCCCAGAAACCTGGGGTGATTCCGTTTAGACTGTTGGATGATGCTGGAAATCCTGTGTCGGATGTGGAGGTCAGACTGTTTGCGGTTCCCAATGGATGCGCAACGGCCGAATGTGACATTCCGGCTCCAATGATTTATTCAGCCTATACCGATGCTGACGGCAGGGCGAATCTTTTGGCACCCGTTTCGGACGCAACTCAGATGTAATTCTTTTTAGTGGATAACTAATTGATTTTATTGGTGTTTTGTGATACGGTGCTGTGGTTCTCGTGATTTTTGGTGCGTACGATGTGGTTGTCTGTGTCCACGTGCACGATGATGGGACGGTGGGCCTCTAGTTCAGACTCGTCCACATTGGCAAAAGTGGCTATGACCACCATGTCTCCCACACGGTTCAGGTGTGCTGCTCCTCCGTTTGCGCAAATGACTCCGGAACCGCGTGGCCCCTCTATGGCGTAAGTCACCAGACGTGTCCCACGTGTGATGTTCCACAGGTGGACCTCTTCATAGGGCACGATGTCCGCTGCCTCCATGAGATCCTTGTCTATGGTGAGAGAACCCTCGTACTCGAGATTGGCCTCTGTTATCACGGCACGGTGTATCTTGGACTTCATGAGTCTACGCTGGCGGGACATGTCGTACCTCTTTGTCTCAGTTATGTCTTTTAACGCTTTTTCTGCAGGATTCAAGCCTTCTCGAATGTGAGTATATGGGGGATGGGTTCTGAAATTCATATGGCCTATTTTTAGGGTGTCCACGGGGTGTCCAACTTAGATGAAAGGTGCAAGCTCGTATGAGGGGGTGACTGCGAGCTGGTGCGCGAAAGTCCTTTGATATCAGCATGTTATAAGTCTTGTCAGCGCTCTTGGATGCTTTGGCACGCATCCTGCATATGGTGGGTTTATGACTGGACCGTAGGAGACACAGGGATCCGCCCGCTGGGTGTGTCGCGCGCGCACCTGGCGCCGGTGGTGGAAGATCCGCCGAAACTCACATAACACCTCACCCGCACCCGGGATGAGAACGCGCGCTTTGCACATACTGCGGTGTTGCATACCGCTGGCGATCTACTGGGCGTTGGCCCGCCGGATTGGCTTTGGCTGGCACTGCTCGGCCTTGATGCTGGATTGGCTGGCTTTGGCTGGATTCACGCCGTTTGGCGCTGTCCTGTCGGATTGGCCGATTTGTACGGGCTTCGGACGGGCTTCGGACGGGCTTGATGCTGCCCGGCGCTGGCCTGCCGGTTTGGCTGGCTTTGGACGCGTTTGATGCTGTCCGCCGGTTTGGCTTTGCCTGTCCGGCGCTGTTAGGCTTTAGGCCGTTTGGAGTGGCTCGGCTTCAGATGACCCGCTGGGCTTTCCGGCTCCGCGTTGGGCTGTCTGTTTGGCTGGTTTAGCTGCCTGGCTATGCCTGGTTTTGGGCTAGTCCGTAAGGCTTTTCGGGCTGGCTGGATTT
>JALWFW010000160.1:15666-40718 GCA_027013865.1 Polyangiaceae bacterium | reverse complement strand
GTCTTGCACTGGCCGCTGGTGGAGGGGATATACCGCTTGGTCAGGCTGAAAGGAAGGTGCTGGCCCGTCTTGCCTTGGTGATGGGGGAATCCATGGAGCGTTCCGAGCATTTCGGACGTATGCGCAACCGAGAGCGCCTGGCCGTGGTGGGTCAGGTCGCCGCCGGACTAGCCCATGAAATCCGTAATCCCCTCGCAGCCATAAAGGGCGCAGCTGAACTCATGGAAGAGGAGGGATCAGAATTCGCTTCCATCGTGGTGGAGGAAAGTCAGCGTCTGGATCGGGTTTTGTCCTCATTTTTGGATTATGCCCGGCCTTTTGACATCGTTCCTCAGCCTGGGAAGCTCAACGGTGTGGTGGACAGTGCTGTAAGGGCCGTCATGCCTGCTCTTAGGGGTATCGAGATACAGACGGTCATACCTCCGGAGTCTGTGACCGTCATGTTGGATGCCGATCGCATGAAACAGGTGCTCGTTAATCTGCTGATGAATGCGCGTGATGCCCTCAGTGGGCGTGATGGAGCTCGAATCATCGTACGTCTCAGAACTACTCCCCATGATGCCGTAGTGGAGGTGGAGGACAACGGTTCTGGCATCTCTGAAGACGTATCACACAAGATTTTCATGCCCTTCTTCTCCACAAAGGAAGGGGGCACTGGTCTGGGTTTGGCTCTGAGTCAAAAGCTGGTGTCGCTTCATGATGGCACGCTGACGTTTCAGTCTGTACCTGGCCGGACCATATTCCGTATCACGCTTCCTCTGTATACTTCATGATATATGGGGCATGCCGTCTGTGTTGTGGAGTATCCGAAATACGGTGCTATGATGTATCCGGAAGGGAGGTTTCATTTCATGAGAAGAGCTTTTGGGTTTGTCCTGGTACTGGGTTTCGTTCTTTCAGGGCCTTTGGTGATGGGTTGCGATTGCTGACGGAGGAGACGGCAGTAGTCTGAACAGCGGCACGAACAACGGCACAGATACCGGGGGCGGCACGGATACCGGGGGCGGCACTGACACCAACAATGGCACGGATACCGGGGGCGGCACGTCAGCACAGTACATGCTCAGGGTGACGTTCGATCCTCCAGTGGCATTCCTTGAAAACGATGCAACCTCGGTCTCTGTACGGGTATCGTGTTTAGTGACGGATGCCTCTGGCATGCCCGTAGATGCCACTGCCGTGATAGGAGCTCCTACGGATGCATCCGTCCTCGGTGATGGTCGTTACGCCTTTGTAATGGAACCGGGCTCCCACATTTTTACGTGTTCCTGTCAGGGACTGAGTACTCGGGCTGAGTTTACGGTATCCATGGATGATCTGGTGGATGAGGCGGCGGATTCACTAGAGGCTCTAAACAGATCTTCCGAGATAATCGCCCGTGGGCACAGAGCCATGGAATCCGGCGATGCCACGGCCATGCTAGAGGCAGCAGATGAACTCTCGCAGCAGGCTGATAAGTTGGAGAGGCTCCTCGATGTGCCCTGGAATTCCCTCAGACTTCCATACCCATACGGCGGACCCACGGAGCAAAGGTGTAACGATGCCGGTTATCCTCTCAACTCCGATGACGCGGCCATCCCGGGGCTGATGGAGCTCATAGAGCAAGATGCCAGTACCGTCAGTGAGATTCAGGAGGCCATAGACGCCAGTGGCCCGTCCCAGCAGTTACTGGATCGCTATCGCACGGCCATCGACGCCTTGAACTCTCATATATCCAGGATAAAAGCGCTTTCACCGTCTCCGTGCGGGGTCTATTTCCATCAGGGGGACCTGGACGCGGCTGTGCTGGATTTTTTGCTCCCCGTGGCACTGGAGGCAATGCACTGGACGGCGGCTACCTTGCGCTCCCAGGCTTCCGGAGGTAGGAAGTTTAGCATGGCGGAGCTCTCCTTTACCATGAGTTACAGCGAATTTCTCAATACCACCATATCGAATATGTACGGCCCCATGATTCACTGGATAGCCCAGACCTCGGCTACCCTGGCCCTGGCAAATCTCATCGATGCCCTGTGGGTTCCCTCCGGCGGCCCTGAGGTCATAGAGGAAGGGGCGCACGGTGGAGCCGAGGACGTGTGTCCGGGGTACACCAGATTCCTGGTGGACAAGGTTCCGGTGCATCCGGTCAGCGGAATGGCTGACACATCTGGCATGGTGTTTTTCATAGTGACCAATGCCCACGTCGCAGCAATAGAGGGAATAGTCGATGCCGTCGACGGCTGTGACGATGCCGACTGTGCAGAAGGAGACTATAGTTGCACGGCACAGGCCATGTTCGACTGCATGAAGGGCATATACGAAGCGTTCCAAAATGCCAATACAACCATTTCCAATTCGGCACAGACACTGGTTTTCGAGGGAACTCTTCAGGAGTACGACGGTTATGCGGAAGGGCTGTTTTCTTTCAACAATCCGTACTCTCCCGAAAGTCCCATAGGTATCGATAGATTCATCGTATTCCCATGGCACCTATCCTCAGGGCGCGGACCAAGATGGGACGGGAATCTGTATAATTGCCAGTAATTGCATAACTGCATGATATTATTTAGCTTTTATAGATTTGTATCTTTACGATCCGTGTGATCGCTCCATACGTCGTACACGGTCAGCATCAGGGGGTTGCCGCAGCGGGAGGATAATTGCGAGATTCCTTGACTGTAATTGATTATTCATGTTAGAGGCAGAAATGGAGGTTCACAGGAGGACCATGCACAAGGTACTTTCTCCCCCGGATAAAATAGAGCTTCTTTTGGGAAACGAGGCAATAACGAGGGGCGCCCTGGAAGGTGGCGTGGGTGTAGTCGCCACTTATCCCGGAACTCCCTCTTCAGAGGTAGGCAACACGTTTCATGCCGTTGCAAAGGATGCTGGCGTGTATTTCGAGTTCTCCACCAATGAGAAGGTGGCCGTGGAGGTGGCCTATGCCGCATCGGCTGCAGGAGCCAGGGCTCTGGCCGTGATGAAGCACGTGGGCGTGAACGTCGCGGCCGATGCATTCATGAGCATAGCCTATATGGGTGTCAAAGGCGGTTACGTTCTCATGACTGCCGATGATCCCGGCTGTCATTCCAGCCAGAACGAGCAGGACAACCGCCGCTATGCAAGGCTGGCGAACGTTCCCATGCTCGAGCCCAGTGATCACGAGGAAGCGCGTGACATGATGTCCGTGGCTTTCGAGCTATCCGAGAAACTGGACCTGCCGGTGCTCTTCAGGACCACCACCAGGGTCAACCACATGCGCGGTCCCATAAAGATGCGCCCCCTTCCCGAGCCCGTACGCGGCGGTGTCTTCGAGAAGAACAACCGCAAGTGGACGCCTGTTCCTGCTGTGGCAAAAATACGTCACAAGGCAAACCTGGCCAACATGGAGCGCGCCCGTGAAGAAGCGGAGCGCTCTCCCTTCAACTTCGTGAAGGGTTCAGGAAAGCACGGCATAATCGTATCCGGAGTTGCCTACGCATATCTGTTGGACGCACTGATGATACTGGGTCTGGAGGATGAGTTCTCCATACTCAAACTCGGTTTCACGTATCCCCTTCCGGAGCGCATGATTCGCTCCTTCATAGAGAGCGTCGACGACGTCCTGTTCCTGGAGGAGCTCGATCCCGTCCTCGAGACGGAGATCCAGGCTCTCATGACCCGCTGGAACCTGGTGAAGCCCACTTTCGGCAAGCATGATGGCCTTTTGCCCCTGGACGACGAGTTCGACATGGATATAGTCGCTGCGGCAGTGAGCCACGTGGTTGGCAGGAAGTACGGACGTTATCCTGCGCCGGAGCTTCCAAAGCTCCCCGACAGGCCTCCGGTACTGTGTCCGGGATGTCCACACAGAGCGACGTATTTCGCCGCAAAGATAGCAGCCCCCAAGAACACGGTCTTCCCGTCGGACATCGGCTGCTACACCCTTGGAATCCAGCCTCCCCTCAATACGGCGGATCTCTTCACATGCATGGGATCTTCCGTGACCATGGCATCGGGGCTCGACGTCGCCACGGATGCTCCGGTGATATCCTTCATTGGTGATTCCACGTTCTTCCACAGCGGCATCACTGGCCTGATGAACGCGGTCCACAACAAGAGATCATTCGTGTTCGTCATCATGGACAACTCCACTACTGCCATGACAGGCCATCAGCCACATCCTGGCAGACCTATCGACGGCATGCGAGAGCCTGCACCGCCGGTTTCCATAGAAGCCATGGTAAAGGCTGCGGGAGTGGAATTCATCCGTATCGTGGATCCACACGATCTCAAAGCTACGATTCACGCCTTCGAGGAAGCACTGGCTCATGAGGGTGTGTCGGTCATAATCACCCGTGCTCCTTGCAAACTGCTTCCAATCGAAAAGAAGAAATACCGCCAGAATCCAAGGGTCTTCAGGGTGGATCACTCCAAGTGTTCGGTGTGTTCCAACCTGCCCGATGGAGCAGTGTGTACCCTAGAGCCTGATCCCACAGTGGTAATTCAGCGCTCCAGATCCAAGATAATGACTCTGCCCGATGAAGTGGAGGATCGCTGGGAGCGCAGAAAGGGTGATGACGATCCCAAGGGCAGTCCTGACTTACACCGCGGCTGGGGCTCTCCATGCTCACAGGCCTGTCCAGCAGGCATATGTGCCCAGAATTACGTGACCAGCATGGCTTCCGGCAATGCCGAGGCGGCTTTGGGTTTGGTGCTGGATCAGATGCCTTTGGCCCACGTGTGCGGGACGGTGTGCACCCATCCCTGCGAGGATGCATGTTTCCGCGGCATTCTCAGGGACTCCGAACCAGTTTCCATAATGAATCTCAAACGTACGGCAGCAGAGGAAGCACCCGAGGGAGCTCGTTCCAGGTGGTATGATCGCCGCTCGCACTTCGTGCCGAAGCGCTCCAAGAAGGTGGCTGTCATAGGAGCCGGACCCGCAGGCCTCGGAGCCGCTTGGGATCTGCGTCTGAGGGGCTATGACGTCACTGTGTTCGAGAAGGAGGAATTCCTGGGAGGCCTCATGCGCTCCGGTATTCCTGCCTTCAGACTTCCGAGGGAGGGCCTTGACGAGGACATAGTCTTCATGAAGGAGATCGGTGTCGAGTTCCGTACAGGGGTGCAGTTTGGAACGGATATCACGGCTGAATCCCTGAAGAAGGACGGTTATGATGCCGTATTTCTGGGTATTGGTGCCAATGTTCCGCGCCATCTCGGCGTTTCCGGCGAAGATCTGGAACTGGTCACTGACGGAATATCGTTCCTGCGTGAATTCAACCTCGGCAGTCCGCAGCGTCTCGATGGCAGGCGTGTGATGATAACGGGTGGCGGTGACACGGCCGTTGATGCTGCTCGTGCAGCGCTTCGTTTAGGAGCCGAGGTCCATTTGTATTACCGCCGTACCCGTGATGAGATGCCGGCAATATCCCACGAGATAGATCTCATGCTTTCCGAGGGGGTTCATCTGCATGAACTGGCGGTTCCCTCACAATTCGTGAAGGAAGGAACGAATCTGAAGATAACATTCCAGCGCATGAGACTCGGAGAACCCGATGCCAGCGGTCGTCCTAGACCCGTTCCAGTGGAGGGTGGGGATTTCGAAGAGCTCTTCGATCTCGCTGTCGTGGCCATTGGTCAGCACACAGAGACCGGACTCCTCGAGAAGCAGTTTGGCGTGAAGGTGGACTGGAGCGCTGCAAAGGGTGGTGTGATCGAAATCCAGCCAGATGTCTTCCTTGGCGGAGATGCAGTAACAGGTCCGGCCACGGTGGTGGAGGCCGTGGGTGCCGGTAAACGTGCGGCATATGCCATAGATGCCCACCTGTCCGAAGATCCGCTTCCGCCACGTCTTTTCGACGAGGACGAGAAGAAGGAGTTCATGGTCAAACCCATGATCATGAACTGGGAGAAGGACCGTCACCGTGCCGAACCCTCTGCACGAGAGAAACCGGCCGGTCTCGATACGGTCTCCTTCACCATAGAAGAGGCAATGGATGAAGCCGGTAGGTGTCTTGCCTGTGCTGTTTGCGAGAAGTGCGACATATGCATAACAGCCTTCGCCTGTCCGGCATTCTATAGGGACAGGGACGGTAAACCACAGATCGATCCACTCATCTGTGTGGGTTGCGGTGACTGTGCCCAGCTTTGCCCCAATGGTGCCATTTATGAGGTCGTTGGGGAGTAAAGGAGGAACTGATGAGCCTCGATATTTTCATAACCGGAGTTGGTGGCCAGGGATCCATACTCGCGTCCCAGGTTCTTGCCGAGGCGGCAATCCATGCCGGCATGAAGGCACTTCTCGGAGAGATACACGGAATGGCCCAGCGTGGAGGCAAGGTCGTATCTCAGGTACGCATAGGCGAGGACGTTCTGTCTCCCATGGTGGTTGACGGTGGAGCCGACGTGCTTTTGGGATTCGAACCGCTGGAGGCTGCGAGAGCGCTCCATAAGGCTTCACCGGAGAAAACAGTGGCAGTGGTATCCACCCGTCCGATAATTCCCTTCACAGTGGCAATTGGCCAGGGCAAGTATCCTGACATAGACGAGTTGATGGATCTGATTCGTGGGAGAACAAGAGAACTCATAGCGTTCGATCCAGAGGAACTCGCTCTTCAGGCGGGCAACAGACTTACCATGAGCATCGTGATGGTCGGAGCGCTCCACGGTACCGGACTCCTTCCCTATTCATATGCCGATCTGGAGGAGACGGTGAGGAAGCTGGTTCCTAGAAAGGCCGTGGACGTGAATCTCAGGGCTCTCAGTCTGGGACGTGACAAAGTCAGGGAGCTAAGGGAGCAGGCATGATGAAAGCCATGGACAGTGTCCTTGATGCCATTGGAAACACTCCACTTGTAAGGCTCCACAAAATTGCGCCCCACAGCAGCATATATGCCAAGATGGAGTTTCTGAATCCAGGTGGATCCATCAAGGATAGGGTTGCCCGTCATATTCTCGTATCTGCCAAGGACGCAGGTCTTATCGAAGATGATACCGTCATAGTAGAGGCCACGAGCGGCAATACCGGCATAGGAGTCGCTCTGGTGGGCAGACAGCTCGGCTGTAGGGTCATCATCGTGATGCCCGAGAATATGAGCGAGGAGCGCAAAAAGATAATCAGGGCCCTTGGCGCCGAACTTATTCTCACTCCGGCCGAGGAGAGTCTAGACGGCGCCATTGCAAAGGTGAGAGAACTCGAGCAGTCACTGCCCAAGGTTTATGTGCCCGGTCAGTTCACGAATCCCTGGAATCCAGAGATACACTACCTCACCACAGGACCGGAAATATGGGATGCCCTAGATGGGAAGGTGGACGTATTCGTGGCAGGTGTGGGATCTGGAGGCACTTTGCAGGGAGTGGGCCGTTACCTGAAGGAGCGCAATCCTTCGGTACAGGTGGTGGCTGTAGAACCCCGCGCCAATACCGCTCTTCTTGGAAGGGAGCCCGGTCTGCATCAGATTCAGGGCATCGGTGACGGTTTCGTTCCGGATGTGCTGGACAAACACCTGGTGGACATGGTCATAACCGTCACCGACGAGGATGCCATCGAGTTCACCAGACGCGCTGCCAGGGAGGAAGGACTTCTGGTGGGAACTTCCTCAGGTGCCAATCTGTGGGCAGCGTCCCAGCTCGCCACCCCCGGGCGCAATGTCGTGACCGTGCTGCCTGACAGAGCCGAGCGTTACTTCTCAACGGCTCTTATCTGAAAAATTAGTCCATCCGGTTGACTTGAAAGCACAACAGGGGGATAAATACACTCATGAAGTCTATCCAGGGATTCGACGCCATCAAGGATGTCATAATCGACGCCTACTACATCACAGATCCTGAGGGAAACATCGTGGAGTACAACCGTCTGTTCTACATGCTGTTTCCACGTCAGGTAGCCCGTAAGCTAAAAGGCAAGAAAATTCAGGAGGTCATGCAGATTGATAAGGATGTCTCTGCCATGGCCATACAGCAGCGGATGCATGTACGCCTCGATGAGATCACGGCAAGGATCCCCGGTGCAGAACAGGAGGAATTTCGTTTCATTCTCAGTGCGATTCCTCTTTTTGAAGGGGACCAACTGGAGGGGACCTTGGTCCTCATGCGTAACGTCACGGACGAGGCTCTCATACAGGTCAAATACCAGGAGATGCTGGAGCGTGAAGAGCGCGCCCGTCAGGAACTCAAGAACGAGCTGGCAGCCAAGACAGAGGCTCTTTTGGAGCTCAGTCACAAGTACTTCATGCTCAAGGGACAGGTTCAGTCCAAGCGTCAGGGCAGGCTGTCTCCATTCATTCTCACTCCCGAATAGGTCTGAGAAGACCGGTTTTCTCTTATATCGCAAGGGGCTTTTGGATCATGTCCACCTTTACGCGCCATCACAGCAAAGGAACACTGCTCATCAAGGGGGGGACCATGATGGATCCTCTCACTGGTCTCAGTATGAAGGGGGGATCCGTATTCATTGAGGACGGAGTCATACGCTCGGTGTCCGGCCCTGGGGCACGTCCCGTGTTCTCGGAAGGCTACAGAGTATACGATGCCACCGGCAAATGGGTGATGCCGGCATTCATAGATCCACATGTCCATCTGCGCGAGCCTGGATTTACCCACAAAGAGGATTTCGAGTCAGGCACGAAGGCAGCGCTGGCCGGTGGGTATACAACGGTTTTTGCCATGCCCAACACGAATCCTCCACCGGACAGGCCGGAGCGTATTATGCAGATCATGGATCTGACGAGAGAGAAGGCCTACTGCCGGGTGGAGATCGTCGCCACTGCCACCCTTGGACGTGAGGGCAAGGAGCCGGTTCCCCTGGACGAGTTCAGGGATTTGGGCATCAAGGCGGTATCCGATGACGGTGATTCCATATCCCATCTCGATACCTGGCGCAGGGTTCTTCAGGGCTGTGCGGATACAGGCATCATTCTCACGGATCATCCCGAACTCACTACTCTCACCAGACGGGCTCCTGTCAACGATGATATCGCCGCTAAGTTTGGACTCCCGGGAGCTCCGTGTTCTGGAGAGGCAGGTGCCGTGGCCATTGGATCCATTTTGGCCAGGGAGACGGGAGGTAGATATCATGCCCAGCACGTATCGTGTGAACTTACGGTGAAGGTGCTCGAGAAGGCCATGGAGTCTGGTCTCGTCACTGCTGAAGTTACTCCGCATCATCTGGCACTCACCCAGGAAATCCTGCATGACAAAGGCGCTTTGGCAAAATGTTCACCCCCTCTGAGAACCGGAACGGACCGCAGTAAGGTTCTGGATGCCTTCGTGCGTGGTGTGATTGCTGCCATAGCCACGGACCATGCCCCCCATACTGTTGATGAAAAGTCCAGGGGACTATCTGATGCTCCTTTTGGGATAATGGGCCTGGAATTGGCTTTTACTTCACTGTTAAGACTGGTCAGGGCAGGGGAACTTCCACTTTCGAGACTCATCGAGGGTATGAGTCTTGCTCCAGCCAGGCTCTTTGGGCTCGAAGGACGCGGAGCCCTTGCTCCGGGTTACGTGGGGGACGTGGTCATCTTCGATCCTTCGATGGAGTGGGATGTCGAGCCTCCATTCGTTTCGAAGTCGAGTAATACGCCGTATCTCGGGGAGAGAATGACGGGCAGGGTGGTGGCAACCATTATGGATGGATCCGTAGTCTATGAACTCTCGTGATCTCGTTGACATACTGGCTGATATGCGTCCGGATGGCTCTGTGGATCCTTCGGTGCTGCGTGATGACTTCGAGGAGAAGTCTGGCAAGGCCTTTGCACAGGACTCGTTCTATCAGGAACGTATCTATCTCTTCCTGGAATGGTATCTGTGTGACTCCAGTCCTGAGCATCCTCCCCTGATGGACATCATTGCCTGTATGGACTCCAGCGATACACTGCGCCTGGAAGCCGAGGGGCTTTTGCATTCCCACAGATCCTTGTTTGAGCTCATGGAACCCGTTCGCAGAGGAAAGATGTGGCTTCGGGACGTCATTGGGGGAGGTGAGTGGATAGTTGAGGCCACCACCGCACTTCCGGGTTTCCAGGTGGGTGATCAGGTGGATGCACGCATAAGGTACCACAACGGCTGGCTGGTGTTCGGTGCTGGTTTCGTGTTCCATCCGCCTGCGGCCCGGGATGCTGTTCACGCTCTCATCGACCGCTGGCGCCGTGAGGACATGGAGCGAATGGACATGTTGTCTCTTCTTGCCCGTCTTCACATTCTTGCCTACCGTTTTTCTCACATACCCGTGGAGCGCATTTATTCAGAAGAGGGCTTAAAACTACTCGAACATCATCAAAAAGACGAAAAAGTTCTTTGATATCAAGTGGTTACGCCTATATGGTTGCACCACCATTGCAGAGGTGTAACATGCCTGCATACAAAAGAGGGACCACATGAGCGAGGCCATAAAAAGACTTCTGGGCGAACTGAATGACAATCAGCAGATAGCCGCTAGATCCGACGGACACGTAATAGTCACTGCCGGAGCAGGCACGGGTAAGACTCGTGTACTTACGGCCAGAGTGCTCATGGCCCTGTCGCCGGAACGTCTGGCAGATCATGGCACAGATCCACAGGCCATCCACAGGTTGGTATCCTCCCTTCTCGTGGTGACGTTTACACGTAAGGCCACGGCAGAGATGCGCGAGCGAATCATCTCCACGCTGCACAGGTTTAGGGAGGAGACTCAAGGAGAAGAGCGTAAGCACTGGCAGCGTGTCCTCCAGAACGTGGACTCCCTCGAGATATCCACCATCGACTCCATGACTCACCGAATAATGGCCCGCCTCGATGGTGGAGCCGGAACCATATCGTCCATAAGGGAGCGTCTCGAGGACGAGCGTCTTGAGGAGGACGTCTATTCTCTCATCGTTGAGACATATCAGGGTTTTCAGGATCCGGGGTATGTGGAGGAACTGAGGAGAGCCGGAGTGGAGTCCCCGGAAGGTTTCACGGACGGTCTGAGGCAGGTTCTAAGGTGGATCCCCTCCGATGCCATATCCGACATCGTGAAGAAACTGTACAAGTCTCCGCGCAGCTCGTTCTCCGTGAATGCTCCTCCCGAAAGTCTGCATGAACTGTACCGTATGGTACTCATGCGCGCTCTCGAAACCGTGGTAAACCCGGTGAAGCGTCTAGTAGACGTACACTATGAGGGCCTCAGGAAGGTCATTGATTATTATATTGACGGGGGCTCCTCTAGCTCTGAGAGGACTAAGGCAAAGAGAACGGATTACTCAGAAGCCCTGCAATACCTGCATTCCCATACTTGTGACGAGATAGTGGCCGACATTGTACAGGATGGCAAGGCTGCCGGATACATTGCCTCCCTCAATAAGATGGGCTCGGCTTTCAGGAAGGCGGGCAAAAAGGGCGAACTGAGCTCCAAATGGGTGGAGGCCATACGGAGCGCAGGCTGGGATCCTTACAGCCTCACACCATTTGAGGTGTATGGAGAATACTGGAATCCAACTATATGGAAAGAGAGGGAGTTCGAGTCGTTTCGGGCCCAATTTCCGGACATGTTCGCCTCTGACGAGCAATTCGTGGCATTTCGGTATATGGTCGGTGAAGGCAGTCTTCTGGCCCGTCCGGACATGGTCCATACCGTCGTATCCGTGGTGTACTCGCTCTTGAGGCTATTTCATCACAGACGCATGAAGCAAAGGGAGGAAGAGGGAATCATTCAGCAGGACGAGATGGTTCGACACCTTTTTTCCAGGCTCGAGGCCGATCCTGGACTTTCCGAGAGGCTGTACCCCAATCTCACGGATATCCTGGTGGACGAGTTCCAGGACACCAACACGGTGCAGTGGCGCGTCATCATGGCCCTGGCCAGGGGCAGGAATGGACATTCGAGGGCCCGCATATTCGTGGTGGGAGACGTCAAGCAGGCCATTTACGGATTCAGGGGCGGTGAAGTGCAGGTATTCTCCGTGGCTGCCGAGGATCTAGCCCAGGATCCCATGTCCCTCGAGCGTGTATTCCTCGACGTGAACTACCGCTCCAGGCCAGGAATCATATCCCTGGGCAACAGGCTGGCGCAATCCATGGGATACGGGGATGCTCAGGCCAGATATCCGGGTGGTGGAGACGGATTCCCTGGAATAGTCCACTGGAGTCAGGTGAATGTCAAATCCTTCTATGAGCATGCTGGCAATGTGTTCACGAGACGCTCCGATAAGTTCATCGAAGTCCTGGAGTCGTCACCGGATGCCAAAGAGCGTTTAGAGAGGATGCTGGGTTCCTGGGACGAGGTTCTTAGGACGCTCCAGTGGTTCGACAGACGCCTGAAGGAACTGAAGTTCTCAGTCAGCAACAAGACTGGCATATCCGTGGTTGAGGGGCTGGTCGCCGAGTATCTGGATGCCATTCGCCGTGACGACAGGGCAAGGCTGGAAGAACTGGCTGGGCCGCGCATCGTGGAGACGCCGGTGTACGATGTGCTTCGCAGTGCATGGAAACAGGGCAGGCCTGTTGTGGGAATCCTCTACAAGACGAGAAAGCGGAATTACCGTGCCATGAAAGAAGAACTCGCTGCCCGGGATGTGCCATTCGTGGCCATAGGTGAGCAGGATCTATTCTCCATGCCCCACATCGTCATATCTGTTCTCGTGTTGGGACTACTGGTAAAGCCCTACAGCCGCACGTGGCTGGCAGCTGTGCTCATGTCGCCTTTGGTAGGCCTGAGTCTGAGGGAGTTTACCGCCATCTCCGCAGCATATCTGAAATACGTGAGCAGCCATGAGCAAAAGAAGTACACGGACAGAGTCCATCTTCTGGATGCATTCGTGCTTTCCGGGGATGGCGCAGATCCCGAATGGTGGCAGGTAGCAGGGCTCTCGGATACGATGACCGAGAGACTCAGGGCCTTCGCCAGGCTCATGGGCAGTCTCAGGGATCTCATGCAGCGACGCCATCCCTCGTATGTGCTTGCTGTATACATGGCGGATCCCCTCGTGTGGTCAGGGGTGTGGGACGTTCCTGAAAGTCAGATGAGGGCTGATCTGGGTCTTCTCATGGGCATGCTGTCCCAGGAGACCTCGGTGTCATGGGAGAAACTCATACTGAGTCTTGTGTCCATGGTCGAACAGACTCCTTCGGAGCGAAGGGCAGATGTGCCGTACTATGAGAGCGCTCCGGTCCAGATCTTTACGGAGCACGGCTCGAAGGGGCTGGAATTCCCCTTGGTCATCCTTCCATCTATGGATAGTGGAATGAAATCCGGTAGGGGGTATGCCGACAGGGCATGGTGCATGTCCGTAAGTCCCTTTGCCCTTCATCCCGATATCCTGGACAGGGCATTTGGTCTCGGAAGTTCATGGGGACCAGTGGATCCACCCGAGATAATATGGGGCAGGATGCTCATCCCGCGTGGAGAGACCGGATCCCTACAGAAGGGAATGACTTCGGACATGATTTATCTGAGATACCTGCACGAGCAGTACGAGATGGACGAGCAGATCCGTCTCATGTACGTTGCTGCGACACGCGCCAGGGATGTTTTGTGGCTACTCGGAGTCAGTGGTGCCACCAAGAGGAAGAACCGTTCTGGGGAGGAATCCAGAATAGTGGAACTTTCCAAACGATTGGGGTTCGACATCAGTTCCGAAGACGCGGCCAGCCCTGCTTCATCCTCCAGAGTCATTGGCAGACCTGAAGATTTTTCCCAGTGGAAGAGCAGGGTAATAGCGGAGCTTTCCCAGAAGAAAAATGCAGGTATGACCGACAGGGCCATGATTCCCAGGATGAAGGCCATTTTGGAGGTCATCGCAGGCCTGGCGGAAGAGCCCCTCATGTATTCCAAGATGGACGGGTTTTTCGAGATGGAGTTCCCTCAGGGCTATGATGGACCGCAGGCACCTGTATTCTCCTTGGAGGACATAAGTTTCACCACTGAGGAGAAGGACGGTACGTAAGACTGATTTTTCGAATTTTCAGTGAATGTTTTACGGGGGTACGGGGGACTTAGGGTTCCGATGTTGATGAACAGTCATTATTGACGAGGGTTATTGTTAAATATATCAATGATTACAATAAGTTAGACCTCTTTTGTAACATGCGCGGCATTCAGTGAGCCAATCTGGCCAAGGATACGTGGCACCGGACTGCTACTGGTGATCTTCGCCCTCTGACAAGTCTTGAGACTGTAGTATGTCAGAGTCATGGGCATAGAACACGAGGGAAGAGCACAGATGGTAGTAGGTGCACTTCTCTTCGGGACACGAGCCTTCCTGGGGCTGCGGCAGCATTCCCTGAGCCAGAGCATCGATGTATGTGAAAAGGTCATATATGTGGTTCACCACCTTGAAAAGCCCCTTCGTTGGAGTGATCTTTTTCTTGTCTTTTGAGTATCCTGCACCGAAACCTTTGTCAGCCAGTTTGAGATCCGTGTTCTTCGCCATCGAGGGATTCAGGTACATGAACCTGACTCCTTCGATACGTCTGCCTTCACTCAGTAGTGAGACGGCATATAGTGCACCCTGACTTTCAGCCTGCAGGGGGGATGCATTGCTGGCCTTGGAATACTTGTAGTCCACGAGGGTTTCACCTGAATCGGAGTTGTCCTCGTAGCGGTGAAGGGCATCGAATCGGCCGGTTATGCGCCATGTGTGGTCACCGATGTCGAGCATTCCGTGACGCTGCGACAGATTGAGTATGATATCCCGCACCGAGTTCCACCGTTCTTCGAAGTCCGGCAGCCCGAAAGTCTCCCAGTAATCGGAATAATATGCATAGAACCAATTGTCGTCGTTCTGTTCCTTCTCGCGGGACATGTCATCTAGGATCTCCTGTCGCCAGGAATCCACGATCCGTTCCAGCTCTTCGGGGGGCGTAGCTGTCGTATCCTGCATACCCTGGAACAGAAAACGCTCCGTCGCCGGTACTTCAAGGAGACCATCCAGAAGCTCGGCAACACGAGAGGGCCAGTCACGGGTCAGGCTATCTTCTATCCACATGAGATCCTGGGCCAGGTAATCGGAGGGGAAGTAGCTTTGCCACCATCCGTCTTCTGTTTGGTCATCGGGGATGAAAGGCGTGAAAGTGCGCCGCGACTTGGAGGTGTTGGGCCTCAGTCTTGCCTCGATTTCCCCCTTCCACTGCTTGAGGTGGTTGGTAAGGATGTCTGCTATGTCATCCCCTGCCGTGTAATCCCTGAGGGTCCATTCCATGAGATAGTGCACCACACTGCCCCGGTGCATTATCCATGTGGAGGCCGACGCTTCCTGATCTCCAATACCGTGCTGCCAGAAGTGTCTCATCGGACATGTCATGTAGGATGTGGCCTCTGAGGCCGAGAATTTGATCACAGGGACGTCCTCGGGGGCATCCTTGCCGTGGTAGCGCCTGGTATGGGACAGGAGATCGGGATATTCAGGGATCATATCGGGGACCGTGCGGTCGAAGGCCGGGGAGGGCTCCAGTTTTTCGGGATGCATCCGTACGCGGTCCGATGTGTTGTCCGCCGACAGGCTGAAGTAGTGATGTAGGGCATGGGGAAGGGCTGGTTTGCCATTTTGTGTGGCAGGGGCACTGAGAACTATCCTGTCTGCTGACGAGAATATGGGAACGAGCTGCCATGAACGAGTGAGTGATGCAGGAAACATCCAGTCGGGCTGCCGGGCATATACCTCACGTGGGGCGTGTAGATATTCCGGAGGAGACAGAGCTCCGGACGTAAGGCCCCAAAGTCCCACGGATTCGGGTTCGGCAAATAGGTATGACGGATCTTGGTACGAGTAAACCCGTTTGGGCAGGGTATATCCTGAACTCTGATTTTCGAGCATCTGCCTGGCAATGGTCATGAGTTGGGTGGAATCCCCGAATTCTTCGGCCAGTTCCACCAGAGTATTCAGGGTATTCATGACAGACAGCCAGTCTTCGAGTTCCTCCTGACCTCGGCCTTTTTTCGCAAACTGTCTAACCAGGTCCCCAAGTTTTGCCATGAACAGGTGCATATTATTGTCGCCGTGGAGACCTGTATTGTGTAACTCTTTGATTTTATTAACGAAATCAAGAGTGCTCTTTAAGCGTGAGCGAAGGCTGTCCGACATGTCCTTGCTGCCGGAATACCAAGTGTGAGCCAGCTCCTCCACGCTATCAGCAGTGAGGAGCACTGAAATTTTTCTGTCCGGAGAGACGGAGAAGTTCCATCTGGGGTTGAGGGACAGTTCCCTGAGCATACCCGAATCCGGCTGTCTGTAGTACAGATCCAGCAGGTCCCTCACTGATGCTTTGAGTCTCATGCCTGAGAAGCCTGAGCATTCCTCTGAGATGATTTCGAGCACTGGCAGGTAACCGGACACAGAGGTAAGTAGACTCACCTGGGGAGCATCGTCTGCCATCATGGCCTGGGCCTCGTGCATGACGTCGAGGTAGGTCCGGGTGTGTACGTGTTTCATATCGAACAGGATTTTTTCCAGTGAGTCGTGATACTGCTCCAAAGAGGAGTAACTCACATATCCTTCCATGCCGTCTCCCCCGATGAGTGAAGACAGGATAGCCGTCATCGCTTCAGGATAGGGTTCTGCCACCAGTACCTGTCCTATACCCAGCAGGGACATCTGTCTGAGTAGGATGTGGAGCACCTCTAGTTCAGCCGGGCGCAGGGAGGCCATGGAAGGCAGCCACAAGAGCACTGAGTCGGTGCCGGAGTCGGCGTTGGTGTCCGGGGACATGTATTTTTCGGAATCGAGCACGCGCCCGAGCCATTTGGGCCACGAGTATCTGCCCGTTTTGGCATGATGGGCCTCCTCCCACTGTCTGAACAGTGGGGCAGTTATGTTCAGTGCCTTTGCGGCATCAGTGGTGATGTGAGCGTATATTATGCCTTCGGGTATGCCGAGGTCGATGTCGTCCATGAGCTTGAGCAGAGCAGGTGCCGCTGCCAGCCATCTACTCATGTCTGCCTGCTCCAAGATGATCTGGAGCGCCATGACCCTCAGTGACCACGGCATGAGAGTGGCTTTCTCCATGTCCTTGCGCACGATGGATTCGAATAGAGGCTGCTGGCTGTAACCTTCAGCCAGAGTGAGTGCCTCGCGGACCTGTCTGGATGTAGCCATCTCCAGGAATGTAATGGTTTTCGGACCGGTGGCCTCTTTCAAAAAGGCCTCCACGTCTACGGGGCCCCCGGAAGATGTCGTGCGGCTGCCAAAGTCGATGAGTAGTGTGCTGTTCCAGTCGATTTTGGAATTCCAGCCCCTGTTCAGTGTGGACAGTGCCTTTATTTTCATGCTGTCCTCCAGTTTCCGGGAGGAATATAGCAGCCGTGTTTTCGTTCCTCAAGTATCGTGGGTGCGGGCATGCAGGTGCAACAGTAACCTTGCTCCTGTGTGAACACTGAAGTAAGGTTGGGTCATGAAGAACAAGTTTGCTCAGGCTTTGAAGTCGTATGTCGGGGAACCTTACAGCTATGCCCGTTCGGTCAGGTATGATGAGACAGCTCTCTCAGAACTAGTGATACCCGTACTGGGACTGCTGTTCTTTTTGGTTGCATGGTTTTATGACTGGCTGCCGCGCAGTTATTACGTGTCCGGCGTCATAGCAGCCCTTATGTGGATTGGATTCATCATTCATGCACAGATTGGCAAGTCTCCTTTGGGAAGTGACGGTAGGACCGTTTCTCCTGGCGAACTGGATGTTTGTCTGAAACAGGCCCTCGAAGAATTCCGGGAGGAGGTGGTCTCAGGGATTGGCCCGGATGAGACCATACAGGCGGTACATGTCTTTGCGTTCGTATCCGAATCCATAGACGGTGTGGGCTCGATTCACGTGTCATATGCTCCACGCGGGGATGGCACTGGACACCTGGTGTATAACCCCATAGGTCTAGGGGCGGTGGTCATGACCTCTCAGCAAATCATCTATAGAGAAAGTGTGACGGATTACATCAAGGGGAGGCAGATAGTGAGCCGTGGATACGACCTTACATGGGACACGGTGCACGATGTCGTGGTTGGACGGGCTTTCCCAGGAACGGACGGCTCCTCGGGGGCGGGTCAACTGATTGTGGAACTCGTGACCGGCCAGATGAATGCGGATATGACACTATCTGGTTTGCTGAACATGGATGAGCTCGATGAGATCAGAAAAGAACTCGGAGAGGAGGGGTTCGCAGGTATGGCCGGGCTATTGGGCACACCGGATTCTGCTGGAACGGCCGTTATTGCCGTGGACGTAGGAGTGTGGGGACTTCCGGAGGCTCCTGCCACGGCCATCTCCCTCATAACGGATATCGAAAGGCACATGAAGAAGGTACACGGTCAAGATTTTGTAGGAGTCAGGGCAGCAGATGGTGAGGTGGAATCGCTTCTGGAAGAGCTCAGGGAGAAGTTCGGCGTCACCGGATCTGAGAGTGCCACAGATGCTGGCTTTTCAGGTGATACCACTCCGGGAGGGACAGCGTCCCACGCGCAGGAGGAGGCCGGCATCCATTCCTTCGTCAACACGGAATCCTCTGATGCACCTGAAGCGGAGACGTCATATTCCGGCGGAACCGATTCCAGCCAGGAACATGAGACATCCTGTCCTGTGTGCGGTGCCAGGTTCCCCAAGCCCCAGGGAACGTTTCCCCGCTGTCCTCACTGCGGTGCCCCTCTTTAGGACAGTTGACGTCCGTGCCGCGACTTTCAGACTCCATATATAAAATTGCACCGAACTTCCTTTTTTCCTAGTATCTCCCCCATGCAGGACGAGACGATCACCGTAAAGACGCTCCTCGAGGATTCCAGTTTCTCCATGGGACTCACCCTGGTGGCCGGTGCCCGTGGACTTGGCAATTCTCTCATTGATTCCGTGGTGGAGAAGGCAGGCCTACTACTTGCGGGTCTTTCTCATAAGGATCTAAAAAATCCAATAATTGTAATAGGTTATAAGGAATTTAAGTTTCTGGAGGAATCCACCCCTGAGGGACGGGCCGAGGCTGTGACACATCTGTCCGAGATACGTCCTGCCACCATAGTCGTGACCGGCGGTCTTCCTGTGCGCCGTTATCTCATCGATGCGTGTGAACAGTATCACGTGCCGCTATTCTCCACGCCCCTCATATCGTCGGAGTTCATCCGCAGGGTGGTTGGCCTTCTGGATGAGCGTGCCAATAACTTCATCACGGTGCACGGCGTGCTGGTGGACGTGTATGGGCTTGGGATCCTGATTCGCGGGATGAGCGGTGTGGGCAAGAGCGAAACGGCTTTGGACCTGGTGGTCAAGGGGCATCGCCTCGTGAGTGACGACATGGTGGAGCTTCGCCGCAAGCAGGGACGCCTGGTTGGTAAGTCTCCGGAGGTGACCCGACACTATATGGCCATCCGCGGCATAGGCGTCATTTATGTTCCTGATCTCTTTGGGGCGGCCAGTGTGCTCGAGGAGAAGGTCATCGATCTCATCATCAAACTGGAGCACTGGGAGAGCGACCAAAACGAGTCCATAAACACCATAGATACGGAACACGAGGAGGAGATTCTCGGAGTCACCGTTCCGGTGGTACTCATGCCTGTCCAGCCGGGCCGATCCATTGCCACACTCATCGAAGTGGCGGCCAGGGTGAAGCTTTTGGCCTTGCGGGGCGTATCCCAGCAGGAAAAGTTCCAGCGCCACGTCAATGCCCAAATGACACGGGCTCAGGAAGAGCAGGCTCAGGAGGACAGCACTGACGACCCGGATGAGCTGTCTGACGAGGAACTCAGATGAGGCTCATTGTCGTTACAGGACAGTCCGGTGCTGGAAAAACCACTGCTCTACATGCCCTAGAAGATGCTGGCTTCTTTGCCGTGGACAATTTGCCCCCTCCGCTTCTGCCGTCCCTGGCATCCATGCTCGAACCTCACGCAGACAGAGCGGCCGTCGTAGTGGACGTGAGATCGCGGGACTTCATGGCCAAGCTCCATGAGACACTGGACGATACATCTAGTCGGGTGAGTGAACTTTCCGTCCTTTTCGTGGAGAGTGAATTTCAGCATCTAGTAAACCGGTTCAAGCGGACCCGCCGTCCCCATCCTTTGGGCCTGGAGAGACTGGCAGATTCCATAATAGAGGAAGAACGTCTGTTGGAGCCCCTAAAACGCAGGGCGACGTGGGTGATAAATACTAGTTACCTGAACGTCCACGAGCTCAGACGAAGGGTACATACTCTAGTACTGGATGGACAGCGTGCACCGCTTCACGTCAGTCTCGTCTCCTTTGGTTTCAGTCACGGAATATTGCAGGAGGCCGATCTGGTATTCGATGTCAGGTTCCTTCCCAATCCGTACTTCGTGCCTGAGCTGTCTCATCTTGATGGCACGGATGAGCGGGTGAGCGGTTATGTCCTCAAATCCGAGGATGCAAGGGACTTTACCGGCAGGTTGACCTCCCTTCTGGAATATCTGCTGCCCCGCTATGAGCATGAGGGCAAGTCCTACCTGACCGTCGGCATTGGCTGTTCTGGAGGGCGCCACAGAAGCGTTTCCATTGCCATTTATCTTTCGAAAATTATAACAGGCTGGGGTTATGGCTGTTCAGTGTCTCACCGGGACAAGGACAGAGCCCTGTAGAGGACGATCATCAAACATGGTGCCGAACACCCGTAACGATGAAATATTCACGCTAAACATGGAGTTTACCATGATGAAAGTATCTGCCCCCGCATCGTTCGGGGCAACAATCCCTGTGTTGTGGAGGATGTCGGTATGACCAGCTTCTTTGAAATGGAAGTGACCCTCATAAACGAGCAGGGGCTTCATCTGCGTACTGCCCAGCAGTTTGCCAAGGTGGCTTCCCGCTTCGATTCGGAGATAGAGGTATTCAACGGTAACTTTTCTGCCAATGGCAAGAGTTTCATGAACCTCATAGCGCTTTTGGCCTACAAGGGCACGGTGCTGAAGATACGCGCCATGGGCGAGGATGCGGAAGAGGCTGTCAGTGCACTGGTCAGACTGGTGAAAAGCGGCTTCTCAGAGGATAAGAAATAGTGACGATAATGGCTTGATACGCGGATTGGTCCGTTATTGCAACTAGTTGCGTTTCGAATGGCCGCAGCCGGTCAGGGAGAGTAAACCATGAGCAGCAAGGAATCCAGAAGACCCAGGGATGTCAGGCTCAGGGGCAACTCCGCAGTTCCGGGCATAGTCATAGGGCAGGCATATGTGATGCCTCACCGTCCTGTATCAGTGAAGCACTACCGCATATTTCCCGATGATGTCGATGACGAGATGGACCGCCTGGAGTCGGCAGTGCAGTTGAGCCGCCAGCAGCTTTTGGAGCTGGTCGAAAAACACCGTACCAGTGATTCTAAAGACATCCAGTCGATGGTCCATCTGCCTATCCTCGATGCCTATGCAGGTATGCTCTCTGACGTGACGATGCTCGAAGACATCGAGGATCGCATCAGAACCAGACTCATCAATGCCGAATGGGCAGTGGAGGAGGCTCTCAACGACTGGGAGCAGCATTTCAGCAAATCAGAGGACGACTACATAAAAGACAGGATACACGACATAAGATTCGTGTATCAGAGAGTCATCAGGAATCTGGCAGGGGAGGAAGACCTTTTTTGTCAGCACGAGCCCCCGGCAGATTCGGTGATAGTGGCCCACAACATCAGCCCTGCTGCGATGATTCATCTCCGAAAAGTCCATATAAACGGACTGATTCTGGCTGAAGGAGGGGTCACCTCCCATACGGTCATCATGGCCAAGGCCTTCGATATTCCCACGGTGGTAGGAGTCCCAGATGCCACCCAGCGCATATCCACCAGCGACAAGGTGATAGTGGATGGTATAAGGGGCGAGATTATTGTCAGACCCAGCCGGGAATTAGAGGCTAAGTACCGGAAAATACAGAAAAATTTCTCAGAAAAAGAAAGGGAGCTCCTTAGGGAATCGTCTCGCAAGGCATCTACTTCCGACGGTGTGTCCATAGGGGTCAATGCCAACATAGAGCTCAAGGATGAGATTGACTATGCCCTCAGACATGGAGCCGACGGAGTAGGGCTTTACCGCACGGAATTCATCTTTTTGGAGTATGCTGAAGCCCGGAAAAATCTCCTGATTCCCGAGAAATACCATTATGAGGAGTTCAGTGAGATATTCCGCAAACTAGAGGGAAGGTCCATAACCGTCAGGACCTTTGATCTCGGCGGGGAGAAGATGCCCTACTTCATGGCCCACAAGGAGGAGAATCCCGTCCTTGGTTTGAGATCCCTACGGTTCGCCCTGAGACACAGGGAACTGTTCCGTTCGCAGATACGCGGGATTCTCAGGGCTGCCGCGGACCATCCCGACACCGGGGTAAAGGTGATGTTTCCTCTTGTCGCCACGGTGGAGGAGTGGGAATCTGCGTCAGGGATATTCCGGGAGGAGGCTGATAGCCTGCGGCGTCAGGGAGTCGAGGTGCCGGACATCCCCCTGGGCATGATGATGGAGCTTCCGGCAGCCGCTGCCATGACGGACGTCTTCGCCAGCAGGGTCGATTTCTTCTCAGTGGGTTCCAACGACTTTATCCAGTATTCCATGGCAGTGGATCGTGGTAACGACATGGTTTCATATCTTTATCAGCCATTTCATCCGGGGGTGTTGCGTCTGCTGTCGATGGTGGTTAAGGCTGCATCAGAGCATGGGGTACCAGTAACCATATGCGGCGAGATGGGAGGGGAGCTACTGGCAGCTTATCTGCTTTTGGGCATGGGTGTTCGTGAGTTCTCCCTTCCTGCCGCCCGTATTCCGGTACTGAAGCGTTTCTTGAGGGAAGTGAAGGTCAGTGAAGCCACTTCCGTTCTTGAAGAGGCCCTCAGGCTTGATACCCATGACAGGGTGCGTACCTTCGTGAGAACCCATCTTGCTGAACTCATGGACCGTCTTGAAAAGGAAGAGGAATCTCTTTTGGTATAGCCGCGGATAGCAGGGACCACTTTTGGGCATGTCATACTTCTACGTCACACTTCTTCTCACCCTGGCACCGAACATCCTTCTGTTCATCTTCATCTACGGCAAGGACGAGCATCCGGAACCGAAATCCTTGATCATGCGCATGGCTCTTCATGGGGCTGCAGTGGGAGCAGGAGGAGCCATAATGTGGGCCACGGCCTTCAGGTCTTTGTTTCCTGCCCCTGTGGATCCCGTCTGGGGTGCAGCGTACAAGGCATTTTTGCTGGCATCCATTCCAGAAGAATTCTTCAAAATGTGGGCCATCTACATGGTGGCTTACAGACATCCGGCATTTGACGAGCCATTCGACGGGATAGTCTACGGAGCCACGTCATCTTTGGGTTTCGCTACTCTGGAGAATCTTCTCTACGTGTCTCAGGGAGGAATCTGGACGGCTGCGGTCAGGTCGGTCTCCGCCATTCCCCTGCATGCATTTTTGGGTGTGATAATGGGCTATCACATTGGCAGGGCGAAGTTCGCTGTCAGCAGTTTTTCAAGGACCTGGCACAGGACATCGGCCTATGTAGTCCCCATGATGCTGCATGGTATTTATGACTGGGGGGTCATGGCTTCACCTGCCATAGGACAGCAAGGCTATCTCATATCCGGATTTGTTCTAGTTTTCACTATAGGATACGGAAATTCCCTCATAACTCACATGAAGCAGCGCAATCTCTACTATCTGTCAGAGTATCTGCGCATCCCTGAACGCGTACTGAAATCCCTGCTTCACAGTGGCCAGGCCTCTGAGGAGGTCATGTTACGGTATCTCGAGGCCCGCAGGCAGGAATCTGAATCTCCGGAACCTCATCATGAAACCCTTCATGAAGTCGCTACCAGAAAGCCTCATCCCAGGGGATTACTTGGTCTGATTTACATTTACGGCGGAATATTGCTGTTCACCTTGGGGCTGATGATTCTCGTGGGAGCGCTGTCAGGAGGTGTGGAAGTACAAGGACATGGCCGCCAGGTACGGTACGAGGCCATGTGGATCACCAGTGCCCTGGGGATATTCGCCCAGATCAACGGTCTTTTGTTGTTCATCAAGGGGCTGGTGAGAGGTCGGGTGCCCACGAGGCCGTGGTTTGCCAGAGCCATGATCACCCTGGCCTATGTACTGGTCACATTATTTTTGCTGACTCTCCTGGGGGCCATCCTGGATGGCGCAACCATGCAGTCCGGGAACCATACTTCTATTGGCATGCTCGTGGCTGCCGGTGTGTTCCTCATTGTCTGGGCAGGTGGCCTCATGGTAAGGAAAGATAAGAAATAATTCAATAATTACACGTAGTTATGCTACGTTTATGGATAATCCCAATTCTTTTCTGAGTTTGAGGTGACGGGGGGACAGATAGTAGTCGAGCACTGCTAGGCGTTCGTCGCGGGCCAGACCTTCCAGGGAGGATTCCAGGTTGTAGGAGAGAGCCACACCGACGTTGTGAGCCGTCTTTTTGGCACTGGCCACCCACATGGAGATGTTTATATTCTGATTCCTGGACGAGAGTATCTTCATCTTCTCGCTGGCTCTTTCTATGATATCGGAAGAAAAGGACGAGAAATGCTTTATGTACTGGGCCAGGAGAGGATCACGGCTGGAGCGGTTGGATGTGTACAGAACGAGAGCCTGAAGCAGTCTGAATATCTTGGATACGGATAGGAATTCCACTGGACGGCGCTGGGGAGTCATTAAGACTAGATGGGGAAACAGCCGGGCCGCCATAGTGGTGGAGGATATGTCATCACTGAACATGTCAGGTGAAAGTATGAGGGTAGGGCCCTCTGTCGTGAGCATTACCCGTGTCTCCGTTACTCCAGCCAGCGTACCTACAGGAGGCATGTCACTGAGGCCCAACTGGTGTACACCATATTCCAGTACGGCCCGGAGGCGGTCAGTCATGGCCTCTGCTGACAGTATGGTCACGCTTGAAGAACGTTCCTTGGGGAACAATGTGGCATACTCAGATGGTCCAAAACATGCCAGTACGGCTCCGATATTGGGATCCTCGTTATCGTCCATCACCAGATTCCAGCCGACTTCATCCAGTGTACGCCACGCCCGTGGCAAAAAGGTTGGTCTGTAGGTGGCATAGAAATCCAGGAGTTCCCGTTCCGTTTCCCCAAAGGAGGCCGCAACCGAGGCAAACAGGTAGGCAGCGTCGGGTGCATGGCGTCTTGCAAATCTGAATCCGTGTTTGAGAGGGGTAGTAT
>JALWFW010000160.1:0-15656 GCA_027013865.1 Polyangiaceae bacterium | reverse complement strand
ATCCTGGGGACTGGCAAGCCACCTGGTGCGTATCTCATCGAGCTGGTGCTCCGGGTGCTCCTTGCCTTCGGCGAGCCGTTTCAGGGCCACGGAAGCCTCTAGGTGAGAGGGCTCCACGGATAGAATGAGTTCCCAGCTAGCCTTAGCTTTTCTCTTGTCTCCGAGCTGGGATTCATACAGTTCGGCCAGGGAGGTCGCCACTTCGACGAAGCGCTCCTTCTTGCGTTTGCCCAGTTTGAGAAGGACCTTGCGGTGCAGACGCTCTAGCAGCTTCCAGGCGCCCTTGTTGCCGTATAGTTCGACTAGACGCTCGAAGGCCCTACGGTTGTCAGGGGCCAGTTCTAGGATGTGTTCGTAGTGTTCTGCTGCGTGATCGAATTTGCCTTGTCCCTCATGAATATGGGCGGCTATTAGGTTCACCTCGATGGAATCGGCATCCAGTTCTTCTGCCTTTTTTATGTGTTCGAGGACCTCGGACTCGCTTTCCCCGGCCACATAGAGGGCCTGTGCCAGGATGGCATGATATTCGGCCTGTTGTGGGTTGATGTCTATGGCCTGCCTAATGAGCTCTACAGCCTTCTCGGGATCAGTCTCCAGAAGCTCCTTTGCCTCCTGGGCCAGGAGTTCTGCATTCATCTCCTTGGAGTCATCATACTTTCTGAGATTTCGCATGTATTCGGCACGCTTTTGTGGATTTGTCAAGGTATAGCGTGCATCCATGAGAGCCTGATGCAGTTCTTCGAGTCTCAGACGGTCATCAGGTCCAGTGAATGATGTATATTTTTCTGCGTTGAACTTCTCCCTCAAGCGCTCGTAGGCCTGTTCCACCTGTTCATTGGAGGCATTCTTGGGAATGCCGAGAAGTTCGAAGTAGTCGGCTGTGTTGAGTTTGAGATAAAAGGAGTTCAGGTCGTTGAGTAGGGCTTTCTCCTCTGGTGTATGCTGGAAGTCCAGTATCATGGACCGACCTTCCGGCTTCACCTCATCTGGAGTGAATACCATGGATATCTCTTCTTCCTGGTACTGGCCGGTGATGCTCTGTTTTATGGTTTCGAGCCCTGCCGGATCATTGAATATGGACTCGAGCTCCTGGGATGTGCTGGCAGGAACCGAGGCCTTTTTCAGTTCTACCATGGACAGGATGCTCATGATATAAAGTTGAAGCCCGGCATTTAGGGAATCCTTTTCTTCTGAAATCAAATCCACCACAGGTACTTCCTGTTTCTCAATTTTGGACAGTAGACTCTTCCCAAAGAATTTCTTCAATAATTTTAGATGATTACGGCCTCTAGCAGAGAGTGAGGCCTCATATTCGGTATGGTCTCGTGTCCATGAGGCCACGTCATCCATGTCGAGGACACGCTTCAGTCCGGCCAAAATAAGGGGCACTATATTGATGCTAACCTTGAATATCTTGTCTAAAAAAGCGCTGTCCTGGCGGAATTTGTATTTTCCCTCGTTCCATCTGAAAGCATTTACGATTCTTATCTTCACCAGGGATTGGGCCATGGCACTCAAGGCTCTTTCCTGTACTATACCCACGTCGGTCAACATCTTGAGGAATGGTTTCCCCTCTTCGCGTGAGTGCTGGATTATCTCCTTGTATTTAGTATTGGTTAGTATGCCTTTGGACACTAGATAATGTCCCAGGGCTTCCTGCCTTATGTTGGATTCGCAGCCCACCACGTTGCCGTTGAGAAAGAAAATTTCCTTATGCAGCTGCCCTCTGGAGAGAAACAGTATTCCGGAGGCTCCAGACTCGTGTATGTCAAGTAGCAGTCTTGCTACTTGATGGGGTTCCAGGGAGCCGGAATCAGGTAATCTGGAATCGTGGTTATGCGGTTCGGTCTGTGTGTCAGACGTCACGGTTTCAGGAGATGACGTTTTGGCTGCGTCGGTGGATGACTGATATGATTCGAGGAGTTTGAGTACACCGTCGACGAATTCACGAACTTGGAAAGGTTTGGCAAAGAAAGCGGCCCTCAGATCCTTTTTCAACTGTTGCATGACAGCCGTTTCTTTGTATACGGCACTCGTCACTATTATGGGAATGTCCTTACCCTGGGGCATACTCCTTATTCTGGAGCACAAGGCGAAACCATCTATTCGGGGCATCAGGAGGTCTGATATCACGAGATCCGGCGAGTTCTGCTGAAACAGTGCCAGGGCTTCCTCTCCATCCCTGGCAAGGAGGAGTTGAGGTTCGAATTTCTTCAGTTCAGGAGATTTGGTGAATATATGTTCCAGAATGGTACGTGTGTGCTTGTCATCCTCAGCTATGAGTATCTTGAGCCCCATGCCGTCCTCCTGCTGGCCTTATTTATAACACTATTTGGCTGTAGGATGAAACAATCAGAGAAGAGGTTCGGGGTCGCGACCCTCAAGAACGTGAACGAGCAGCTCTTCCAGTGTGGATATCTCGCTGATACCGGAAAGTTTGCCCTGCACGGTCCGGGTGTCCATGTTGCGGCGCTGCATGGCCCTGACCACGGCCCTGCGAAGCAGCCGTTTGAGTTCATCAGATGGCATGACCACATCTTCCGTGCTGAGCATGTATTCCATATCAGACCTCCATTCAAACGCCCATTGTTGCCATAGAGTGATCTCATTGGCAAGCTGAAGGCTATTTTATCGACTCGGCAGGCATTCTTCTTTGTTCTTGCGCATAAGTATGGTGCGTGGCAGGAATTGGACATGATGAGTTCCTTCCGTTACAGGGTCATGGGTATGGTAGCGGCTGCCACTGTGGTGCTGGTCTACATGGCCGGACCGTTTCCCGTGAAAAAGGTGGAACTCCTTCGCATGGTTAGGTCCGAAAGGGGAGAGACGGACGATCCTCTTTCGGTGGTGGCAGAGGTGCTGTCCCGGTTGGATGAGGAATACGTAACTCCTGACAGACTCCGCCCCAGTGAGATGCTGTCGGTATTTCTCACTGCTCTTGAAAGACAGCTACCGTCATTCATAGTTGAGCGTTCAGGTACTTTTGCTGCAGTGAAGTATGCAGGGAGACAGGTCAGTCTGAACATCTCCGGACAGAGCAGTATGTTCGATCTGTTCTGGAACATACGCACGGTAACCACAGGACTTGGACTTGCTGATGAAAGGACCACGGTATACAGGGCCGTGGGGGCGATGCTTGCTACCTTGGACCCCCATACGGTTCTGCTTATGCCCGAGGAATACCAGGAACTGAAAGCAGGTTCTGAGGGGGAATTCAGCGGGATAGGAGTGGTGGTGACTCAAAGGGGCGGACAGGCTGTGGTGATAGCTCCCATAGACGATACTCCTGCAGCCGGTGCGGGTATAAGAGCCGGTGACATAATAGTTCGCATCGATGGCGTACCCCTGGATGGAGTGCCTCTCACTGAAGTGGTGAAATTGCTGCGTGGAGAGCCTGGAACCATGGTGACCCTGTGGATCATGCGATCCGGAGTGTCCCGCCTTTTGAGATTCGAGCTCGAACGCTCGGTTATTCAACTCAAGAGTGTGTCATGGCGCCGTCTGGGGGGCGATACAGCCTTGATCCGCATAAAACAGTTCAACCAGCATACATATGATGAAGTGCGTAACGTGTTGATAAAATTAAAGAAATCAAAGATAAAGCATCTAATTCTGGATATGTGCAACAACCCAGGAGGACTTGTTCTCCAGGCTGCCAAAGTGGCTGACTTGTTCGTAAGCAGCGGCCTTCTATTCTACACACGAACCAGAGCAGGTGTCGTTCAGAAGGTATATGCTCGCCATGAGACCACCATATGGAATTCGCCCGTCATCGTACTCGTGAATTCCGGTACTGCCAGTTCTGCCGAAATCGTATCGGGAGCACTGAAGGAATCTGGTTCGGCCCTCATCGTAGGGGAGAGGACATTCGGGAAAGGGTCCATCCAGACTGTATACGAGAACGAGGATGGATCAGCCCTGAAGATGACCGTCGCTCACTACATACTGCGTCATGACGTCGCGATAGATGGGGTCGGCATAACTCCTAGTCTGTCCACGCGTCTGATATGTACAGGCTGTGAGGTTCAGAATGTTCTCGTATCTGGTCGCAGCAACGTAGTGTCGGATAAACCGGATTTTTCAGTGGAGCTGCCGGTATCGGCTTCGGAGATGAACACCTTTGGCGGTGCGCCTGCCCGTGTGGTCAAGTTGGCGGCATTGCTGTTCTCCTCCTTGTCGGACCGTATCCTGGATCGCAGGGCACTGGCTGCCACAGTTGACAGAATCCGCCGTCGCAACGCAGAAGAGCTGGTGGAGCTCCTTGGAACTAGGGGGATAGACTGGAGTGAGGGAGCGTGTGATGCCACGTCGGTTAATATGGATGTGTCCATTCCATCCAGATGGGAGGTCGGAACGGGTTTTCATGGCAATATACGCCTTTCAGTGAGTGCCGACGCCAGTCCGGTTCACCGTTTGGGTATTACGATAACCGGTCCTTCGGGTGAGACCGTGAAGGAAATACTCGTGGGACGCATGACAGCAGGTCAGGTGGTTCAAAAGAAGCTTTCCTTCGATACTTCGAGATTCAGAATCCCCGGCAATTACACACTGAACGTCAGACTGATATGTGGAGACCGTCTAATACGTCAAAAGAATCTTAAGATAGAGGGATTCAGGAAGGGTGCTCATTCCATTGTCGTGCATTATCGTGTCCTGGATGACATTCGTGGAGATGCAGATGGAATCTTGGAGCCGGGTGAGGTGGGGCGTATTCACGTGGTTATGGCCAACAAGGGAGATGTTCCAGCCAGTGAGGTCACTGCATCACTTCAGGTGAACCGCCCTTCCATCGTTTCCGTGGAGGGCAGTTCCAAGACTGTGTACAATCTTGCACCCGGAGAAGAAATCTCACTGGATTATACTGTGGAACTTCACAGATCGGTTCATGGATTCACCGGCAGAAAAGCTCCTCTCATGTTACATATAGCCACGGACGACGGTGATGAAGATCTCTCGCAGAATCTTCTGCTTTATGAACGTTCGGCATATACTGCACCCCTCATCCCCTCCCATGGCGTTATACGGATTCCACGTGATACGCTACTGTATGGTTCGGCACTGGGCATAAACCCTATAGGTAGGGCACTGGGCGGTTCACGTTTTGCAGTACTTCAGGAGACGGGCGGGTTTCTCAAGGTTATGTTGACGTCATACCGATGGGCTTTCGTGCATGCCTCTGACGCGGAGGAGGTCAGGGATCTGCCTGCTCCAGCATGGATGCCATTCGTGTCACTTGCGGCTCCGGATGTACGCATGTCGTACTCAGGTGATGCCATCAGCATAGAGATTACCCATCCGGCGGGTATATCTTCGTATATGGTGGATATTCAGAGCATGTCAGGAGTCGCCTACAAGAAACTCGTATACAAAAGAGGCAACTCCCGCAGAAAGATAAGTATCTTACTGAAACCGGAGAGAATGTCCCTTGGCCAAAGACACAGTGGAGGGGTCATTTTGAGGGTCAGGGGGTGGAGTACGAGTGGCGGAGTCAGGACCCTCCACAGACTGATGAATTTCGAGCCTTCCCGGACTACTGATACGGCGAGGTGAGCACGTTCTTCATCCTTGACGTTGAGGAGTCATAGGTGTAACCTGCAGTTCCAAAGAAGGAGTCTGCGATGGATAACATGGATATGCAGCCCGGAATGAATGAGCAGCCTCAGGTTCCTCAGAATCCGCAGCAGCCTGGAATGCCACAGGTTCCCCCGGCACCTGTCGGAGGCAGTATGATGGCCGGACCCGTTGACAAGGGCAGTGCCGGACTGCGATGGGGAACAGGGATCATGCTTGGTGCCATGATCCTGCTCATCCCTTTGGGACTTTATAAAATCGGCTCTCCAGCTCCATGCACCCCCGAGAGGCAGAAACGTGGTGAATGCACTGTACTGCCGGCGGTTCCCGACAAGTGCACGCCCAGTGCTTTCAGTGAGGATGTGAAGGGGCTCAACCTCCTCATGACCAACCTCATCGACCGTAAAACAAAGGAATCCATCAAAAACGGCAATCTCGTTCTTGAAACCAAGCCAGTGGGTGACGAAGAAGAGGGCGGAGAGGTCGAAAGGGTCGTCTTCCCCCGCAACCCCTATGACCTGCGTTGTTTTGCTGCACCTGGACTCATCAAGTTCAAGTACAAGAACAGCAAGAAGATGGATATCATAGACATCCCCGAGCTAGATATCCTCAAGATGAATGCCCTGACAAACGTAGATCCTTCCCTTCTATCAAAAGATCTCATTATGACCATCCTCATAATGATTCTTCTCATGGGACTCATGGGATTCGCTGGCTGGACCGCCATCAAGAAGGATATCGACGGATATGGATATATCTTCGGCGTGTTCTTCATCGGATTCCTGGCAGCCTACCTTTACAGGTACTACGTTGCTGCTTTTTATACCCAGGATATCGTGGTACTGCTCCTGTCTCTCCTTGGCGCTATCCCCATTGGCATGCTCATGGCGGCCAAGCCCAAGAAGCAGGAGGTCGTCATTCCTGATTACATGTACGGTACTGCAGGACGACAGTACGTACTCGAGCCCGGGCCAGTCCAAATTGAGGACGTATCCTATGGCGAGCTCGATCCTTCGCAGATGACACCATTCATCCGTGACGTCATGAAAAAGGACTATCTGTCCATATCTCTGGTGGGCGGATTCCTGCTTGTCGTGCTCTCCCTGATTCCAATTGGTCTCATTGGTATGAGCAAGACCTCCAATGCCAATCAGGCAATGCAGAAAGAGGCCGCAAAACTCTCCATGCTCGTCAAGAAGCGTGCCGATCAGGAAGCATCCTTTGATATGGGTACGGAAGACGACGGTGGTGATGCCGATGATGAAGGTGATGGAGAGTAATCCCCCTTCCACTGTCTCTTTTCTTTCATATTGATTTTCATTCCATAATACAGTTGACCTCACGGGGACCCATGATAAAGGTAAGAGCCGATGATTGTTACACCTGATGAATACAGGGCCCGACTGTCCCAGGCACTCAGAAAAGCCGTGACTGATGGCCGCAGATTGAGAGATTTTCCGCCGGAATGGATCGGGGTACTGGCAAGACTAGTACCGGATGTCTTTGACAGGCCCGGTTTCGTGGACTGGAAACGCGATTCCCTGATCGTCGCTCTTCATGCTCCTTCGCAGGTGGGGCCTGAGTTCGACTGGGAGGGGTACTCATGGGCAGTGGCACAGTACTGTCCGGAGCGACTGGATCCCGACCGATACAACTGGAAGGATTATTCTTGGGCAGTGGCGCAATACTGTCCGGAGCGACTGGATCCCGACCGATACAACTGGAAGGACCATTCGGCGGCAGTCTTGAAGTACTGTCCCGACATGATGGATCCGGAGCGTATTTCTCCTGACGTTCTTACAAAGGCACGTCTTTCCTTCATCACGCACCTTGACGGTAATCTGGCTGATAGCCTTTTGGACATGTCAGATGGCTCCAAAGACAGGGCAGAAGACGAATCTTTGGGTAAGAGTAAGCTCGGAGAGGACGGAGAACCACTGCCTCTGTTTTGAATCGATAAAAGTTTTGTTATTTCAATGAGTTACAGTCGAGATTCGTGTCCGCGCATCAGCGCTTGATACACTTGGCGAGTAATCTAAAGGCCGTCGATGGTAGCAAGCAGGGGTGATAGAGAGTCAGTTGTTTTCTGAACTCGAGTTTTGTCCGGGGGATGTGTTTTGTTTGCCTGTTACCTTTATCTCCATGCTTCTGGTAAGGTGGACATGGGAGAAGTAAAGATCCGAGCGTCTAACGACACCCACGAGTTTTTTGTTTTTTTCATCCTTCACAACATACAGATAGGATATGTCACCTGCTTTACTGAACATCTCTATGGCGTCACTTATCGTGTGCTGGACAGTGAGGACCAGTTCATATGGTTCCATGAGATCCATGACCGTTATGGCATTGCCCAGAAGCTCTAGGGAGCCGAATAGCGCCGAGATGTTGGAGTAGCGTATTATTCCCTGTATGACATTCTCTGAGTCCACGACCGGAACGCTGTCATACTGGGATGTGGAGAAAAATGAGATGACATCCTGGAGGGATGCGTCCATGGATATGGGCTCGATGTTACGTCTCATGACCAATCCCACTGGAACACTTTCAGAGGTAGGTTTGCCTACACCAATGGCATAGGTGAACTTGTGTAGTACTTCAGAGATGGCATCCATCCACTGATGGGGGCTGATGCTGCGGGTGATCTTGGACAGTAGGGTAATCTCGCCTGCCCGTTCCAGTCCCACGCGAACGAGAATGGGGCCTAGTCCCTCGAATATGACCACAGCGGCCAGGACGGTGCTTTCTATGGACCTGCCGCCACCTGCTGACCAGTCACGGGCTAGAATGGAACTGAGTCCAATGGCGATACCTGCCTGACACAAAAGCGTATATCCCAGATTGTCCGTTATGCGCTGCGGATAGGCACCCCATCTACTTCCAAGCCAAGCCCCTGAAAACTTGCCGACGGTCCTCGAGATTACATAGGCTACTCCCACCAGGCCCATGGCCGGAAGCAGATCCATGCGCAGATGTACCCCCGAAAGGGCAAAGAACAGCACATAGACAGGATAATCGAGCTGGTGCAGTTCTTCGAAGATACGTTCTTCGTGCACGGACGAGTTGATATACACGGCACCGGCCACGAGTCCTGCCAGAAGGAGGTTCAGCCCCAGAGCATGAATGATGCCGGCAAGGAGAAGAAGGGTTGCCAGAGTGATGACCTGACGCTGCCGCCTGTCCTCGATGAGAGCATCCCATATTGCCGTGAGAAAGCCGGTCAGAGCCCCGAAAAGCACTGGCAAGAATAGAATCATGAGCATGTTCTCGGGTTTGACCAGGTAGTTGTAAGCCACGACGAATGCCATGATGCCGAGCAGGTTATTGAGACCCACCAGCTGGAGACTCAAGTCCGTTACCTTACCCTCTGACTGATATTCCCGTATCACCATCTGTGTGGCTCCGGGGGCTGTGTTGAGCGCCATGATGCCCAGAAACAGAGCAGCAGGCAAAGAGGCTCCTGCCAGCCAGGTGGCTGCCATGGTTATGAAGAACGTGATGCCTGCCTCACTTAGAGAGAGCCTATAAAGGGCGCCGCCATGGGTACGCAGATGGCGAAATCTGAAATGCTTGCCTATGGAGAAGATGATCAGCAGAAGACCGAGCTCGTGAATGAACTCGAGGTTACGGAAGCTCTCCTCGCGGATGAGTGGTTTCATGTGTGCAAGTTCCCAAAGGGAAGGGGATAGCAGTAGTCCCCCCACCAGATAGCCCGTAACCTTCGGGATTTTCATGTGAGAAAACAGTCGGCCGATGATGACCGCCACCAGGGACAGAAGTCCAGCTGCCAAAAAAGGATTAGACACCTGTATGACCTCCATGGAATGCCATGGACATTGGAATATAATATCTCACTCAGTATGTCTGCCTGACGGAAAGAATTGTGAAAACAACGGGAACACGGATTTTATTCTTCCAGCTCCTGTGGGGTTTTAGGGATAGGTGGACCAAGTACCCTGTGGCCGTCTTGGGTCACGAGAACATCGTCTTCGATGCGTATTCCGCCAAAGTCCAGATATTTGGCTACCTCGTCATAGACGATGAAGTCTTCGTGCCTGTGTTCTTCTTGCCACTGTCTAAACAGTGCTGGAATGAAGTATATACCGGGCTCCACCGTGAGTACGTAACCCGGCTCCAGGGTACGCTGCAGGCGCAGGAAGTTGAGGCCAAACTGGGTGGAACGCTTCCCGCTACGTCCGTAACCCACGATGTCTCCGAGATCCTCCATGTCGTGAACGTCGAGTCCCATCATGTGACCAAGACCGTGGGGGAAGAATAGAGCATGGGCTCCGGCTTCCAGAGCCGAATCAGTATTGCCCTTCATGAGGCCGGCTTCCCTGAGCCCTTCTATTATGACTCGGGCCGCAGCCAAGTGGACTTCTTTGTACGACATGCCGGGCCGTACCATCTCAATACCCGTCATTTGGGCCCTTAGTACAGTTTCATATATAACTTTCTGACGGTCCGTGAACCTACCGTTCACAGGATAGGTGCGTGTGATATCGCCTGCATATCCGGAAGGTGCCTCTGCTCCTGCATCAACCAAAAGAAGGCGGCCTTCTTCCAGTGTGTGATGATACACCTCGTTGTGAAGTACCTCTCCATGAACGGTCACGATGGGGTTGAATGAGAATGCATGGGCATTGTCCGCGGCTGAGGTCTTGAGTGCCGCCAGTATGTCATGCTCTTTCTTGCCGGGAGTGATGGACCTTCGGGCGGCCTCGAACATATCCCGTGTATAGGCGATGGCCTTTTCAATCTCGGCTATCTCGTAGCTGTCCTTGTGGAGCCTCATCTCGCATACTGCTTCCACTAAATCCATGTCCTGTCCGTTCTTTATTGAAGCAGGGTCCTGGCCCAAAATAGAGGACAACCATATGGTAGTCTCTCCGAGGTGTGGCGCTATGTATTTGATATTATTGAGTTTTTTAATAAACGATTCAAGGCTGTTTATATCTTCCACCCTTGATATTCCTACTTTGGCACCAAGTTCTTCCAAAGATGGCAGGGGGCCAGTCCAAACCATGTCCGAGACGCTTGGAACCGGTCCGAAAAGTATGTCCTCGTTCTCGGTCATGACCAGCGCCATCCTGGGAATGGACAGTCCTGCAAAATAGAGGAAGTGAGAACTCTGCCTGAATGGATAGAGATTGGAAGGGTTGCGGAGGGGCTGAAGGTTACCCGGTATGAGTACCGGCATCTGTATACGCTCTCTCAAAGCCCTGCGTCTTTGGGTATATACTTCTGGAGAAAACATTATTTTCACCTCCGAGGAAGTGAATTATATAGCATTAGGCAAGCCATAAGAAGCACATATGTGAACACGAGGTGTAAAACATATGTTTGGGTATGAATGAGTGGGGCTGTAAAGTGAATATTACAGTTCAGATGATGACGAGGTCCTGTGCTTTTCCAACCACCATCATTTTGTTCCACAAAGGACTCCGTTTGCCTGTTTCCGTGACCTTGCGCCATATGGTGGGATAGTCGCTGAGAAGTTGATAAAACAGTTTGGGAGGCAGGTAAACGGCTTCGGTGGTCGTTTTTGCCACGACACTCACCTGAACCGACTTTTTGCGCAGCAGGGAAAGATCTGCCAGATAGAAGCCCTCTCCGAGTTCATTTATGCGCTGTTCACTGTGTCTTATTTCCACTCTGCCAAGAATTATCAGGTAAAAACCACCGCCTCGGTATCCTTCCTTGAAAAGGTGTGTATGGGGGGCGAAGCGTTTCAGGTGCAACTCGTTGAGATATGTGGTCAGCACGTCTTCTGCCAGGCTGCTGAAGATGGGAACCGTACGGACAACCAGTTCCATGAGACGTTTCCTGTATTGGTATTTGACGAATTCCCAGAATTCAGGATGGGACTTGGCAATGGACTGAACCACTCCCTTTGGGATTTCCATGACGATGGTGGGCTCCATGGCTGTTACCGTGACGTAACGCCTGCGCTCGGATATGAGAGCGAATTCCCCGAAAATCTGTCCTGGTTTCAGTTCCATGAGAATGTCCTCGTCTCCATTGGGAAGCAGGCGGGTGGCAACGGCTCTCCCTTGTATGAGCACATAGAGTGAATCTCCGGGATCGCCTTCGTAAAACACGGCCTTGCCTGCAGGAATTCGGACTTTAATGCTCTTTTCCCACAGGTCCTGGCGCACGGCAGGGGAGGTCTTGAGTATAGGAATGCGATTCCATGCTTCTTCAAGTTCCAGGGTCTCGAAAAATTCGTCCTCTTCTCCCTCGAAGACGTCTTCTATGAGGTCGTCTTCAATCATCAGTGAGTCGGTAGGCCGGAGTACACGGCCAAAGACTTCCTCTCCACTGGGCATGCCTTCGAGTTCTTTGGGAGGAGAGGGAATCTCTATTTTGTCCACTTCGGATGTCTCTTCGAACCATACCGAAGAAGTCGTGGTGCCCGGATAGGAATAACCGGACAGGGGAGTATCATCCTCGGTCATATGGCCCCAGCGGTCCATCTCGTCTTCTATGGAGGATTCATCAGTGGGAGTCTCCATATCTTCCGTAGAGTCATAGGTGACTACAGGTCTGGTTTTCCTGGATGCCGTACTGGGCTCTTTTGATGGTGGGGAGGTCGGTTTGTTTTGGGAGTGACTGTCAGGAACGGGGGTATCGTCCCTGATGAGCTCCCCGAGCATCATTCGTGCTGCTTCGTTGTCAGGATAGTATTCGAGCGTACTTTCCAGCACAGCTTTAGCCCTCAGATATTCCCCCTGATCCATGAAATGCTGTGCTACACGTATGTATTGTTTTTGTGCTTCACTGTCCTGTTCGAGTTTTCTGTAGAATGCTGCAAGACGCAGCCGTACTTCCGGCTTTTCTTCCTTCGCCAGGATGGATTCAAACTCCTTTATTTTACTACGCAGTTTCCTTCGCGTAAAAAAGTCAATAACCATAAGGGGTTACCGTTTTTTATTGAGCATCCTCTGGATGAATTCCCGGAGTCTGGGGAGTGTCCGGTCATCTTCTGCCAGGAATATGAGTACCTGACGTTCCCTGGGACCACCGAATCTGAAAAGCCCCTCGGCCATATGCTGAAGTGGATAGACGTCTTTTGCGAATTCAGGATCCGTACGGTAGGCGAGTAAGAATTCCCTGAAGGGCCTGATCATGCGTTTGTCCCCAATGGCGAGGAGAGCATCTACTATGTATGAAAGCTGCCTGTGGGTCGTGGAATGATGTTTCAGAAGAGCCACCAGGGCAGGTACTCCTTCACGGCTTTTGAGTTTACCCAGAACCTGGGCAATGACCTCCACAGCCTTTGGATGCTGATCAGAGAGATAATCGTAGGGTACCTTGATAAGGGAGATATACTGATCCACGGCTTTTGGATCAGGAGAGGCCAGGAGATCCTTTATCGCCTTGTCCCGAAGCTCTCTGGAACTATCCGGATCAGTGATGATTTTCAGGAGTCTGGACACACCGGCTCCACCCACGGTGGACAGAGCAGCGATGGCGTACTGTTTGGCGAGCCGGAATCTCAAATCCCGGTCATTGGATATCTGGGTGAGAATATCGAGCAGGGGCTGTGGAGCTTTTTTCAGGTTGGTGGGTGGTGTGAATGAAGCCAGATCGAATGTGGCACCGCGTATCTGAGTGCCGATGCCGTCAGTTTTGTATAGGAGAGTGCCATCATAACTGAATGCAAATATTTCTCCTGCCGAACCGGCGAAATACAGGTAGTCACGTCCGGACCAGGCTCCACGCACGTTGTCTGCCGGAATCTGAACGGCCCACTTGAGTCTGCCGTTGCCGGCAAAACCGAAAGCATAACGGAAAAGGGAATAGACAAAGGAGTCCGGACGGGCAGGATGGAAAAGGATCCTGCGCACATCGTACGCAGAATAATCAGAGTGAATAGGATTGAAGCGGTCCCATCCGAGACGTATGTCGGTCTGTTTTATGGAAGGACGGAAAGTAATTTCTCTTTTGCTTTTGAGGGAAATATCCGGAGTGAGTTTGAAAAGGCCGTTCTTGTCACCGAAGAAGAGTCCCTTGGAGGTGGGCAGTATGTAATCGACCTCACCATCGGGAATCTGCACTCTGGCTACTTCCTTGGGCTTGTCCGTCTTCATAAAGACTATGTACTGGGAGCGGTATGGTACCAGCACGACACCACCGGATACCAGGGGTACCCCCATGCGCCCTTTGGTACGCAGATGCCACAGTTCTTTGCCAGAGGAATCCAGTACCGTGATGGTAGACATCTGATTTATGACACTTCCACCCGGACGGGTATACGTAACGTATGCCACGTGGCCTCCTGATGCGTGAAGCCCCATAAATTTGACGGTTTTGGAAACCGGGTGGGTCCAGAGTCTGTGTCCGTCTGCGATGCTGAGGGCCACGATCCCCTCTTTGCTGTCGTAATAAATCACCTGCGGGCCGTCTATGATGAACCGTGATGCGGCCTTAGGAGCAGGCTTGCGCCATATCGCCTGGCCTGTGGATGCATCCACGGCGATGACTCCCCTGGGGTTCATCGCTTCCATCACCACGAGGGGGCGTTTCAGGGAATTTCTGTAATTGCCGTCAGGCAGGCGCATCATAGATATCGCCTTCTGCAGGCGTTTTTTGACGTTAGGTTCTATGTCCTGATGGAACGGGGGCAGGGTTCTGCATCCGGAGAGGATGGTTACAGCAGTGGCTAAAAGAAGCAGTTTTTTCATGGTAAGTCCCCTCTTTACTTCTCCAGTTTAGTACGGGCATACATTCTGGAACGCCTGAACTTCATGGGGCCGGAAGCAGTGTACTGAAGCAGCGCAGCGCTGGCGTCAGGCACGTTGGCCATAGTGAGAACGTCTATTATCTGCATGCGTACCGGTTCGGGGCCGAATCTCGGATTCATGAGCATCGAACCCATGGCCTTGACCAGTTCCACTTTGGTGAAACGCCTTTTCTTGAGTTCGAGAGCCAAGGCCATGGCTGAACGTATGCCGCCCACTGTCCCGAGCCCCAGGAGTGCACCCTTGTCTCCTCGTGCAAGCAGACTTAGGAGTGTGTCCTCCACGGTCATAAGCTGCTGAGCAGTCATTTTTCGTGCCACTTTGCCCAATAGCCATGATGCCGAGGAACGGACGGATGCGTCATAATCATGGAGGGCTTTCTCCAGAGCCACTAGGCAGTCTTGATCTCCTGTCTTTTCGAAGAGAGCCGCTATTCCGGACAGAGCCTCGAGTCTGAGGGATCTCCTGCGGTGGTTCGTATAGAAGAGGAGCACCATTTTGGTTTTTGGGGAGACCCTTCTGCCTACGGACTCCAGCATGGCTTTGGCTACTTTCACCCGTGGACCGAGCATCAGGCCCTGCAGTAGGGCATCCAGGGACGTTTGGGTTTTGCGGAACCCAAGTTCGCGTGCAGCCTGTATTGCTTTGGTCTCGTTCTTGGAACTCAGGAGATCTATCAGCAGGTCTTCTGCCATTTTGGCCATGGGTCGATCCGGTTTACGGGCAGCCATGACATCGGCAGAAAAGGTAGTTGTGAAGATTGCAGCCAGCAGAATTACTAGCATGAGCATCTTGCGCTTCATGGGACACTCTCCAGTACTATTTGTGACAAAATGTAAAATACATGAACTGACGAGAGGGGTCAACGTTAAGACATGGACCATTACCCAGGACAATAGAGTTCTGTTACGGACCAACCAGGTTTGCCAAAACCCCACTCCCGTATGCCTAAGGCGGCCAACCCTGTCCAAAAAGTGTCCAACTTGGCCGGGATGGGCTGGGGTTCAGACAGACCGTCTGTGGTATAGTGCTAAAAAGTTGTTTTATTTCATTGTGTTATATGTGCTAAATTCCGACCCCTTCCCCTGGCACGTATATTGCATAACCCCTCCCATGACTGAACCCTAGGAGACACGAGGATCCCCCGGCTGGGTGCTGAGCGCTCGCACTGTGCCGGGCAGGTGGTGGAGGAACCTTGCCCCGAAAATCCCACCGTAAGAGCGGCGGGACAGGCAGGGGCTTATCCTGCGGTTCGGATTTTCGGCCGGTGTGACGGCGGGGGTGGGCCCTTCTTTAAGATGGGACGGTTTTGGGTCTTGCGGTAAAGCGCTGTAATATCAAGGG
>JALWFW010000159.1 GCA_027013865.1 Polyangiaceae bacterium | reverse complement strand
GTACTTGGCGTACCTCCCCCCACATACACCGATCCAAAGGGACGGGAACGGTATTCATCAGGGACCATGGCAAACGCCCGATCCAGGAAGTCGAGATAGGAATCCACAAGGGACGGGTCGAACTTCACCCTCGGGAAATCGCAGTACTTGCATATGGACAGACAGAAGGGAAAGTGCACGTAGAGCCCTGGGCCCGCCGGTTTCTTCATGTAATCGAAAAGTCTAATTCGTGCTGGATACGAAGACTGAGCCATCTGTCACCTCCAGGGCACCATAACAGCCTGCAGAGGCGAAAATCAATCCGTAACAGAGACCAGAACGACTAACTGGACGCGACTCCTGCCGTCTCACCGGCAGCAGTCTTCTGCTCACACTGCCCTTGCCCCCGTGATGCCTAACTCTGTGGAGTCGCTCAAATCAGGCTTAGAATCCCGAAACGCAGGGCAAGAAGCGTCCAAAGTGAACCCACTGCTATCGCGATGCCGTAAGGAACGGTGGTCGTCTGGACGTCGCCGGCAGTGATCCTCTCTCGGCCAGGTACGAGCCATGACACTGTCATGCGCCATAAATTCTTGAGGGTTCTAGCCAAAGTACCCTGCAGGGCGGTTATGAGTATGGCCTCGACGGCCCCGGCCACTGCCGTATAGATGAGAGCTCCCACTACCCATGGCCAGCCAACCATGGCGCCCACAGCTGCCATGTACTTGACATCCCCCATCTCCATGGCTCCAACCAAATAGAATATGAGAAACACCGTAAATCCGATGAACATACCACCAGCGCTATGGGCAAGACTCACGAGAGCAGACTGCCAGCCTCCCGACAGTGCTCCCTGAATAGTCCACAGAACCAAGCCCGCAAGTACTAGACCTCCGGTGAGCCAGTTGGGGATCTCACGCCTGGTCCAGTCGGTATACGAGGCAACCCCTGCTGCTGCTGTAAGTATGGAGAATACAGTCCAGAAAAACCACACGGTTACTCAGTCCGTCACAACGAAGGCAGGAGCCGGAACGCACGCCATGAAATTATTCAATAAAATCAGCATGTTACACGAACCAGCATGCAGCCATACGTGGCCGGTGGGCTACACGACAACCGTCTGTCCCGGGAATTTCCCTGCCATCATACGATATGTCATGCAGGCAGGATATTAGTTGGACACGTCCTTCGCAGCGTTCTTCTTGCCGAATTCCTTGAGGGTGACGTTCTTCAGTTTGTGCTTCTTGGTACCAGGATTGACATTGGTCTCACCGGCGAGAGCGTTTACAGACGCACCGAACAGTTTACGGATGTTCTCACCGAACAGGGTGATGACACCAATGGCAGCAATGGCGATTAGTGCGACGATGATGATGTACTCTGTCAGACCCTGACCTCTGGAATCACGGAATTTTTTTAGAATGTTGTCCATGACAGTCTCCTTTCGCCCCGAATTATGGGAACATAATTTTTATACCTGAATACGACACATGATCTATCGGAAGGAAGACCCATGAACGTATGTTCAGTCATGCTCGATGATCGTGCCGTGAAAGGTTATCCCATACAAGGGAAGCCCCAAGACGGGCCGCGTATCTGACCGCGAAATTCTCTGCAATATCAGGAAGTCGTGGCGGCGGCACGAAGTCTTCCCACCACGCGACACCAGCATCCAGACCACAGGGTACTATGAGTTCGAATCCCTCTCCCTCGTGACGAACATTGAGAGCAAAACCATGGGTCGAGACTCCTCTGACTACTTCTATGCCCACGGCAGCCAGCTTGGAGCCACCTACCCACAGACCAGGACGCAGATCATCGAAACGTGTCACAATGCCTGCAGCGCCCAGAAGTTCCTGGAGTGTATCGAAAATGCGCCGCACATGACTCCTCACATTACGTCCCACCCATATTATGGGATAACCTACGAGCTGGCCCGGGCCGTGATAGGTCACATTGCCCCCACGTCCCACCCGGCGCAGCGAGATCCCCCGCCGTTCATACTCCTCAGGTGGTAAAAGCAGAGTCGAGTCGTCGAACTCCCTGCCCATGGTGATGACTGGCTCGTGCTCCAAAAGTAGGAGGTACCCCTCATCCCTGGTGGCACGTGAAGCCAGGTCCATCATGAGTTCGAGGGCCCGGTCATAATGTACTCGGCCCAGCCATCTCGCATGAAGTCTCATGACGATTCCCCCGCAAATACTGCTGTGCTGTCAGTTGTCTGCGCCGCGAAGCTGATCGATGTAGTTCTTGGCGGCGAGGAGGAAGCCAAGGGTGATGAAGGCACCGGGAGCCAAGATGAATACCAGTATGGGATTTATGGCTTCCTTGTAGAATATCACCCACCTGAGCACATGATCCTTGTACTGGAATAGCGTGAGCGTTCCGTTACCGAGGATCTCCCGGATGGATCCCAGCACGAAAAGAGTCAACGTGAATCCAAGACCTATGCCGAGTCCATCGAGCAGGGAGCGCCACACACCGTTACGGGACGCAAATGCCTCGGCACGGCCCAGAATTATGCAGTTAACAACGATGAGAGGGATGAAAATACCCAGAGCCTCATGGAGCTCCGGTGAATAAGCGGCCATGAACATGTCCACGAGAGTCACCAGGGTGGCTATGACCACTATGTAGGAGGGAATACGTACCTTCTTGGGAATGAACCCGGCAATCAGGGAAATTATCACGTTGGAGCCCACCAAGACCGCGGTGCTGGCGAGTCCCATGCCCAGTCCGTTGAACCCAGAGGTGGTGACTGCCAGTGTGGGGCACATACCTAGGAGGAGAACCAGTGCCGGATTCTCCTTCCAAAGACCTTTCGTGAAGTCCTGCCATGCGGAGGTTTTATCTGCCATGCTCTGCCTCCTTTACTCACCTGACCGGTGGTGGGGTCAGGTCTGCATCAGATGGTTTGGACGGAAGTTCCTTACCACCCGAATTCATGCGCCTACGCATGTCTTCCCTGGCCTTCTGGCCAATCCGGTCAATCTGTGGATTGTGTACCCTGCGCCTGATGTAATCGGGAATCATGACTCCCCTGGTGTTGGGTTTGGCTCCGGGAACATGTCTCGGAGGGCTGTAACGCCTTATGGCACGGGAACGTGGAACGGTCCTCCCGTCTCTGGCCTTCATGCCTCCTGGAAGCCGGGGGCGGTGTCCTTTGGACAGTCTTCTATTGAAGAATTCCAAGGCTGCCTTCACCATGGTGGTCATGGCCCTGGATGATATGGTCGCACCGGAGATACCGTCTATGAGACCTGCGGGATCGTCCTTCTTCACGGCCCACTTGCCGGACTTGAGATTTAACCCCTTGAATTGATTAAGGAATTTCGGATTTGTGATATTGGCTCCAAGCCCTGGAGTCTCGGAATGGCTCACCACCTGTACTCCCTTCACGGTGCCCGACGGACCGACTCCCACCATTATCTTTATTTCCCCGCCATAGGGAGACGATATGGATTTGTCCATCTTCGTGGAGAAGGTGAAGGCCACATTACCGCCGGGGCAGCGGTATACCCATATGTCCTGCCCCGCCACCTTCATTGAGCTCTCGGAAGGTTTACGACAAGCAGGAAATATCTTTCTCACCGCCCTGGCACGTACCTGTTTGCGTGCCTCGGCTATCTTGTCCCTGGTAGCCATGTTGCCGCCTGCCAATGCTGCACCGGCAAGTATGGTGATGACCAGCAGGGTGCCAACCATCTTGACTGGAGAATCCTGCATCACGCCCTCCTGTCCACCCAACCGAACGGTTTGGGCATGGTGTATCGGTCGATTAGGGGTACCAGAGCATTCATGAGGAGTATCGCAAAGGACACACCCTCAGGATAGCCGCCCCACAGTCGTATGATTATGGTCATAAGCCCCACACCTATGCCGAATATGATCTGTCCCTTCGGGAATATGGGGCTCGTCACGTAGTCCGTGGCCATGAAGAAGGCGCCAATCATGAGACCACCAGCAAAGACATGAAAGACTGCCATGTAGAAGGCTGCCGAAACCGGGCTCATGCCTGATACCTTCGGCGGCACTGCAAGGTAGTAGAGGAATGCCACCGCAAATACCGTAGCAATGATGGTCAGCGGAATACGCCAGTTGATTATGCGGGCAACGAGGAGTCCGAGACCCCCCAGGAGTATGGCCAGGGCCGAGATCTCACCGATGGATCCCGGTGTGTGAAGCCCGAAGAAAAGATCTCCCATGTTTATGTGGGGAAGGGCCTTGAGCATGTGTTCCTTCACGGCTCCAAGTGGAGTGGCTCCAGTCACCACATCAGCATGACGCTCCACTGCCAGGCCCAGGAAGGACTTGAGGCTGCTGATCTGGGACGTGAGATCCCTGGGAAGCGGCCACGTGGTCATGGGTGCTGGGAATGCAATGAGCAGAAACACACGTCCAGTGAGCGCAGGATTGAAGGGATTTTGCCCCAGGCCGCCAAAAACCTGCTTTGCAACAATGATGGCCACGAACGTGCCCACCATGATCATTGCATTGGATATGCCTGGAGGCAAAGTGAGGCCCAGAAGCAGGCCAGTCAGTGCCGCCGATCCATCCATGGCCTGTCTTGGCCTACGATTACGGAGCATTAGAGCGATGGCCTCGAACACCACAGCACTTACCATGGACACCAAAATCACCCGTACCGCATCCCAGCCAAACGCGTAGAAACTCACCAGCGTGGCAGGAAGCAGTGCCAGGGAGACGCCCCACATTATGCGCGGTGTAAGAGATCCGTCATGAATGTGCGGGGAACTCGATATTATGAACTTTCTCTCACCCATCTTCATTTCCCCTTCTTCTGTCCCCTGAAGTATGCCTTACCCATTCTTATGAACTGAACCAGCGGTCTGCGCGACGGACACACATAGGCGCAAGAACCGCATTCCACACACGAGAACAGGACGTCCTGATCCAGCACGTCATACCTGCCTGCCTCGGCTGCCGCAGCCAGCAAGAAGGGCGGGAGATTCATGGGGCAGACCTCGACACACCTGGCACACCGTATGCACGGAGCGAAATCAGGACCTTGGACCTCGTCGCGTGTCTGAACCAGCACACCGTTGGTGCTTTTCATTGTTGGGACTGCGTCCGTACCCTGGGCGAATCCCATCATGGGACCGCCTATGATGAGCTTGGCCGCATCGTCCTCATAACCTCCGGCAGCTTCTATGAGATGGGACACCGGAGTTCCGATGCGTACCCAGTAGTTGCCGGGCTCTACCACACCGCGACCCGTCACGGTGACGATGCGCTCTATCACGGGCCGGCCATTGTACACCGCATCCCATACGGCATAACAGGTGGCGACGTTGGACACCACCACTCCCACGTCCATGGGCAGTCCCTTCACAGGAACATTGCGGTCCGTGATGGCTTTGATGAGCTGTTTCTCAGAACCCTGGGGATATTTGGTCTCGAGGGGCACTACCGAAATTTCTTTAATGTTTTCAGGAAGTTGCAAGCCTTCAACTTCATCTTCCAGGGCTTTTATGGCATCGGGTTTGTTGTCCTCGACTCCAATGAACAGGCGGCTGGCACCAAGTATACGGGCCTCCAACAGGGCTCCGAGAAGCACCTCGCGGGGCTTTTCCACCATGATCCGGTGGTCTGCCGTCAGATAAGGCTCGCACTCGGCACCGTTGAGGATAAGTGTGTCGATGGGCTTGTCGTCGGGTGGTGACAACTTGACGTGAGTAGGGAAGGATGCGCCTCCCATACCCACGACTCCGGCACGGCGGATGGCGTCCAGAAGGGTTTTGGGATCAGCGCTCTCGGGACTATCAACGGGCTCGAGGTCCACCCACTCGTCATTGCCGTCGGCCTTTATGGTGACTGCTGGCACCTTCCGTCCGCTCACGTGATCCACCGGGTCGGTGGAGGTCACCTTGCCCGATGTTGGAGCATGTATATTGGCTGACACGAAGCCTCCGGCCTCGGCTATGAGCTGGCCGGCCTTCACCTCGTCACCCTTCTTGACCAGCAGTTTCACCGGAGCACCGATATGCTGCTCTAATGAGACGAAGAACTGATCCGGCAGCGGAAGCTTTTCTGTCTCCCGGGAAGCTGCCAGTTCCTTGCCGTAATAAGGGTGTATGCCACCCCGAAACGTCTTAGATATCATCACTCACCCTCCTTGCCGGTATCCTCCGCCTTCGGGGCCTTATCTTCCTTTTTGGCCTTTTTGTCCCCGTCTGCGGGTGAGCTGTCTATCTTATTGGATTCATTGGACTTTTTTGAGTCATCCTTTTTGTCGCCATCTTCCGAAGGTTTCGCAGCAGACTTATCCGTAGCAGGGTTGGCCTCACCGCCTGCCTGGGCGGCTGCCTTCTTCTGCTGCGCTGCCTTGCGTGCTGCCGCGCGTTTGGCCCTCTCGGCTCTCTCGCGCTCCTTGTAGGCGGCCTTGTCCTGCTCGAAGGCCTCACGTACTGCATCACTGAGTACGAATTCCAGAGCGCGGTACTTGCTCTCGTCCATTATGGCATTGGTTGGACAAACGAATGGAGCCGTATCCAGTCCGCCTTCACTGCCCGTAAACACCGCCACGTTGCCTTCCATGGTGAAGTTCTTGTCCGTACGGGTACAGATCTTACACGCGATACAGGCCACGTCGCACACCTTCCTAGCCACCTGAGGGGGATCCTGGGAGTTGCACACCACATGCATCTTGCGGCTCTTGGGAACCATCTCGATGACGTTCACGGGACAGGCCTGGACGCACAGCTCACACCCGATACACTTTTCGGGATCTATGACTGCCACACCGCGGGATATGGTGATGGCGTCGGTGGGGCACACTGCCGCGCAGTCACCGAGTCCGAGGCAACCATAGCGGCATTCCTTGTCGCCTCCCACCAGGTGAGCCGCTGCACAGGTCTTGACGCCGTGGTAGGTGGCGCGTTTCTTGGCACGGTCATGGGTGCCGGCACATTTCACGAATGCGACGCGTTCTTCCACCTCGGCAGCCTCCTTACCGAGGATCTGGGCCACCAGCTCAGCCACGGACGGCCCACCCACGGGACACACGATGTCCTCGCCAGACACGATGGCCTTGGCGAAATCTCGGCACCCGGCATAACCGCACGCTCCGCAGTTGGCCTGGGGTAGTATGGAGTCCACCTCCTCCACCCGCGGATCTTCCTTCACATAAAACACCTTCGAAGCATAGGCCAGAAGAGCACCGGCCAGTACTCCAAGTCCGGAGAGAATTCCTACAGCATAAAGGATTTCCATGTCGTCACCCCGGTATCAGTCCTGCAAATCCCATGAATGCCAGGGAAAGTATTCCGGCCACTATCAAGGAGGATGCTGCGCCTTCCCATGACTTGGGCACGTCAGACAGCTCCAGGCGCTCACGTATACCGGCGAAGAGCACCAGCGCTATTCCGAAACCAATGGACCCGAACACGGCATAGACCAGCATGCCCAGAAAACTGTATCCCTTTTCTATGGTATCGATGGACACGCCAAGAATGGCGCAGTTAGTGGTTATGAGAGGAAGATATATGCCAAGGGCCTCATACAACACCGGCGACAACTTCTGAATGGCCATCTCCGTGAGCTGCACCAGAGCTGCTATCACCAAAATGAAGGCAATGGTGCGCAGATACTCCAGATGCAAAGGCGCCAGAACGCCATGGTACACCATCCATGTCACCGTGCTGGCCATGGTCATGACGAAAAGCACGGCAAGGGACATTCCCACCGCAGTACTAAGTCTTTTGCTGACACCGAGAAATGGACATATGCCCAAGAATCGCGCCAGCACGAGGTTACTGATGAGCATCGCATTTATCGCGAGGACCAGATACTCCATGCCATTCCTCCCAACCTCAGCTTATCTATGCCAAAATCATTTACTGTTCAAGAATTTTTAGGAATTTTCCCGCCATGAACGACGGGTGTTCGAAATGACGATGTCCTGAGTGATGAAACCACTAAAACAAAGAGAGGGAAGGGTAGGGTCTGTCATAAGCATCTCCCGTACCCAGCTGGCCGTACGTGCCATCACCCCAGCACCACACGGTGCCATCCTCTTTTACTGCGCAGACATGGTTCATCATGGCTCCAAGCCCAGTGACATCCGTAAAGGAGGTACCTGCAGCATCCCTGACCTGCATCGGTGTGACAGAAGGCGATGCATCACCCGTACCCAGCTGGCCGTATGTGCCATCACCCCAACACCACACATCCCCGCCAGACATGAGTGCACACGTGAATGCTGCACCTGCAGTCACTGCCATGGCTCTATCCTGCGCGGGCATGGACGTCAGTCGTACCGGGAAGTGACGTTCACTGTAAGAACCGTCACCCAACTGACCGTCGGCATTGCCACCCCAGCACCACACAGTGCCGTCCTCCTTCACCGCACAGGTGTAGTCATGCCCTGCATCTGCTTGCACCACACCGGTAAACACGGAAGAGCCATCCGCCAGGACGTGTACCGGGAGGCTGCTGGCCGTCACGGTGCCATCACCCAACTGGCCGTATGTGTTGTCTCCCCAGCACCACATCTCCCCTGCAGACGTGAGCGCACAGGTATGGGAGTGTCCGGCTGTCACACCAATCACTGTCTGCCCCGCAAGTCCGCCTACTAGTTCAGGATTTTCAACCCTCCCGGTATTGGGGGAGCCAGCCTGACCTGCGCTGTTCTGACCCCAGCACCACACGGTGCCGTCTTCCTTCACCGCACAGGTGTGTCCATGACCACACGCCACCCTGACTGCTCCGTCAAAGGGATTTCCGTCCTGATCTAGCACACTGAAGGCCCGAATTCGGTCGATGCTGTCTCCAACGCCCAACTGACCGTATGTGCCATCACCCCAGCACCACACAGTGCCATCCTCCTTCACTGCACAGGTGTGCTCCGAACCAACGCAGATATCCATTACTCCATCAAGAAATACTGCTCCTGAGTCGTAAACCCGTACCGGAGTGGCAGAAATCGTGGTGGTGTTGTTGCCCAGCTGCCCGGAATGGTTGCGTCCCCAGCACCACACCACGCCATGGGGCGTTATGGCACACGTATGCCGGCTGTCTCCACCAGAAACGGCAATAGTGGGTACATCGCAATCATCACCCACTCCGTCGCCGTCCGTATCATGCTGCGATGGATTGGCCAGTCCCGGACAGTTGTCACAGGCATCTCCAGCACCGTCACTGTCAGAATCGGCCTGGTCTGGATCGGACACCATGGGACATACGTCGCACGCATCTCCCAGACCATCACCGTCAGTATCCTCCTGACCGGGATTAGCGGTCACGGGGCAGTTGTCCGAAGCATCTGGAACAGTGTCACCCTCGCCATCAGGAACGCATGACCCTTGCATACATACCCCAGTACCATCAGACGCGGTACGGCAACCTTCTCCTGTCATGGGGCTCCAATCATCCATGCTGACGTCAGGATCGCATTTACTGCAGGAACCATCTTCAGAGCGCATCTCTGCCGGATAACAGCTACCTCCGATGAAACACCAGCCAGCGAGGACATGGCTGCCTTCACATCTGCCGTCGTCACCCATGGTACCGGCAGTGCACTCCAGGCCGTCACCATTATCACAGTCAGGGCCACAGCCCGAGGTATCGAACGTGCAGTCCAAGTGGCACCCGAGTTCACCGGGCTCCACGTAACCTATGTCCCTGCAGTCAGAGGCACTGCCCAGATCCGTGCCGTCACATTCCTCTGTGCCGTCCACCGTTCCGTTGCCGCACAGTATGGGAGTACATTGCAAATAGTCGAAGGTGCATACGGAAGAACAACGTAGGGTCCCGCCCCTGTAACCAAGGGACGCACACGTCTGACCAGCAAGGTTATCACCGTCGCAGTCCTCTCCGCTGTCGACAACACCGTTGCCGCAATCACTGTCCCCAAAGACCTGTCCCTGACATCCAGCCGATGTCAACCATAGCAGCAATACCCCGGCCATCATGAGGCGGATACTCGTATTCTTCCCGAACAGCAGTCCTGTCATTGGAATCCTCTCTTGATACAAATTAATAGACCTCACGGCCGACATATTGAACCCTCTGACAAAAACACCAGTGAATCAGATAGTTATAGCACTTTTAGACATGTCATAAAATGAACTTCACAGATAGTAGCATCTATTTCCCACCCGGCGGGCACTGGCAGGACACTTCAGACTGCGCTTCCTCACGCACCTTCCAAGCCTGTCCCTCACGTATCCTTTCTGCCTACAGGGCTTTCTCCAGCCTTTCGAAAACGGCAGACACCTTCTCGGATCATCGGCAGGACGGGCCTTTGCATAAGGACACGGAAGGGGTACACAGGTTCCGGCGGGATTGAGTCCAAAACCGGGTCCGCATTTCTTTGCCGGGGCATAACAGGCCCCTGTCTTCGAGTCACGTCTGGCTCCTGGAGGGCATTCCTTGGGCACACACCAACCGTCCTTGGGGAAAAAGCCTGCAGGACATCCGCCAGAAGAGGTCTTTCCGGACGAGTCCTTAGGGCCACCACGCTTTCTCGGGGATTTTTGCCTGACAGGCACGCAGTGGGCCGAGGCTGGATCCCGTCTCGTTCCTGACGGACACACCCTGGGGACACATGCTCCGTCGGCGGCCTTGAATTCGGTACGGGAACATTTGCCGAACCGCACGCACGACCCGTCGGGTCCTCTCCTGCCCCCATTCGGACACGGCTTCCAGATGCACGACGACGCTCCTTCGGGTCTGAACTTACCGTGTGGACAAGGTACGCACCTTTTGCTCTTGCGATCTCGATAGTGGGTCTCACCGCAGTCCTTTGGCACACAGTAGTCCCTGCCGCGAACCCTCATGTAGCCGGACCGGCACTCGCACTGTCCAGTCTTTCGATTGCGTATCCGACCCTCGGGGCATTTCTCTGGTACACACCGTTTGCCATCGGGGGAGATCATCGTTCCCTTCGGACACATACATCTGAGGGTCCCAAGGTCACGGCGCGATCCCTTCGGGCACATCTCCGGGACGCAGTACCTGAATCCCCTGGGTCTGTACTGCCCCTTGGGACACGCATAGCATCTGAAGTCCGAGGCTCTGTACTCCCTTCTCGAACAGCGCTTTTTCACGCAGTACCGGCCCTTAGGATCGAGGCGCATCCCATCGGGACACAGACACCTGCCCGAGCGCGGATCCCGTCTCGTGCCCTTGGGACACGCCAGGGGAACACATGCACTGGTCTTCTCGTGACGCACCTGCCCCGCAGGACAGGGGGGCAGTACGCATTCATCTGTCTTGGGGTCCCGTACCCGGCCTCTGGGACAGTGCGCAGGAACACACCTGTCGCCAGTGGATGCCAGTCTCATGCCTCTGCGACACCGTAACTTACGGCACTTACGGGTATCGGGATCGCGCACCGTGCCTTTGGGACACGTCAGAGGCACGCAGTAGTCCTTCCCCTCGGGATGAATCTGGCCTGCTGGACATGGAGGCAGTTCGCACCTACCGGTCTTCGGATCCAGGTTCCTTCCCCTGGGACACGGCACGCACCTGTTCATAGTCTCCGACGGACGGTGAGTTCCCTTCGGACACGGTATACACCTACCGCCCCTGGGATATGCCAGAGGCCCGCAACCCACGGGCACACACTGCTCTCGGCCACCGCGTATCTTGAGGCGGTATCCCTGACGGCATCTGCATTGCCCTGTCCTGGGATCCCGCACCTGTCCGGCGCCACAGGCAGCCTTCACACATTTGAGACCCCCGGCGGATCTCACCGTGCCTGGAGGACACGACGCCGGCCGGCACCGGCCGGTGGTGCTGTCGGGCACCTCTCCTGGATCGCACACCACCTGTACACACTTTCCGAGCCTTCGACTCCAAACCCTGCCGGGATCACATACGCTTACACAGTTGTATGATTTGGGATCACGGCGTGTTCCAGCAGGACACCTCCTTGGTACACAGGACTGGGCTCCTGGAGGCCTGAACTTGCCTGCAGGACACCTGTAACACCTACCGTCCACTGCTCTGTACCTATTCACCGGACACCTGCGCGGCACACAGTAGTCTCCGCCTCCCGGTGGTGGCATGTATCCATCGCGGCACATGCACCTGCCATCGTTAGGAGAATAGGCCATGCCCTCTGGACAGGACATCTTCACGCACATCCGTTTCACAGCGTCGTACACCCTGCCCTTCGGACATTTTTTCGCGCAGGTCCAGTCAGGCGCCCTGGACGTACCCTTGGGACACTTCTCCGGAACACATCTTCTGGCACCTTTAGGTAGGATGTAACCAGCAGGACAGTAGCACCTGTCGTCCGTGGAGCGGTACTGACCGGGAAGGCACTTCTTGCGTACACAGTATCCACGTTTCTTGCCCCCTGGTCCCTTGGCCCGCCGGAACCCCTTTGGGCATGACTTCGTACACTTCCTGTTCGGGCTGCGCACATACCCCCTG
>JALWFW010000158.1 GCA_027013865.1 Polyangiaceae bacterium | reverse complement strand
GCATGATATGTCTTCCTGGCTGGACATGCTTCCGGCCGTGCAAGTGAACAGATTCATTGCTTTAAGAAGGCTCTCCCATGGTGCTGCGGCCTTTTTGGCACGGTCCACATGCCCCGCCACAGCGTTTGGTGTTACGCGGTAACTCCTTGATATTACAACACTTTCCCGCAAAAAACCTAAAACTGTCCCATCTAAAGAAGGGCCCACCCCCGCCGTCACACCGGCCAAAATCCGAACCGCTGGATAAGCCCCTGCCTGTCCCGCCGCTATTACGGTGGGATTTTAGGGGCAAGGTTCCTCCACCACCTGCCCGGCACGGTGCTAGCGCTCGGCACCTAGCCGGGGGATCCTCGTGTCTCCTAGGGTTCAGTCATGGGAGGGGTTATGCAATATACGTGCCAGGGACAGCGGTCGGAATTTTGCGCATGTAACTTATTAAAACAAAAGAGATTTTAAGCACCACACCACAGGAGGCCTGTCTGAACACCAGCCCATCTCGGCTAAGTTGGACACTTTTTGGACAGTCTTGGCCGCCTTAGGCATACGGGCGTGGGGCTCTAGCAAACCTAGATGGTCCGTAAGACCATAACTCGACTACCCTGGGACACCTGCCAAGTTACAAAAGACGCTTTTACTGTGTAACTTGTTGAAATTACTTGCATAACATACTGAAATAAAAGGACTTTTGAGCGCAACTCCACAGACGGTCTGTCTGGACACCAGCCCATCTAGGCCAAGTTGGACACTTTTTGGACAGGCCTAGACACCTTAGTCATACGGGTGCGGGGTTCCAGTAAGCCTATATGGCCCGTAATCTCAAAACTCGGCTGCCCTGTTCCCTACGCTTGATTATATTCTCAACTCCATTATAAGCAGAGATATTGGAAGTCGAAAGAAATGGGACACATAGCTCTGTCCGAAGGGGCAAGACTGCTGGCATAGAAAACCGACGTCCACGACAACAAATTACATACTCACAGTGACACGAAAGGAAAAAGACATGCGAAACAGACTTCTGCTAATGCTCACGGTACTCCTGCTGCCTCTTGCCCTGGCTGCAGGATGCAACGACGATGACGGAGGCTCAGGCACGGTTCCTCTGTGCGGCAACGGCGTAGTGGACGAGGGAGAACAGTGCGACGGCACGGCCCTCGGGGATGCCACGGGGTGCGAAGGCCTTGGCTACTACGGCGGAATACTCACATGCGGAACAGACTGCCGCTACGACACGAGCCAGTGCGAGGCCATGGGACGCTGCGGGGACGGCATCGTTCAAGAAGGCGCCGGCGAACAGTGTGATCTTCTGAACTTAGGCGGTCACTCTTGTACCGAATACGGTTATTCCGGCGTGACACTCACATGCGGAACAGACTGCCGCCTTGACTTCGGCAGCTGCGAAGGCACCCTCCCCACCTGCGGCAACGGCGTGCTAGATCCAGGCGAGGAATGCGACGAGGGATCCGACAACTCCAACGTTCCCAATGCTTCCTGCCGTCCTGACTGTAAAGAGAGACGCTGCGGTGACGGTGTCCTCGACGGCCTGTTCGGCGAGGTGTGTGACGACGGCAACACACAAAGCGGCGACGGATGCTCTGCTGACTGCAAATCCACTGAGTTTTGTGGTAACGGCATCGTGGACGACGGAGAAGAGTGCGACGAGGGATCCGACAACTCAACCGCTCCCAATGCATCGTGCCGTCCAAACTGCCGGCGTCCCTCCTGTGGTGACGGAGTCATTGACGACCAGCTCGGCGAGGTGTGCGATGCTGGAGCCAACAACTCCAACGACCCCAATGCTCCGTGCCGCACAGACTGCAAACTCCCACGATGCGGCGACGGAATCACCGACACCGACCTTGGCGAGACATGCGACGACGGAACCGCCAACTCCGACGATCCCAACGCTGCATGCCGCACCAACTGCAAGCTCAGAGGATGCGGCGACGGTATATTGGACGATCAGTACGGTGAGCAGTGCGACGCTGGAGCCAACAACTCCAACGACCCCAATGCTTCCTGCCGCACCAACTGCACCCTGCCTTCCTGCGGTGACGGAATCCCGGATTACCAACTAGGAGAGGAATGCGACGACGGAACCGCCAACTCCAACGACCCCAACGCTGTCTGCCGCACCAACTGCAGGTTTGCGCACTGCGGTGACGGAATCACCGACGACTGGATTGGCGAGGAATGCGACGACGGAACCGCCAACTCCAATGATCCCAATGCCGCATGCCGCACCAACTGCCACCTCCCACGATGCGGTGACGGTGTCCTCGACGACCAACTCGGCGAGGAGTGCGATGAAGGCGTAAACAACTCCAACAACCCCAACGCCTCCTGCCGCACCAACTGCCACCTCCCACGATGCGGCGACGGCGTGACCGATACCGATCTCGGCGAGGTGTGTGACGACGGCAACACCCAAAGCGGCGACGGATGCTCTGCTGATTGTAAATCCACCGAGATCTGCGGCAACGGCATAGTAGACACAAACGAGGAGTGTGATGAAGGCGCAAATAACTCCAATGATCCTAATGCCTCCTGCCGCACCGACTGCAAACTCCCACGATGCGGTGACGGTGTCCTCGACGACCAACTCGGCGAGGAGTGCGACGACGGCGCAAACAACTCCAACGACCCCAATGCCGCATGCCGCACCAACTGCAAACTCCCACGATGCGGTGACGGCGTGACCGATACCAGTCTCGGCGAGGAGTGTGACGACGGCGCAAACAACTCCAACAACCCCAATGCCGCATGCCGCACAGACTGCAAACTCCCACGATGCGGCGACGGAATAGTGGACGATCAGCACGGCGAGGAGTGCGACGGAGCTAACCTGGCCGGCCACACCTGCGAGGAATTCGGTTATACTGGCGGAACCCTTGTCTGCGGCAATGGTTGCACACTGAGATTCACCCAGTGCGAGGGCGTTCTTTCCACCTGCGGTGACGGTACCGTGGATGCAGGCGAGGAATGTGACGACGGAGCTGCCAACTCCGATAATACTCCCAATGCTTGCCGCACCAACTGCCGCCTGCCATCGTGCGGTGACGGAATACTCGACAGTCAGTACGGCGAGGAGTGCGACGACGGCACATCCAACTCCAGTGATCCCAATGCCGCATGCCGCACCGACTGCCGCCTGCCGCGATGTGGCGACGGTATCGTGGACGACGCCACTGGAGAGGCGTGCGACGACGGCAATGGTGTCGACTGGGATGGCTGCACCTCCTGCTCCATAAGCGAATTCCAGGTCAACACCACCACTGAAGGATTCCAGGAACGTCCAAGCATAGCCATGGATTCAAATGGGCGAGTCCTGGTGGTTTGGTCCACCGGCAATACTGCTTATGCTCGGGTTTACGGGTCTGATGGAACACCTGACAGCTCTGAACTCGCAATCTGGACACTAGAACAAGCCAACAGCGCCGACTACCCCAAGGCTGCCATGGCGTCGGACGGACACTTCGCCGTAGCCTGGGGCGTTCGGAATTCTACGAGTCATGCAGTCTACGTACGCCTCTACAGTGCCGACGGAAGCCCCTTGGGCAATGAGATACCTGTAAAACTCAACATACAAAGCCACGACCTCCTGGTTGAAATGGCCATGGCTCCTGACGGTCGCTTCGTCGTGATTTGGCAGGAACACGACATCAACAATGAATACACTGTCTTTGCCCGTCTGTTCATGCCAGACGGTTCCCCTGATGGTCCCGAATACCAGGTAATCGCCCCAGGCAACGACCCGTACAATCCAGCTGTTGCCATCGATAGCAGCGGCAATTTCACGATTGTCTGGCGTATCGAAAATCACGGTGTCTTCGGTCAGCGGTTCATGTCAGACGGCTCCCCTGATGGCCCCGAGTTCCAGGTCAGTACATCCGGACAGTCCCACGACGCCCTCGATATCGCCATGATACCTAACGGGCGGTTCGTGATAGTATGGCATGCCTTCGTCGAGGTACCTCATTCGGGATACTGCTGGGGCATCATGGCCCGTATCTATGACTCCAACGGAAATCCAGTAGGAGATGAACTGAAGGTCGATGACTTTTATGAACTAGAAGAGTGGAATCCTGCCGTATCGATGGCTCCTGACGGTCGCTTCGTGGTGGTATGGCAGGGGCTGGATCAGGACGGCAACGGATTCGGCATCCTTGCCAGACGTCTCGACTCCGACGGTAGCTTCATGAGCAACCAGTTCCTGATAAATCTTTATACTCACAGCGATCAGGTAAATCCGGACGTGGTAGTGGGTGCTGACGGACGGTTTGCTACAGCCTGGGAGAGTCTGGAACAGGACGGCAACGGATATGGCATCTATGCCCAGCGCTCCACACCGGACGGCACGCCTCTAGGTACCCTGCCCTGGTGAGCACCTCATACGACGCCATACATACATCCCCTACCCTCATCTGAATCTCTGCCCTCGAAAAACGGATAATCCCCATTCAGCAGTCAAACCCTGAACAAAGACAAAAAGACACATCCGTACCTTCACCCTCGCCATGCGTACGTGTTTTCGGCACCGTCGGATTTTGCGTATAACTATTTGAAATTATTGATCTTTTAATAAAAATCCGACTTCACAGTGTCAATCCATACCCAGGGCTCCAGTCACATGTGGGGTGTTGGTGTAATGAAGAATCACTGCACAGACGGGACTAATGGAGCTCCTAGTTTCATGGGACGTAGGAACCGGCGAAACAGGCCCTGGGTTACACTCCAGGCAAAGCCATACAGGAAAGTCAAAGACTGGAAATATGGTTACTGAAGTCACCCAATCCACTGCCCTCTATACGTGTGAAGACCCGGCCCATGCGGAACGGGTCGTCTAGAATCAGGCCGTCCATGCCGTATAACCCCTGCTGTTTGGACGCAGTGCTGCCTGGTGCTATCCTTCACGTAAAAATCATAGGAGACCGACATGACACCTCACACGGTGCTTCTGATACTTTTGATGACCACTGCCGGAAATGCGGGACGCTTCCTTCCCACCTCCTTCAGTACATACAGGACAAGGGATCCCGCGCCATTCGATCTCATCCTGTCCGGTAAATACAGAACCCTCCTGGAATACCTGGACGGCAAAAACAAAACCCCCATGAGAATGCTGTGGGAGGCAATGGCTTACTTCAGACTGGGCAGGTACGACAGGGCCACACCGCTCCTCAAGGTATCTGCCGACAGGTTCCCCGCGCTCTCGAAGGTCCTGGCCCAGTACACTGTCAGAAGCATCATACGCTCTGGCAACCGCGCCCAGGCACGCACTGCGGTATCATCTCCCTTTGCCAAGCGAATTCGCGGAAATCCCCTTCTCATGGCCCAGCTCGCCGGAGCCGCGGGTCAGGCCACCAGGGCCGCAAAACTGTATCATGCGGCAGTCAGGGCATCCTCCATGTACTCCAGGGCAGAACTGGCAGAAGCTTCCCTTAGTATTGCCCGGCTATGGCATTCCCTAAAAAAACCATATCGCAAGATCCGGCCGTATCTGATGTACCCTTGGTACGCGACCCCGGTATCGACTTACTCACGGCAGGCCCAGACGCTCATGAGATCCTGGTATCGCCGCAGCATCCGCAAGGAAGCAAACTGCAGTGAATGGGCGCAGCGACTGGCCAGACTCCAGGCACTCAACCTCCATCGGCACGTATGGAAGGAAGTAGGCCTCCTGAGACGTAAACGCTGTCCTGCCAGACTGAGATGTGAACTGGAATACCGCCTCGGCAGAAGCAGATTCTACCTCAAACGGTCCAGGAAGGAGATGAAGCGTACAGCAAGAATTCTCAGGCGCGCGGTCAGGCTGTGCGAACACCATCCCGATGCGGATCTCAGGGTAAAAGTTAAGTACATGGCTGGTAAGGCATGCCAGAGAGCCGGCTGGCTCAACTGGGCATCGTCGTATTTCCGCCGGGTAATAAGGGAACATCCACACCACAGTTACGCAGACGACGCCATGCTCAGACTCGCAGCCACCTACACGTCCAGGGGACTCGTGAAAAAGGCCCGTAGAATGCTGCGCAGGGCAGCTAAAGCCGGCGGCGACAGAGCTCTCGATGCTGCATGGATGCTGGTGAAGGAAGACACCCTGCTGACCCATCGGTGGCGATTCGTGCGCAGGGAACTCAAGTCCATGCTTCCGCACCTGAAACCTGTTCCTCCATTCGAGGACTGGGCACGCCTTTTGTACTGGACTGCCATGGCATGCCGAAATCTAGGAATGAATGCCGAAGCCATGGTCTTCCTCGAACGCACCGTAAAGGAAGCCCCTGGCACCTTCTACTCGTTTTTAGCCCTCCAGCGTCTGGACGGGATGTCACCAGGAAGCGGCGGCAGACTGCTGGGGAGGCTCCTTGCCAGCACCACACCCACCACCACACCATGGCCGGTGCTGAAAAGTTCGCGCTTTGCCGACAGTTACTTCGCGGCATTCTTGGAGCTGTCCCGCCTAGGACTTCCGAACGAGGCCTGGCAGCATCTGATATCCCGGCGCCCCTTCCGCAGGAAGGACGTGCTGAAGGCTCCCGACTTCTGGAGAGGTGTGGCCTATGTGATGGACATGCTCGGCAGGTACGACATCTCCCACCGTATAGTCGGTCGGATTCTCTATGACCACCTGAAAGGCTGGCCTGCCGGACCGAGAAAGGCTCTGTGGCGCATGGCATATCCAAGGGCCTTCGAATCTGTGGTCGAACGGGAATCGCGGCTGGCCGGCATCCCCAGTCGGCTCGTATGGGCCATCATGCGTGAGGAAAGCGGATTCACTCCAACCATCCGTTCCTGGGCAGGTGCCCTGGGGTTGTGCCAGCTCATGCCAGCAACGGCACACCACTCTGCTAAACGTGCGGGCATCAAGGTGCCGTCGGAGAAGGAACTGCTGGATCCGGACACGAACATACGCATCGCCACCCGCCATCTGAAAGAGCTGTGGGACGAGTTCCACGGACACCCTGCCCTCGTGGCGGCAGCATACAACGCTGGCAGAGGCGCTGTGCGCAGGTGGCTGAAACGCAGAGGAGACATGGAACTCGACGCTTTCGTGGAAGCCATCCCCTATTCAGAGACCCGTGGCTATGTCAAGCGTGTGGTGTCCAGCTATCAGATTTATTCCATGCTGTACGGATCAGGCAACATTCCGGCGATTCGGATGGTACTCAACGGCAAATCAAGAGCTGGATCACGGGCCAGCGACACTTCAGGCAGCTCTTCGGGACGGAAAACGAACCAAGACTCTCATTCATCCAGCCAAAACAACACTCCTTCAGCCGTTCCAGCACCACAGACGGGCCACTGAGACACACGGTCCCAATACGGTCAAGACGGCCGTCGTTCCCCCCTAGTATGACAAGCCAACAAAACCCAATGAAAACAAATAGTTATGCTGCTTTTAGGCATAGAATATAAAACGCCACACAGGTAGGAGCGGCCGTCACTTTACTGAAGGATCCGTCATGAGGTAACCAGCCAGCCCTACGACACCCACAATTTGTGAATGTAGCCCAAAAAGAGGTCAGCTCCTCCACACATCATAAGACCGTCGAGCACCGACATGGAGGCAGCACGACCCGGTGTGTGCCACGGTTCGGACACACGAGGAAGTCCGCGGGCCCCTGCGGTAACCGGGACCATGAACCCGAAGGCCGCCGCCTTTGCCAGCACGATGACCCCGTCCTCCCATCTGAGAGCCGAAAAATCCACGAATAGACGTGGATCCGAACCAAACCACCAGGCACTGAAGGCCGCACCGGCAACTGCCGACATCTCGGCCAGGGCCATCACGAGAGGCATGGTCACCATAACAGCCACCAGCAGCGGTGAGACGAGAGAATGCACTGGATCGATGTTCCCGAGGGTAAAAGCCTCGGGGACCCGACGTTCGTGAAGCACGAAAAGACGCGCCGCAGCTCCGGCACCGATGGCAGTAACCGCAAAGAACGCCGTAAAGACCGGAACCAGGGCGTGAAACAAAATGCGAATGACATGAGCCGAAACCACCGACTGGGCGAGGCCCATCTGCCGTACCTGCACGCCAACCTGCCACTGCGACACGGCTCCGACCAAAAACGTGCCTGCCAGGATAACCGGCAGAGCCGGCACCACGTACATACCCACCGCCTGACCCATCGGGGTCTTGTATCCTCCCCGCGGCACGATACCACCAGCGGCCCGTATTGCCGTGTTCACTGTATGAGCAGAGTCGTACGCCAGACCCAGGACAGCATCCCCTAGAGACTCAGTCATCCTATGCAGGATATTCTTGTCCTGACCTCGCCCGCGTCCGTATGCGTTTTTGCAGTCCCTACCGTTCATGCCCACCACCTGGTAACGATGAAATCCAGTGACACCATGCTCAACAGTCCCGCAAAAGCAGCCGAGCGCACCGCACGGGCGACTCCCTCCTCACCGCCAGAAGCACGCAGCCCTGCCACCGCGGCCGCCACAGTTAAACCCATACCGAACAGAGCTGCCTTGACCACGCCCATGAACAGGTCCCCGGTGTGCAGCCCCCCCAGAAGCGAATCCATGAATCCGGCACGGCTTATTCCTGCGGCAAACTCACCGTAGGTCACTGCCCCGGCAAGGGCAGCCACGTTACCCAGAGCCAGAAGAAGGGGCAGAGAAGTCACGGCAGCCCAAACCCTGGGAGCAACGAAGTACGACACTGGATCCACCCCCGCAAAGGCCAAGGAACGTGGTGTGTGCGCAGTATTCAGATACGCCAGGGTTCCGGCCCAGTCCAGAGCCGTCCTGCCCAGGAACACCAGGCCAGCAAGTAGGGGGCCCACCTCACGCAGATACGTGTAACCAACGGCCCATCCAAACACGGACGCCGCCCCGGTGGCTGCAACGATAGGTTCTGTCTGCAGGGCGAGAAGCACACCACCGAAAAAAGACACCAGCAGCACCGGAAATACGAGGGATGAACCAGCGTCCCAAAGAGCCTGCACAAACTCCCTGCGATCCATGGTCCCCACGCGAGCCAAGGCCTCCAGCCCCATCAAAAGGCCGTCTCCCAGGGCGGTGATGACCTCATACGCTGGACTCAGGAACCTCAAGACGCTTCTCCTTCATCAAAAACGGGCCAGTAGTCCCTCAGGACTCCGTCTACGAGTTCGAATCTGCGCATGGACCAGCGTTCGAACGGGTACGGATCTGCTCCAAAGACCACCATAGCCGCCCCGGCGGCATCAGCATATCCGAAAACCAGATCCAGCGACCGGATGGCCGTGTGTTCATCAAGACCTGCCAGCGGCTCATCCAGAACCAGGATACGCGGCCTGTGCACGAGAGCCCGGGCCAGGAGCACCCGGCGTCTCATGCCACCGGACAGACGCGACACCGGCTGGGCAGTATGACCGTCAAGACCCAGATCACCAAGAAGAGAAACGGCCTGCCGGACCGAGACACCGCGCCTGAACCCAGTCACGTTCTCAACCGCAGTCGCCTCGAGAATGAGAGCATCCCTCTGCGGCACCACCCCAGTGCACGAGCGCAGGGCCTGCATGACTCCGCAACCCGCGTACACGTCCCTACCCATGAACATCACACGCCCCTCTTGCGGCTTCTGAAGACCCGTCATCACACGGCCAAGAATCGTTTTTCCTGCTCCGTGTCCACCCGTTACGAGTATCCTGTCACCGGGACTCACGACCAGGGACACGCCGTTTAGCACTGCTCTTCCCCTGACCCTCACCACTACTCCGTCAACGTTCAGTTCCTCGGGGCCAGTGAAGGAATCATCCGTGCCAACCATGCGTAACTGCTGAAGAATTTCATTACAGCTCATCACCTGAAAGCCTCACGAGAGTGGCAAGACGGGATGCTGTCTGAGGGGTAGATACATGAATGCCGTGGATGGTCAGATAGTCAAGCACCCCGGATCTTCCCAGCGCAGCCAGGGATCCGGCCATGGCAAGCACTGCGGGCTCGGAATAACGCCCCACGAGAACGTGGCTGGCCCTAACCTCGGATGCCAACTCCTCGAAGGAGGGTCCCATGAGCACCACCATGTCAGGACGCACCCGGTTTACCATGTCGAGGGCCTGGTAAGTACCTGAGACGTGCACCAGTACCGCATTTTCGAAGTCTCCCCACCACGACGGCACGGGCTCCGGAGCACTCCGGGACCTGAGTTTCCTGTGAACCATCTTGGAGGTGGTTACCACTGCGGTGGGTCTGTACGGCTCTATCCTCAGCCACCGGGATAACACATCGACTATGGCATCCGGCACGGCATCGGCATCACACAGCACTACGAGGCCGTAACCCCGCGATCTTCCTGTCCCGAACAGTATCTCGTGGGCAGCGCGTACCAGCCTGTCACCGCCAACCAGTACAACCCTGTCGGGGACTTGACCCAACACGCCATCGTGAAGCGCCACCAGAGTAGCCATGCCTCCGGCGCGAAATACCTTCGTGGGACGCCCCAGACGGGCCGCATGAAGCGACACAGGAGAGATACCGCCATGTCCGTCGGGTTCCAGAAACGCCCAGCGGTGACGCACGCCCGCCACCTCGGCAGCCACCAGGGGGCCCATGAACACGGCTGGCATCTGCGCGTCCCATGACCCACTACCCACCACGGCCATGGAATACACCGGCAACACCTGCTGGGACAGGCGAAGCCCACTCGTGGGCTCCATGGTGAAGGGACGCAGGGTCTCGTACTGTCTCAGGGCTATCTTGTCGTGCAGATCGTGGATGGTCTCCAGGGCTCCAATCTGCGGAGGCTGAAGGTGGTGTTCGGCTATCTGCAGGATATCACTGCCAATTTCCAGACCGCGACCGTGGCCCTGCTTCTCGAGAACCTCCAGCGGCCCCTGTTCCCTGATCTTTTCGATGGCTTTGTTGACCCTGCTCCTCAGACGTGTCGCCATGGGGCGGGGTTCAGGCAGCGTGTCTGCCGGAATCATATCACCCACGGCCTCCCATGGATGCGTGATCACCGCTGCGGGCGGAATCTGCGAGGGTGCGTTCCATCTCCTCAAGGCGTGCCCTGAGAACGGCGATTTCCGTGTAGGCCCGCTCCAGGTGTTCCTTTGGCACCAACTCAGGCGGGTCTGCCTCTATGAACTCGTGATCCGTCTCCAGGAGTTCCTGAAGCTGGAATTGCTCCACCCTCCGGGTCTCCTCGCTGTGCTCGTCGTCATGTGTCTGCGGGCTGAGCTCCTGATCCATGAGAGCCCTGATTCCGTAACCCATTGCAAAACCAGCAAACAGCGATGCCAGAACGACCACGAGAGTAAAGAGCATCATCCACCTCCGCGCAGTAAAGTAGTGCACGTGTCCAGCTGTGTCAAAAGAGTGGGGTTTGTGCCCAAGATGCCCAAGCTCACAAAAAGAGGCAATAATTACAGCATGTTACAAGCCAAACGCATCCCATCGACCGGACTTCGTGCCGAAAAACCGGAAAAAAACTCCTGTTGCGGAAATCTCCTTTATGTAAAAGAAGGATGGTCTGTGCCCAAACACCCTTGAGAACACCCATGGTTTGCGGTCTTCCGTATACGCTTTTGCGGGGGTGCGGGGGATTTTTCCCAGCATTGCGACCCAAAGCCCGGTATCCGGGGCAAACGTCGTGATTTGGCGCATAACTGCCAGACAGAAACCACGCACACCCGAGGCATCCCGCGGAAACCAAAAAAGCCGCCTGATCGTAAAGACCAGACGGCTATCCCGGGTGACCCCACGGAGAATCGAACTCCGGTTTCCGGCGTGAGAGGCCGGCGTCCTAGACCGCTAGACGATGGGGCCACAGTGGCTCGGGGACTAGGACTCGAACCTAGACTCTTGGGACCAGAGCCCAATGTCCTGCCAATTAGACGATCCCCGATCGCCACCACGCCATCGCGGCGTGCGAGGAGATGTTATATACAGTTTCGTTTGACTGTCAACTGTTTTCCAAAGGGACCCCTCTAGTCTGTAAATAGCCGTAACATATTGTAACAAAAGAACTTTTTGCCTCACCAAGCATCATTTACCCCACATGCAAAAAATTTTCCCTTCGGGAAGCAGATCCCCCGGCATCCTCACATATGGTGTCTGGATCACACCTTCCAGGAGATTCCCCCTTGGACATCTGTCCAGAACACTTTCGTACCCAAAAATACAAAAAACGTTGGCCAGATAATAACCACCTTAAAAGGCCATCATCTCTTTTAAGCAGGGAACTCATTTGAACGGGATACCTGGGAAAATGCAGAACTCATACTTCTGCAAAGAGTCGTAATCCCTTTTAAGCAGGGAACTCATTTGAACTTTGCGAAAGACGCATGGGCGCAGATCGCTAACGACTAGTCGTAATCCCTTTTAAGCAGGGAACTCATTTGAACCTCTGGGACGACAAAGGAATTAGCCTACATGCGATTGAAAATAAGTCGTAATCCCTTTTAAGCAGGGAACTCATTTGAAC
>JALWFW010000157.1 GCA_027013865.1 Polyangiaceae bacterium | reverse complement strand
GTACTAGATTGCGCAAAGAGTTTACGAGCTCGAGATCCCGCTTACTGCTTACGAGGTCTATGAGAATACGCAGATTGTAGTGTTTTTCTTCGAGGGCAGCTTCTTCTCCGGGACCATACATGCGCAGCATGCGTTTGGCCCGGTTACCGGATTCTCCTGCCACTTTGAGCTGGTCTGTTATCCACTGTAGGTCCAGTCTTGTGCGGGCAGTATCTGATATATGCATGGTGTTGCATCCTGTGATTCACGGTATCTGGGGAGATAACACACAAGACGGATGCATGCCACATCAGAGGGTATTTCTGGTGTATTGGTTGTAACTATATGTAATTATTGAACAATTTAGGATATGCGACGTGATTTGGAAGAAGAGGGAATGAAGTTCAGGGACTCTACTGGTCTTCTGGGTAGGTTACCTAGGATGTTGGCCAGGGACGGGGGCCATGCAAAGCGCAGGATGACGTTGCGATCCTCGGGCTGCCCCTTGTAATCCAGAGGAGTCATCCCCTCCTGCACATATGTGAGACCATAGAAGCGTCCTGCCATGGCCAGCTCGTCGAGCTCGCGTGTTACCGCATCCTGACGGTCTTCAGGGCGCAGGTCGTAGTCGACGTTGGTCACGTAAATGGAGCCGGTGCCATCGCCGTTGTCTACTATTTCAAAGAACCTGAACTGCTGGGGCCAGTCCAGTGTGGAAGGTGACTGAATTTCCCAGTAGGCGTTCCATACTTCCATGCCGGAGGGCGCCGGGTGGGGATATACCTTGTTTCTGTGGCCATGTCCCACTATGAGGGCCGTTACGTTGGGATGGGAATGAAGGATGTTGCGTAGCTCTTCTGCCCCGTTTTTCACACCGAAATCAACCGAAACCTCGTCCCAGTTGCGGCCAAGAGGATGATGGCATGCCACGATGATGATTTTGTTCTGTGACTCCAGCTGGGTGAGAGTCTCGTCCAGCCACTGGAGCTGGGCATCACTTATGGCTCCCGTTGCCTTCAAACCATCATCGAAAATACCGTAGTTTTCGGCTCCGTCGGTGGTGTCCAGCATAACCAGGGCCACCCTGGTATCGGGTATAGCGTCTTCGTCGCTCCAGTACGCAAGCTCACTGTTGACGTTCCAGTCCGTGAATCCGTGACCTACGGGTTCATGGACGGAAGAATTCTTGAGTCTCTGTATGAACTCTCCCTTGCCTACATAACGGCGTCTAGAGTCAGGTGTCTCACTTGGATCCGTGTAGTATTCATCGTCCATGGGAACGTAACACCTGGGGGGATCGTCATTGTATATCAGGCCGTCGTATTCGGGAGCATCAAAACAGGTTGGTTGCACGTAATCCGAGTCACCGGCCACCTGGGTCCATATTGGTGGAGAGGCGTCGTCCCCGGTGGGATCCGCAAGATTGTCCTCGTCAGTGGTTCCCAGGGTGAAAACGTCGTGATTCCCGATGCCTGCATACCATCGGATACTGCTGGCCAGCCCCTCGAAGTAAAACGGCTCATGTGGGGTGGGGTTGTTGCCGGACCGTGCATGGTCGTCGTCTCCGGTGTCAGGATCGATGTCGCCTCCCTCCACGACTTGAAGGAACCAGTCCAGCTCTATCTGAAGGTGGTTGTCTGTCTGATCTCCAGTGAACAGTACAAAGTCGGGGGAGCGCACCTCAGCAAACTCGTTGATGGTGCGCAGGGCAGCGGCAAGCAGGTGTACGCTCCACGGTTCTTGTGGCCGCCATGCAGAAGATTCCGCCTTCGTGGAGTGAATCAGCCTTGCAGGAGATTCCTCATCCACCAGATGAATGTCGGTCACTTGGGCAAAGTACGCAATGGAATTGGGATTTTGTGTTCCCTGGGACACCTGGGCTGCACCTAAGTCGTCCCGTTCGGTGTAGGGCTCTCCTTGACCTGGATGGGTCAATCCGAAGTTGATGCGGTCAGATTCACTGAGCTGGGCCGGATCTGCAGGAACCACTGGCTCAACGGTTTGGCTCACCGTGGTCGGTGGACGTTCCGCTGTGCCGTTGTTTCCGTTATTTCCGTTGTTCTCATTGTTTCCGTTGTTTCCGTTGTTTCCGTTGTTTCCGTTGTTTCCGTTGTTGGTATCGGTGCCGCCTCCGGTGTCGGTGCCGTTGTTGGTGTCGGTGCCGTTGTTGGTGTCGGTGCCGTTGTTGGTATCGGTGCCGCCTCCGGTGTCAGTGCCGTTGTTGGTGGTGTTATTCGTTGTGTTGTTGCTGGTGTTGTTGAGGGATGAGGTACCTGATGAGTCGTCATCACATCCCACCACTGTAGCTGCTCCAGTAAGAATCAGAAGTTCACGTCGGTTAAGTGTGATGTTGCCAAACATGTCTTTCATGGCAGACTCCTTGGCGTCATGGTGAAACGCCATCTATACTTTAGCGCATATTTGATTTTTGTCGCGTTTCTGGGGAACGGCTGCCTGGTGTCGTCTGCCGTACCAGTCGCTTATACAGTGAAGTACGGCTTTGCCCCGGCACTCAGAAAAGCGGACCGCCCAGAGCTGATAGCACGATCTCATGGTGAGCTCAAGCGTCTGTTCCAAGAGCTCGACTCACGTGACCTGAAGGCCATGTCAGGGGTCACCCGCCGCAGTGAGAGGCGTGAGGGTAAAATCTCTTATGACTCTTTCCGCACCAGCGGTGACAGAGCAGTGATAGTGGCCAGGGGAGCTCGTTCAAAGGTGGAATTTCACTGTATCAGGACCCCTGACGGCTGGAAAGTCTTGGATATGATAGTCAGACGCAAGGGACGCTGGACCTCCCTTGTGTCCTCCCTGCGTCTCGTCGTCAGTGTGCGCACCATGATCGATTACCTGAAGAGAGGTGTGGTGCCTGATAACATATCTCCTGCCGTGGCCACCCCTCTCAGGCGAATCCTTGATTCTGGTACCGTTCGCCGAATATTGCGGGAAGTGCCAGTGGGTGGTGTATCGGCTTCACGTGACCGGCGCAGTATACGTACTTCCATAAACGGTCACCATGCCACGATTTCGGTTTCTGCAGAATCAATGACGCTGGTGCTGCATTTCACCGAAAACGGTAAGATATGGAGTCTCACCGATGGACGAATTGACTCTGGCAGGGTACACGTTCCTCTGTCGTGGTTATTGCAGGCTGCTATATCATGGACGGTAGCGCTGGAGGAGTGGCACGAAGGCCGTGTGAATGCCGTCCGGCGTCTCCTTCCTGCCTGGATTTGGCCGGTTTGGGAACTGTGGAACTCGGTTTCTGGAGCCGGAAATAAAAAATCTTCATATCCTACTGAAATTACTAGTTTTTTGTCCCATATTTCCTGGAAAAGACTTCTGCGGGACATGTCTCTCAAGTCCTTTGACGGACATAATCTCAGACTGTCCGTGAAGATTCGGGGCCTCCATGGTACGGCACTATTCGGCAGGATCGCAAAAACATCCGTACGGGGACCCTTCATCCTGGACACCGTCATATCCTCCGATGGAGTGATATCGGATGTTGCTCTTCATTCACCAGGTATGTCGTTTTCACGGAAGAGCGCGTCCCACTTACTGAGCTGCGCCCGCGTCTATTCGCGTATCAGGGAGTTCGGGCACAAGGTCATGACTCCTTCCGACAGGGCAAGGGTGTGGAATGACATGCGTGGCTGTGTATGCGCTTCTTTGTCCCGACGCATACGGAGTTTCAGCAGAATTTACTTCCCCTTTGAAAGGCTAGTGCCGCGTTTGTCCCGTATGCCTGCCGTGATTTCAGGTGTTCCTCACGGTCAGCCTTCGGACCCCTCCTCCCCGGTAGGGGTGCTATTCGCCCAGGACGAGAGCGGTCCATGTGTGTCGGGTCTTTACGTCAGGGAATTTGGGGGACTGGACCTAGCACGTCTGGCAGCTCCCTTGTCTACACTGATGGCTCTTTATGAAGGGCTCGCATCCGATTCTCCAGAGTTGGTAGCCTCGACATTCGAAGGTTCTACAGCCCGGCAGGTAGGGGCCGGTCTCAGGCGTCTTTCAGACTTTAAGGTGCCTTTGGGTACTCTCGTAAGACAATGGACCCGGTTTGTCCTGGCCCACAGGAACTCCAGTGATTCTGTCTCTATTTCCAAAGATGGCAGGTCAGGGAGGTTTAGGGTAGTGGTCTCAGGCAGGGAGCAGTGGACTTTATCATTCGGAGACATGGCAAGAATACAGCTTGGCTGTACGCCAAAAACATGTGTTATTTCAGGCGGTTACGTGTATTTGGGTCGCAGGTCTAAAATTCCGCTGCTCCTTGCGGCCCGCATATTTCCAGCGTCCATGGCCATGGCCTCTGGACTCGCTCGGGGGCGTGTGCGACGAGGTCTGCTTAGGGCATTTTCATCCAGGCAGATTCATTTTGTATGGAAACTTCTGGCACGCCAGGGGGGGTTCAGAAAATACATCGGGTGGTACGATCTGCAGCCTTCGAAAACTACTTTTGAGGCAGGGCGGCTGTTTAGGAAGGCTAGTGATGTGCTTTCAGAGGTGAAAACGGTGTGGAATCCATCAGGAGGCTGGGCAGAGTTTCATATCGTATCGGGCCGGTACGGCAGGTCTGTAGTCTACTTTGTGCGTGACAGCCGCGGTTATTGGGTTTTGCATGATGCGGCGGGCACTGTTGGAGGCAGGCGCATCAGGCTCAGTTCCCTGGGACGTATGGGCAGCCTTCTGACTCCTGGTTTGAGGATCACACTACCGAGACTGGGATTTTAGGCCAGGTTTTGGTTTTACAGGCATCCCATGACGAGTCTTAGACCGAAGTCCATGAGCATATAGAGCACCACGATACACAGAAGCACGGTGAGAGTGGGGTGCCTTTCCATGAAAGACAGGTCTTCCTCTTCTTCTATCTGCCCGTAGGCCCCTGGATCCCCTGTGATGGCATCGGTTATTATGTGGCCCCTCGAGCTCGTGGCTGCGTGGAGCTCTTCGGCCGAGGGCACGGTGGTCGTGGTGACCATCCTCTGGGGGTCGTAAATCTGGAGATCAGGCGCCTGTCCGGCTATCTCACTGAGCCAGGACACTACTTCTTCCACCAATTTCCGGCTTGGATGGGGGGGGAGTAGTACTTCGGATGTTCCTGAACTGGTGAATTGAAGCTTGACGCCTTCGGGGGGATTGGGAATTTCCTCGGGCAGTCCCTTGAGGTAGAGAGTGTACGAGTAGTCCATGGTGCTCAGATGTCGGTACCTTCCCTCAGATGGTCCAGTATGTCTTCGGGCAGTACGGCTGAGAGATCCGCTGGCACGTCTTTTACTGATCCTGCATCTGTGTAAGAGAATTTGCCTTCGCGGTGAATCTTGACCAGAAGTTTCCACACGTTTTTGAGATCTTCCTTGGACAGAGAGGCTATTTCGCTCCACTTGGCCGATGACGCCAGCTCCATGAGCTTCGAATCGTCCCACTGGGGCTTCTGATCCAAAGTGCCCTCCAGTACCTGAGCAAGGGTGAGGGTCATTCCTGCCTGTTCAGACAGATAGGGAAGGATATTGAATATCTTGACGCCAAACAGCATGGATCTGAGTTCTGCTGGCAGCTCTTCGGTGGCTATGATGAAGTTGGCTTTGTTCAGGGCAAGGGCCATCCGGCTCAGAGCATCTGCCTTCCAGGCCATGAACGACTTCTTGGTGATCCCTTGGGCAGACGTTAGATGTCCGCGTGGGGTACGTTTTACGTCACACAGAACCGAAGTGCCCGAAAAATCTGGCATGGCGATACCTTTGTCCCACACCAGCTGCTTGGAGATGATGGCCCGTGGTCCTGAGTCAAAAATCGAATCCATCCTGAACCTGTTTTTGGGACGCACGAAAGAGCCAGGATTTTCGATTTCAGTGCCTTTGCCCAGCATGGGAACCCTGAGCCGTGAACGTGATCTACGCTTGGAGTGAGGTCCTGAGTGAACGCGATACCGGCCAGTGAGGTGACGCTCGTTCAGGAGCATGCTGAGGCGGGTGCATATGGTCCTTATGCTGTCTACGGAAGGCTGGCGGGTCACTGGAGATGCATCGAACCACTCACCGATTATGGTGGGGGAGTTCTCCATGATCCTGACACCCACGTCCTCTATGGACGCGCGGGTGAACAGAGTCACCTCCACGAGGCGTTCCTCTTCTGGGGGGGATACTAGGGCTCTTCTTCCCTTCTCCAGGATATCCTTCTCCCATGGCCAGTCGTAATGAATAAGGAGTTCAACCCCGGAGACCTGCGGATTGTACGGTTTGTCGTACATGACGGCCACGGTGTGATCCTCCCACCTAGCCAGATCGCCATCCTCTTTGAGAACGAATACCGAATATCCTTGGGACTCCAGGGAGTCCTTTATGAATCCCACGAGCTCGGGCCAGTGGGTGAATATGACTACACGTTTGGATAGATGGTGCCCCGGTTTCCTGATGCGCAGCCGTGTAGTATTGTCCACCTTTTCGAGAGCATGGGCCCTGAGAATCTGTTTGAGGACCTCCATCTTCGGAGTATCAGTTCCTTCTGGCTCCATCCTGCCGCCAAGCAGTCGCATGGAGCGGACCAGTTCCCGTGCATGTTCGGCCTCCCGTTCTTCCCATGCGTATTTCACGGCAGTGAGTGCAGTCAGCTTTTTAAGGTACGTCTCCCACAGACTTTTCTGTCTTTTGGATGGTTGAACCCCGAGACGCAGACGTGGACGCTTGGGTTTTGCCTTGTAGGAGCGGGAAAATATCTCAAACACGTATGATTCGAGGAGACGGCGCGGAATGTCGAGATCGTAGCCGGTTATGCGGCCACGGGCATCCCGGTGTGCATGTTGCGCCATGAAGAGCCACATGGGACCCATACCGTGGGGTTCCACGAATTGGGCCAGGTTCACGGTGAGTTCGGGGTATGCCTCAAGACCGTGGGTGAGAAACATCATGTACGGAGCTTCCAGGGATTTGAGTACACTTCCCGTGGAACCATGCCACCGTTCAACGGTCTGAATTTCATCGAATACCAGCACGGCCGGCTCTATCTGGTTGATTATCCACCCGTCCCTGAGGATGGTCTCATAGCTGGCGAAGAAGAATTTTTCACGGGAGAGCATCTGATTAAGGCGCTTGCGACCGCCTCTCAGGGACAGACGGTGTATGGGATGTTTCAGGAACAGATCCATGAGCAGGCGCCACTGGGTGTAGTGGTGCGACGGCCCCACGATCACGTACTGGGTATGAGGGCCCACGTTACGCTCTATGAATGCCATGGCCAGCATGGCTGCCACCCGTTTACCGGCTCCCTGTGGGGCATTGAGCACGAGTTTACCCTTCTTGATAAGCTGGGTAGCGGCTTCTACCTGATATTTCTTTGCCTTGTGTCTCATCAGGTCTGCAGGGATACCGTCGGGTATTGCCGCTGCAACCATGTTTCTGAGTTTCGATATGCGTTCCCACCTGTCCATGACCCCCTGTGCCATTGGCGTCACGGTGATACCGTGGGAATCCAGGAGTTCCAGGAACTGTTTCCATTCTGATTTCTCGAAAACGGAAAAGTCGTATAACTCGTTGTTATTATTGAAGAAATTTTGAGCCCTGCTCAGTATATCACTGTTTTGCGTTCTCAGGTAGAGCACTTCTCGCCCATCCGTCCACCTGGGATACAGGGCTTCTTCCTGATATGGGGTTTTGGATCTCGTCCATTCGAAGGCTTCGGGAGAGTCTTCCTTGAGGTGCTCCAGTGCAGCCACTATGTGTTTGCACACCTGAAGTTCATTGTGCCGGTAATCTCCACAGGTACAGTAATTCTCGTGGAGATCCGTCAGGGAATGAATCTCCACCTGATAAGTGAGATATCTGCTGCCCCTTACCTTGAGCAGTGTGTAAAAGGGATGATCGCCTTCCGTTGGCGTGATCTGGAACCGGCCAGTGCGACCTGCCTCTATCCGTTTGGCGATTTCCTGTTCTCTCAATTCATTCACCTGAATATCAGTCAACCGTCCCATGTTCAATGCCCTTTTTGGCCCAATGTCGTTTTGGGCCCTTGCCTGGAGACGCTGTGTCTGGTGGGATGATACAACGGCTGCTTTCTAGCATGTTGCGTCTGAGCGGTAAACGAAAAAACATCCGGCATGACATCCGGCATGACAGACACGTATCTTTCAGTGGGTCACGTCTCCATGTGCGGGATCATGCATCTTTCAGAGCGAAATAGCCGAAGAAACGGCCAAGGAGAGCCCGCCTGTCAGGAGGCAGATAATCGAAGTTTTGTCCCCGGTCAATGACTTCCCAGAAATCCTTGGTGGTGACGGATATGAGTTCCTCGCGGATTGACTGGATGCGTTCGAGGGGTTCTGACTGCATGTCCTCGTATATCCTGCGTGCCAAATCCTCACGGTCGTGGAGCAGGAAGTATGTGGCGAGCTTGACCTGGGCCTTTCTCACGCCCCGCAGAGACTGTTCTTGCTGCTCACCCTCGGGTTCCTTGTCCACCTCCAGGAGCACGGCCAGGAGATCGTCAGCTACGGGAGAGTCCTTCTCGTATGCCAGTTCGCACACCCGTGACAGGTCATAGGCTACTGTCTCGGTGATGAACGGTATGCGCATATTGAAGGCTATCTGGGCGTAATAACGGAAGAAATTGGCGACGTCCACCAGCCGTTTGCCCTCTTTGTGTTCGAGCAGGAATTCCATCACCATGCGGTACTGGTGAAATACGTTGTAGGCCGTACGCACGTCCCTGGCATTCAAGGTGGCGCGCATGTAGGTGTTGAACATCTTGATGGCCAGATCTACGATGGGCATGTCTCCGCTGCGGTAGGCGGCTTCGAAAATGAGCCGGGTATCTATGGCCACTATGTAGTCCACGTCCCTCATGCGGTTCAGCGCTTCGTTGTATATCATCTGATACTGACGGAATATCTTGTACTCGAACCATGACTGCTCACGTCCTATGTCCTCTAGGATGTCCACGTCCATGGACATGAAGTCAGGATTGGACGTGCGTACCTCCACACTGACGGCGAACCACTCGGGGGGGAATAGATCCTTTTTCTGCTGGAAGGATATGGCCAGCTCCCTGAGGGCGTCCACGGCAGCCGATGCCAGGCCCTTGTCCTTTTGATCGAGTGCGTTCAGTGCGATGTCGGTGAGATGATCGATGGCGTGGACGGTCTTGGCCTTGTGTATGCCTTTTTTGTCGTGTCTGAACGCCATGGGTTCGGATATGGCTATGTCTCTTATGGCCCTAACGATGTTTCCGGGTTCCAGGAACCGGAACACGTACAGGAAATAGGGGGCGATGAGGAGCAGTGTGACGGTCATGAGCATGATGTTCACGAAAGCTCCGGCAATGGGGATGAACTGATGATGCGGCGGGTTCCCTCGGATGACGTAGTTTATCCACAGACTGTACATGGCCGCCACCAGGAAGACTGCTAGGATGAGAAGGTTGGTCCTGTCCTTGAAGAACATCTCCGAGATACGCGGTGTGTAGCGTGTGGCCGCCAACTGCACGATAATGGAAGCCACCGTGATGATGATGCCGAGGACAGCGGTAATGACCTCGCCCATGCCCCCCATTATCTGCCGGGCATCGTTCACCGAGAAGGTGTAGAACAGTTGCCAGAAACCGACCTGGTCTCCACGGTGTCCCAGCCAGAAGAAGTCGACGACATACACCACCGAGAAAAGAAGGAGAGGAAACAGTGACAGTGCCAGTATCGGGATGAGCCAGATACGCTTGAATTCCTTTCTGTTCATGACCGTGACATGTTTATACATAACGGGGCGTAGTGCAATCTTATTGCGGCGTGACACCAGGACAAAGGCGCAGACAGGCGGACATGTACTGTCTCGGGTGAGTTTCTATCTGATTGTATATGAAAATAGTTTAATGATTATAGGTGGTTAGCTGTTGTCATGAGGCGATATAAACCCTTCGCCATAAACTGAAGATACAGGTTCTATGGCCATGAAGGCCTCGGGATCGACCTCGAAAATAAGTCTGCGCAGCCTGGTGACGTATCGGCGGGGAACATAGGTGATGAGCAGTTTGCGGGGACTGTTGGTGTATCCGCCGGTGGCATCGAACACGGTGACGCCCCTCTCCAGATCCAGGATGGCGTCGCGGATTTCTTCCCACCTGTCCGAGACAATCCAGATTTTCTTGGTAGCGCCTATACCGTTGAGAATCAGGTCGATTACATAGGTTTCCAGGAATATCAGGATGAGGCTGTACATGAGCAGCTCGGCACCGAAGAACAGACCGGCAGTGAAGGCGATGGTCAGATCCACCAGCAAAAGGGAACGCCCCAGGGCGAGTCCGGTGAAACGTTTGATTATGGCAGCAAGGACGTCCGTGCCTCCTGTGGAGCCTCCGGTATAGAAGATGGCAGCCAGGGATGCTCCCACTATGGACCCGCCGTAAAAGACGGCCAGGTTGAGGTTGTGTGTAAGGGGAGGCAGGTGAAGACCTTGATCAAGGAAATCGATGGCCAGAGTGTAGACGATGGTGGCGTAAACGGTGCGGAAGCCAAAGGATGGGCCCAAGATGAAATAGCCTGCCAGCATAGCCACTGCGGTAAGACCAAGGGTTACGACACCTATTGGTGTGCCGAGGAGATTGTTCAGCAGGATTGCCAGCCCCGTAAATCCGCCGTCGACTATACGGTTCGGTGCCAGTAGCGTGACCACTGCCCATGCCATGGCAAAGGCAGCAGCGGTGAGTATCAGCAGATCCCTCATGACAAGGGCTTTACCGCGCAGATGCATGGTTCACCTCCGGGACTAGTCCCGCTGTGCGAGCCTTTTGATGAGTGCATACACGTTGAACAGGAGCAGGAGCAGGAGTACCAGCTGTGCAGGAACGGTCCACATGACTCCCCAGGATTTGGGATTGCTTCCCGTACGTAGGAGGAATCCATCGGGAGGAACGATCACAGGCTGATGGAACTGCAAAGACAGGAGCCACGACACAGGGACCGAATAGGGGTCGGAAGGCTGCTTTGGCCTGAGAATGCGAACTGCCATGCGTACAGGACGCTCCTTGGAACCGAGATTCACTGACTCGGTGACTTCCTTATATAGGGGAGGGAAGTCCGTACGGGCTTCCATTATGAGCAGTTTGTCTTCCATGATCCGGATCCTGTCGAAGGGAACCTTGAGCAGGAATTCCCATCTTGGCTCCACCACCATGGCGGCTATGGCCATGTTACACTGTTTCACTGCCGCCTTACCCTCACCCATCGTTTCGCATACTTTCCTCAGACTGGGCATTTTCAGGTACTTCTGAAGTTCCTCGTCTGAAATCTTCACCAGCACGGACCATCTGTCCTGATAGGGTTTTGCATTCTTCTCGATGGGTCTGAAGGGCAGATTGTGGGCAGTCAGCCAGCGGTGAACTCCTTCCCGCGTGGCATATGGCCTGAGCCTGAGCCTGAGCATCTGACTGATGGGTTTACCGCACTGTGTCTTGAAGGTGTACAGTCTGCCTTCCTTGTCGGGTTCGAATTCCTTGGTGGAGTCACCTGCCATTACCCTAGTGCCGATGGGCAGTTTGAGAAGCATCTCCCCTGATGTCGGGGCCTGAACCGTTCCACTGGGGAGGGATACCACCCTGGGGTCATAAACCAGGGTGATCGCTGATGAGCTGGTGGCATCCGTTGCCTTACAGGCTGTAGCATCTCCTGAGGTGAGAGTTACGGATGAGTCCACAGTGAACTTGGAATCGAAGGAAAACGTCGCATCTCCCTTGTAGATGATCTTGACGTCAGCTACGTCATCAGACATGGGGGCGTATTTCTTGCCCTCCGAGTCGATGAAGACCGGACGCGGACGACCGAGCTGGGATACATTGTGTTTCATGCGACGGGCTTCTTCCGGAGTTACGGGCCTTTCTGGCAGTGCCGCAAATTCTACGTCACGTTCCAGACCTTCGACGTTTCTGTGGTAAAAGCTCCGTAGAGTGCGTCCTATGGGAATCCTGTCCAGGCGCATGAGCCGGCCAGTGTATTCGAGGCTGTATCTTTCAGGAAGCACGCGCCGTTTCGAGTAGGCCTCCACTATGAGTGAGTTGTCCGAGCCCACGAGTATGAAATAGCGGTAATATCCCTTGATGGGGCCGCTTCCCTTTTTGATCGCTCCGCGTTTTGGCACGAAAAATGTGCTCTGAATCCAGGGTATTCCCTTGACGGTCACATATGTGTTGTGGGTCAGAGTGCCATTTTTGACAGCATCTTCCACGTCTCCCACGTTTTGTGGCTTCGTGCCGAGTATGCCGTACCTGAAGGCAAAGATGGAATCCTCCCACAAAGAGTGCATGAAGTACAGTGATGCCGCCACTATGACCAGGGCCACATAGGGACTGCGCTGCCATGACGGTCTCATGGAGCGAAGCATCTTCTCGTCTATCACCGGCACCCGGGAGTCGTCCTGGAGATCTTCACTTCCGTCCGTGGCATTCTCTTCAAAGAACTCGTGTTCGAGATCGCTGCCGCTGTTCATGTCGTCTTTCATGTCGTCCTTTGACATCTTTCGGTCCTCCGACGGTTGGTATGCTGCCGCTGAATCGGTGCGGTGTGCAGCAGGCTCTTGTGCTAGGTTTGTGCCCTGTGGTCAAGCTGATGGTTACTTTCTCAT
>JALWFW010000156.1:6037-12592 GCA_027013865.1 Polyangiaceae bacterium | reverse complement strand
GAGAACGTGAACGTAGATACGCAGATTCTGGACATGCAGTCCGGAGATATTTATCTGCTGTGTTCAGACGGTCTCTCCGGAATGGTCCCAGATCCAGACATGGAAAAGATCATCTCTGAACACAAGGATGATCTGGAGGCCACCATCACGAAACTGATCGATCAGGCCAATGAAAACGGTGGTGTAGACAATATCACCGTGGTGCTGGTCCAGGCTGTTTGAGTATCCAGCAGTTCCATTCACCCATTCAGTGACTCACCCCCTTCTTCAACACGTTCGATTCATAAAAAGTCAATGAAATCAAGAGGTTATGTACGTCGCGCATTATCCTGTACAGCCGTATCCTGCAGGATACACCCGCCGTAGGCCACTGCCCTCTCCTGTCGTAGAATCAGACAACGGTAACGTAACATGGGAGCTATGATTCTACTGCGTGCGGCCAGATGTCTCACGTATTCAGAAATTATGAATCATTCTGTGCAGCAATATGGATACCCCCCCTGGTTCCCAAAAAGAGATCGCTCGCACCACTTTCGCCCATATACGCCCGCTGACTCCGGGATGAAGGGAGAAATGCAGTCTACCAGATGCAGCCACCTTTGACGGCAGACGATCCCAAAAATCAGCAATATCAGGATGATTTTCTAGTAGCGTACACAAGTCGGAACGCCATCTTAAATGCCCAAACCCATGAGTGTATGCATGCAGTACGATGTAGGCCGCATGAGCCCTGGGACTTGGCACCATCAGGGCCCTGTATCCCGGATAGGGCCGTGGATCCAAAAAAGTAAGGCCGTCTTCATTGCCGAACGCATGGGCATGAAGGGAAAAATGTATGTCTATTTTTATAAAACCCTTGATACTGTAGTGAAAAGTGGCTCTCCATGGAGGCGGTGTCTCTGTTTTCATTCCCTGGGACAACAAAGCCTGGGCCAGCCTACGGGCATCATCTGGAGGAAGAAACAGATCGATATCCGTCATGGGGCGGGACAATGGGTCGGGATATTCGAGAAATGCCAGTGCTGCACCTTTCAATATAACAGGCCTGACACCAATGCTCGCAGATATGCGATCAATCGTATCCAGGTATTCTCCTACCAGTGCTGCGAACATAGCTTGCCTGGAGTCGTCTGGCTCACTGATCTCCGTACGATGGACGTGTTGGCACAAAGACCAATCACCAAAAAACTGAAAATCAGGCATGCTTACTGCAAAAACGGGTTATGCTCGGATTCCCACTCCAACGTGGTTTCTGGTCCATGTCCAGGTAGTACTCTGCTCTGTGGCGGAAGCTCTCTGAAAATTTTTCTGATGGACATTACAAGAGTTTCCCAATCTCCTTCCCACAAATCCGTTCTACCGACTCCCTCCCTGAACAAAACGTCTCCGGATACGAGGATTCCATCAGGATGATAAAACACCATGCTGCCCGGGGAATGGCCCGGCGCATGAATCACTTTCAGTCCCATTATATTCTCGCCTCCCCTGAGAAGATCATCCGGTTCGGGAAGTTCATCCGGCGCCGGAAGCATGAAAAGACGGGCCTGAAGGTCGAATCGCCGATAAAGAGGCAGATCCCCTGCACCTATGAGTATACGGGCTTCTGGGAAACGTGCTTTTACGGCTGCAGTCCCAGCGATGTGGTCTATGTGTCCATGTGTCAGCAAAATATAATCGGGCTCTTCATCGAGCAGTTTTACTGCTTCTGGTCCCCCAGGATCAATCACGGCTGTGCCTTCATCGGTTTTGAGAATTATAGTGTTGGCTTCCAGAGCTCCAGTGGGGGTTACCGTAACACTCAGCATGACCACTGTTTATCATCATAGTATACTGTCGTCGAGACATACTGCCGTCGGAGTCATGCTGGGTGTCAAGGGTGATGAGTCCCTACGTATATGCTACGCTCTTACGACCGTCTGCCCGAAGACTGAATTCCTTTTCTTTGAGCTGTAGCCGAATCATCTCAACCGTATGTCCCCGACTCCTTCGTAATGAATCGCCTCCATACTCGTTTATGATGCAGGTTCCGGCCAACACTTCGCGCCCTTTGTGACACATACTCCGAATGTTCGGGCTTTACCGTATGAAACCTCTTTCCATCTAGGCGCCAGATCTGACGTACCCTCCAAATAGCGTATCACCCCAATATTTCTCGTATGAGTTATTACAAGCGACTACTCAGTTTCGGAAAGCGTCTCTTCTTCATAAATATATCTGAGACCCAACCTAGCCAGAGTCTGTAGAAAAGTATCAGGGGAAAAACAGGATGATACCCACCGGACTCCTGTGCCAAGAGCTCTCATATTCAAAATGGCAAGCGCCGCTGCCGCACCCATGGCCGCACTCATCTCCTCGATGGAGTCGACTACGGTGTAAGCCGTTCTCACAGACACACCCCGTTTCTTCCCCACGGCCTGAACCCTGACCGCCGACACGTGATTCCTGCTGAACCGGGCCGGAGCCATATCCAGCACATCTAGCACTCCAAGCCCTTTCATGTCTTCTTCGAACAAGGAGGAGAGTCTGGACTTGATGAATGGATAGAAATTGCCGAACAATCCTGAAAGAGCTCCGCGTACCCTTATCGTCGTGCGTGGAAGATTAGATGAAATGGTATAGAGCTCGTCATGATCCATAAGGCGTGCCCGAACACGTCCAACAGGAAAAGGAAAATATAAATCCGATTCGAGTTCCCCTTCCGGAGGTTTGACTGTTCCTTCCTTGTAAATCATGGGCGGGCGTGCCATGGCTTCTGATACTTTCCAGTAATCGTATGGCTCGTCATCCCCGCTGCGTCTCAGTACCATGGATACTTCCAAATCATCCACTTCATCAAGGTCCTGAGCCAGTGCAGAAGCCAGAATTTCAGGGAGTCCAGGCGAAAAACCGGCTCCAGGGACGAACACGAGGTACCGGTCATCGAATGCATCTGTCTGACCCTTCAACTCCAAGAGCGAAGGAAGGTCCTGCATGATATCCAGGGCACTCACTCCGGCTGCATGAGCCGCCCTAAACACACTGAAGCGCGCCTGAGGAGACGGAGGCAGCGTGTTGATGATAAGATTCATGCCACGGAACAGGGACACTACAGTATCAGGAGAATTCAGGGAGATCTGAGTTATGCTCACACGTTCACGGAACATTCGTACCGGTCTGCGGGAAGCGAGTATTACATGAAGATCCGTATGTCTAAGAAGGTGCTCCACAAGCCTTATGGTCACGGAGCTCTCATCTCCTACCACGCAGACCCGCCATGTACCTTCAGCACTCATATCTCGTACTCCTCTTCATATGTGCCAACCTCAAAAAGACATACAGGATCCTCGCTTCCTGTCAGCCCGCACTCCACTTCCACGCATGATACATAATCATGTCCGACCTGTTGGCCGGCACCAATCAAAAGGCCCTCTATGAACCTGCAAAACAGTGGGAGATAAACAGGACGTTGGGAAATCGTAAACACGTAGCCATGCGGAGCCTCCCTCAGATCATAGACAAATGGCTCCATGTATTCCGATATCTTCGAAACCACCGTCTCCATGGAAAGAGGATTCTCTTCGCACACGGGCTCCGAACACAGCTCCTCGATGCATCGTATTCCAATCATTCTTGCAAAGCCGTGAGGGAGATCCACGAGATCCATAGCTGCAAAGATCACCGAAAGATGGCGTGCACTGATCGGCTCATCCTCAGCCATGTCATCCATGAGCAGCATCCTCTCCACGACAGGAAGACGACCCAGGAAACGTTCGAAGTACACCGTGCCCATCTCATCGAGAAGAACATCTCTTAGACAGACAAAGAATGCTCCTGAGATACGTGATGAATGCGACATGGATCACACCAACTCATCCGTTTCAGGAATGGCCGTAAACTCTACGGGGCCAGCATATACCGTAACAACTTCATGCTGAATCCTTGAAGAAACCATCCATAGGACGATATCCATGACGATTCCGGCAATGAACCATAGAACAGCGGAAAATGCAGCAGAAGCATCAGCACCCTGTATCGCACTGATCAGTTCATATGCACCAATGGCCCATGATACTGCCAAAAACGAAGAACCCATGACAAGCAGCCTGGGATCCCCCTGAATCCATCGGAAGTAAGTAAGTCGAGCTTCAGAAGCAAGCGGAACTTTCTTGTCTGCGATCACATGTTCCAGCACAGATATTCGTTCCTTGAAGAACAAATTGCCGTCGTCATCCTTTTCAATGGAAACCACGTGCCTCCATCCGAGAAGCCTGGCGATTACCCTGATTGCATATCCTATGACAGACAGCCAGGTAAGTGCGGCAAACCAACCCAAGGGCGAAAGTCTGGGGTTGCCGTCAACTGCGTATCCCCTGAAAATGGTCATCGTGCCACTTCCTCCGCAGAATAGGTCCTTATCACCGTTACCTTTATCTCACCGGGAAAGACCAACTCATCCGTTATGCTGCCAGCTATTTTGGAAGCCATCCTATAGGCATCCTCATCAGTGACATGCTGTTCATCCACGATCACACGTATCTCCCGACCCGCCTGAACCGCATAAACCTCTGTCACTCCTGGGAATTTCATGGCAAGGGCTTCCAAGTCCTTGATGCGCTCCATGTAGATGTCCGAAATCTCACGGCGGGCACCGGGACGGGCACCGGAGAGCGCATCGGATGCCATGACCAGCCGTGCATAAAATGTCTCTGCAGGAACATCCCCGTGATGTGCGGCAATGGCGTTCACGACAACCGGATCCTCTCCGTAACGCTCGGCAGCTTCTGCGCCCAGCAGCGCATGTGAACCTTCTTTCTCATGGGTCATTGCCTTGCCGATGTCGTGCAGCAGGGCCGCCCGGCGGGCTATTACCGAATCCATGCCAAGTTCATGAACCATGAGGCCCATTAGATGAGCAGCCTCGATAGAGTGAAGCCATTGATTTTGATAATAACTCGTCCGGTAATACAGGCGACCCAGCAGCTTGAGTATCTCGACATGGGTCTTTGGCTTCAGACCCACAAGTTTGAACGCCTTACGGCCATGACCGATGAGCTCGCTATCCATGTCAGCCAACTTGCGTTCCCACAGAGCATTCAGGGCCTTCATGTCTTTGACGTCTGCAGACAGTTTTTCCAGCAGGCGGCGGGCCACTTCGCGACCGACTGTGTCGACCCCTTCGATACGCAGGACGATGTTCCCTTCCTGATCCTCCTGAACGGTGAATTCCTTGCCAATGATTTCTTTGACCCCGGCGAGATCATCACCTGCTATGGCACGCAGACGGTCGTAACGTTCCGGCTCCAGCTTGATTGGTCCGGGAATCCTGTCGGAAAAAGGCACGGGAGATATGCGGCCGATAGCTATACCCATGATGCGTTTTGCCAACGGAGTATAGTCCGATTCGGAAATTTCCTCACTCTCTCTGAACCTATCCGTGGCTTCCTTGCGGGCGCGTTCGATTATCTTGTTCTTTATTTCGCTGACCAGCTCCTGCCGGGTTATTCCGGCTCGCTCTTCAAGCAACTGAGGGCGCTGGGCATTTAGTTGTTTGCGCCGCTCACGCAGTTTTTGGAGTTCCTCATAGCGTTTCTTGAGGGCCGTCCTGCGCTGTTCGAGGGCGCGAAACTGTTCATCCACTTCCTTGCGCTCCAGAGCTATCCTCTGGGCCTCTCTTTCTAGACCGAGCTCATACTCGTGGAGTTCTTCTTCGAGCCCCTGCAGGCGCTCCTCCAGCTTCCGCATCTCCTCGAGACGAACATCACTGGCATCCTTACGGGCGGCAACAAGCGCCGTTTCACCGAGTTCCCGGACTTCACCCAGGATGCGTGCACGTTCCTCCTCCGCCTCTGACTCCATCTCTGCAAGGGTACGGCGATGCTGCATGTAGCCAAAGGCAGCACCTGCCGCAAGAGAGAGTACGAAAATCGCAATCACCAGTATCATAGACATTATTGCTTACCTCATCAGGTCCTGCAGATGGAGGATTTCGGTGTATTGGATCACACATTGCCGGAAGATGCTTCAATCCCAGAAACTCGTTGTCCGGAAAGGACATATCGCCGTATGACACCTAACAGGTATCCGAGCAGGAGATACGCTGTGTACCCGGCTCCATCCATCTACGGTTCCCTAACTACTAACGAACCCGGTTTTCGTCAAGTAAGCGTCCCCGTGCAGGAACAATTTCCCTAAAAATACATACACAAGGGGATATCAATGCAGGTAACGAAAGAATTGGCCTATTCACTCCAGTGCATCCGTGCCGGAAAACATCTTCTGCCATAGAAAAACAACTGCAATCCCCATTTTTGTGCCGCTCTGAATGGGTGTTCTCCGTAAGAAGACAGTTTTCACAACCAGCCCGGTTGACTTGCGTCCGTGAGTGATTAAGAGAGGTATGCCCTGCGGGGCAGTGAGAGTTCGAGAGGATACATGCCAAGGAGGTAGAGATATGAAAATCAAGCCTTTTGAAGAGCGCGTCGTTGTGGAAATCGAAAAAGAAGAACAGAAAATCGGTAAGTTCATCGTTCCCGATTCAGCCAAAGAAAAACCCCAGACCGGCCGTGTGGTATCAGT
>JALWFW010000156.1:0-6027 GCA_027013865.1 Polyangiaceae bacterium | reverse complement strand
GTATCAGTAGGCGATGGCGAAGAAATCCGGGAAATGGTCAAGGAAGGCGATCGCGTGATCTTCAACAAGTATGCCGGCAGCGAATTCAACATCGATGGTAAGGATCTGATCATCCTCCAGAAGGAAGACATCCTCGGTAAATTCGTGGAAGAATAATCCATCGGAACGATTCGTCGTATGACATCAAGACCGTATGTCGTCTGGCATACGGTCTTTTTTTATATTCTCGGGAGACCCATATATTCACGACAATGGACGGGCCGTAGTCCTGAAGGATGCTTCGACGGCAGGCATTCAGGCTGCATTGGTTTATCAGCCATCCGCTGCCATTGTCCCCGTCGGTTGCATACGTTTACCTGTCCGTGGCCGACAGTCTGTATATTCTGTGCGGCATTTTTTCCAAGATATCAGACAGACGGGTCAGGGTATCCGCAAGTTCCCTGGCCGTCGCATCCCGTATTCTCCACCTCGCATAATTCAGAAGGTTTCGGCAGGCATCCAGAAGACGGGAAATCCTGATTCTGGACGGATAGGCAACGATGCTCCTGGCTTCGATGGACAGGTTACGGGCTGATATGGCCGCCTCGAAGTGACTGTCCATTTCGATTGAGACCCTTTTTAGTACCTGTGCCAACTTTTGGAGTTCCGCATTCATGGATGATCTAACGGATTTGCTGTTGGGCTGGCGTGTTTTCCTGTATCCCTCCCGTCCCTGCTCACCCGTTCGGGATGAGTGCCATTCCCTATCCCACGGAAGACGGCGTCCTTTGAGGAGGGGCTTTTTTCTTTTTCCTGTTTTCTTGTCTACCTTACGCCGTTTAATTTTCATTTATGTACCTCCGGACTGGTTTTCGGAGATTGAGCGCCATGGTTAACAGGTGTCGTACGTTTTCATCTTCGAGGAGACAGGGGGTATCGAATCCGAAAGATCGATCGGCCCAGAAAACAAGTCTCTTTTCTCAAGTCAGTACTGCGTAACTACTTGAAATCAAAGCATTTTTACGAACACCCCCTACGTCACATAAAGTTATCGAGAGTAATCCGGAACGAATCACCCATGAATCTCCAGATTGCACCGACTCTTCCCTGGCCATCCCGGCCTCCGTAATGTCCGGCCCCCTGAAGCCAACTGTAATCACAGGGAAAAATGTCATCTCCTTTGCCAGTTACATTATAAGTCGTAAAATTACCCTTACCGATTTTGTGAGTGGAGTGCCCTGCTGAAGGGTGCACCATGCAGGATCTCCTGTCCTGTGGAGGTACAGATATGAGAAATAAGTTATTCCTGCCCCTGGCCGTGCTGGTAATGGCTCTGATGCTGTCAGGCTGCGACGATGATGGCTACAAGCCTGTTCCCCCGGTAGAAAACAACCAAAACAACGACAGCACGGACATATTCAACAACTTCAACAACACCGAGCACAATAACAACAACGATAACCACAACACCAACAACGCCAATAACCACAATCCCCCTCCTGATGATTCCGAAATAAACGCCGATGGGCCAGAAATCACGATCCTGACCCCGCAAGAAGGTGAGCTGGTGAATACCTCTACGCTCAAAGTGCAGGCTATCGTGCGATCCGCCACTTCCACTGTGGATTTCGGCACAGTGAGTGTCTATCTGGAGGGCAAGGATCACCCAATGACTGCCGACGCTCAGCAGGAAGATGGCTTTCTTGCCACACTGTCCATGAAGGACGTACCTGACGGTACCGTGGTCATACGTGTTTCGGCTCAGGACATAGAAGGACGTAAATCCTATAGTGACAGGACCTTCATCTTCGATTCAGGACCGCGTTTCACCATATATTCCCCCAGTGAATCAGGACGTTATCATGGCGGGACCACCCTTCTCTTTGCCGTATATGATCCCGACGGCATCAAACCCGACAGCGTGCAAGCAGTTATCGGGAATGTTGGCATCTCCCTACAGGAAGTGAGCCGTTCCACTGAGACAGCAGGGAGTTATCCCCTCATGGTGGGTTATTCCGCAGACATAATATTCGATGATGCTATGTTCGATCCCCCGCTTTCAGGTAATCAGCGCATAACCGTTACTGCAGAAAACGGGCTTGGATCCACTGCAACTTCATACGCCGACTTCACTGTTGACAACGACGGTCCTGTCATCCTAGTCACCAGCCACAATCCGGGAGATCTCATTGGTGGAATTCTCAACTTGGAATGCCAGATTACCGATCCCGCTGGTGTGCTACCTTCTTCTGTATACGCCACCATAGGCAACAATGACTTAGAATATCAGATCCCCCTCTCCAGGGACGAAAACTCCAATACCTACAGAGGTACATTCGACACATCCGTGCTTCCTCATACCTGGATGTGGCCTGCCATCCAAGTATTTGCGTCTGACGTTCTAGGTAACGAGGCATCCATCGGCTTCGAGGTGGGACTGGATAACACGCCTCCCATAGCGAGTCTGGATCCTCCTCTCATGCGATATGCCAGGGAAGACACAGACGGCCATCTGCAGTGTTCCTGGCTGTTCGATCCGGTAGGTCTACTGGCTGCCAACGATGTCAGTAACGTACCCCAGGTGTTCTGGCTACGTGCTCAGGTGGAGGATCGCGGCAACAGCGCCCCCGGAGCTGCCTGGAGCCCCCTTGCCAAAGTCGTTCAGAACTCGGTGGACATGTATATCCTCGATGATACATCCGCTCCCCTGGTGGTGGATACCAACGGCGACGGTATCTGTGACGATATCAACCCCAACCTGATTCCAACCATACACCTGACCGGAGATCCTCAAGAGACCCTCAAACTCGACATGGTTCCGGTGAGCCCCACTGGAAGCGCCGATTTCACGCCGGATCCCAGCGTACCTCCCGGCATATGCGGTCCGGGTGACGATGATGATCCACCGGATGCCATGTGTGCAGGGACGGAGGGTGATATGACGGTGGCCATTTTCTACACCGTTGACCACAATGAGCCGGCTATTTACTCGTTGCCCCCATACGATGGAGGAGATGCGCTCACTTGTTCCGGAAGTCAGTTCGATTCCATGGCAAACAACATCTCAGAGGGATGGGCATGCGTCGCGGTGAGAGCCGTGGACAACGTCGGCAACGTAACGGTGTCTGCTCCCCTGCGGATCTGTATCGACGCAGATCAGGACGGAAGTCCTTCAGAGTGCCAGAGTCTAGCTGATCCGCCTGCATGCACTGGCACCGTCGACACATCCACGAATCCGCCCACCGTCACGAACACCCCGTGTACACCTATTACCTTCCCCGGCAGCGTAATTCGTCGTATAGATTAATCCGTCGGCAGTACCCCGCAGAACTTCCATTGGAAGCACCTACGCATACAACTGCAGGTAACCTGCTGTAATCATTGAACTTTTAAGGAGGATCCATCATGATGCCCCAGATAATTGAAACCGATTATCTCGTGATAGGCTCCGGTATCGCCGGACTGTATTTCGCTGCCAATGCTGCAGAACACGGCAGTGTCCTGATCATAACCAAGAAACGTATAGAAGATTCCAATACATTTTTGGCTCAGGCTGGTATCGCCTCTGTTTTTGCGGATGACGATTCTTTTGAACTGCACGCCAAGGACACGATCCGCACAGGTGCGGGTCTGTGCGATGAAAACATCGTGGATATGACTGTCAGGGAGGGACCTGATCGCATCAGGGATCTGGCTGACCGTTTTGGAGTCCCCTTTGCCAAGGATTCCAGCGGAGCACTCGATCTCGGCATGGAAGGAGCACATTCACGCAGACGGGTAGTTCGCGTGGACGACTTCACTGGAAAAACGCTGGTGCATCATCTGAGAACCTATGTCGAAAAATTGCCCAATGTGCGCATTCTTGAAAACTACCTGGCCGTTGATCTCCTTTCTACTAGCAAATACTCCAATGAAAACGCGTGTTTTGGAGCTTTTGTTATGGATCGTGAAACGGGACGCATCGATACGGTCGTCGCCAGGGCCACGATTCTGGCAACAGGTGGAGCCGGGAAGGTCTACCTGTATACCTCCAATCCCGATACCGCCGCAGGTGATGGCGTTGCCATGGCCTACCGGATTGGGGCGGATATTGCCAACATGGAGTTCATCCAGTTTCATCCCACACTTCTATATCATCCAAAGGAACGCGGATTTCTCATCTCCGAAGCTTTGCGCGGGGAGGGGGCGACACTCAAAACCACTGACGGTGTAGCGTTTATGAAGTCGTATCATCCCATGGGCGAACTGGCTCCCCGTGATGTGGTGGCCCGGGCCATCGATGCCGAACTCAAACGAAAGGGCGGTGATTACGTGCTTCTGGATGCCACGCATATGGAAAAATCGGCTATAAAGGAACGATTCCCAAATATTTCCGCACGTCTCATGGATCTGGGCATAGACATCAGTTCCGAACCTATTCCAGTGGTACCAGCTGCCCATTACTCATGCGGTGGCGTCGTAACCGACGAATGGGGCCGCACTAGAATTCCCGGCCTCTTTGCCATTGGGGAAACGGCTCATACAGGTTTTCATGGAGCCTGCCGCCTTGCCTCCAACTCACTTCTGGAGGCACTGGTATTCGGCTACCGGGCAGCACAGAAAGTCAAAGAAACGGCTATAACTCCTCCGAAACGCATCATACCGTGGGAACCGTCACCCAATGTGGGCAGGGACGAAGGTGTCATCATAACCCACAACTGGGATGAAATCCGCCGTACAATGTGGAACTATGTTGGCATCGTTCGCTCCAATGCCCGTCTTCAGAGGGCGAAGAACCGTATAGACATGATACGCGATGAGATAAGACGCTACTACAATCTGACCACACCCAACGCGGATCTCATCGAGCTACGTCACCTCGCCCTCGTAGCGGATCTCATAGTGTTCGGAGCACGCCGCAGACGGGAAAGCCGTGGTCTGCATTACAACATCGACCATCCCGAAGCAAATCCCATGTATGCCAGAGATACCGTACTGTGGCGCGGTACGGGACCCGTTGCCACCTGATATGACTAAGCCATCTGGCTTGATGGATCTTCTTCTCTGATCAACTCGTGACCTCAGGGAATGGTTGAGCGTGGGGCAGGTCTAATTTCGAATCCGCAGAGTTTTCACCGGGATATACGGGGTGTCCAACTTAGATGAAAGGTGCGAGCTCGCATGAGGGGGTGGCTGCGAGCCTGTGCGCGAAAGTCCTTTAGTATCAGTATGTTACGAGCTTTGTCAGCGCGCTTGGATGCTTTGGCATGCATTATGCATAGGGTGGGTTTATGACTGGACCGTAGGAGACACAGGGATCCGCCCGCTGGGTGTGTCGCGCGCGCATCTAGCGGGGGTGGTGGAAGATCCGCCGAAACTCACATAACACCTCACCCGCACCCGGGATGAGAACGCGCGCTTTGCACATACTGCGGTGTTGCATGCCGCCGGCGATCTGCCGGGCTTCAGGCTTGGCTTCAGGTTGGGCTGCCAGCTTGACCGGCTTCATCTTGGCCCGCTGGGCTTTCCGGCTCTGCGTTGGGCTGTCGGATTGGCTGGCCTGGCGCTGCTCGGCGCTGGCTCCGCCCGGCCTTGATGCTGGATTGGCTGGCTTTGGGCTTGCCCGTCGGATTGGCTGGCCTGGCGCTGTTAGGCGCTGGCTCCGCCCGGCCTTGGGTTGGGCTTCAGCTTGCCCCGCTGGGCTTTTTGGCCCCGCCGGCGCTAGCCCGCCAGGTTGCCCGGCCGTTTGGCTTTGCCTTGATGGCATTTTTCGGCTTCAACTTGCCCCGTCAGGTTGACTGACTTCAGATGACCCGCTGGGCTTTCCGGCTCTGAGTTGGGCTGTCTGTTTGGCTGGTTTAGCTGCCTGGCTATGCCTGGTTTTGGGCTAGTCCGTAAGGCTTTTCGGCCTTGCTGGATTTGGCCTGCCAGGCTTCGGCTGGGACGCCGACATCGTGTGTGCAGGGCGACTGACGTTTTTTCACCCGGGAGGCTCGTGGGGACGTGAGAGGCTTGTCCGCGGTTTCGGTGGCTGCCGGTGGTGGCGGCGGGGGCGGGCCCATCTTTGAT
>JALWFW010000155.1 GCA_027013865.1 Polyangiaceae bacterium | reverse complement strand
AGTTCAGCCGGTGCAGGATGACCGCCGGTCGCATGGCCAGCTTGGCCGCCCGGGGCGGACGACCCGACCCGGCCGCGTGCCAATTCGAACTGACCCGATTCTGGTGGCCCCTGTTCAGCTGCTCGATTTTGGCCAGCATACGGCGCGACGCGGCGAACGACGCCTCGGCCGCCAGTCTCCCGTCCGGAGCCGAAGCCTCACTGGGCTCGGCGCCGACCAGTTTCACGTAGTGCGTCCGTCTCCGCTTGCAGATCTTCAGCTTCAGCGGGCCGCGCCTATCCGGATCGTCGCTGGACACCGACCACGACAGCGACGCCGCTCGGATCGGGCTCGGATGGCAGGTGGTCACCTCCTCGTGAGACGGGCTCGGAACCGGATCCCGACAGACCGAACTCCCGTCGAAACTGCTGCCTCCGTCCGTCGCCTGCGCCCTATCGGGATCCGAATAGCCTGGTTCCGGTTTCACGCGGTACTTTCCGGCGGTGCCGTATTTCGGATGTTTTCCGACGCACCAGAGGTCGCTGTCATCGGACGCGATCGGTCGTCCCGCACTCCTGGCCCTATCTCGGGCCATCTGCTCTTTGAAGAAGCTGGTCGCGTACTTTGCGCTGATCGCGTCGAAATCATTCCGGTCGATAACGCTGCGACGTCTTCCGGTCGGACAGCGACCGTCACGCCTCCTGGTGTCGTTCCGGAAGCTCTCATCCGACCGGATCCGCCCGCTGCGATGGCGCTCCCGATGACGCCCACCGGCGCCATCTTCGTACGCGTCGGTCTCCGAGCAGGTGTCGCAGTCGCCGACGCCGAGTCTGAACTCGTCGCTGTTCGCCGTCGGACTGCCGAGCGAGTCGACGTCGCTGTTCGGCTCCGACTTGTTCCAGCGTCCGCCGTCGACTCGGCCGAGAATGTTGGCGTAGAATCGCTGCAGTATCGGCGTGATGTCGGCGAACCGCGGCGCCGCCGGCCGACTGGGACCGCTCGGGCCAAACGGCTTCCTATCACAGTCTATCGCCGGCTTCACTTCTCGCCTATCACAGTCCGCTTCTGCAAGTTGTTTTTGGTCGGTCGCCGCCCGCGAGAGCTCCTCATCAGTCTGCAATTCAGCCGGCGCCCCATCGGTATTGGCCGTGTCTTCCGGATCGCCGATATCCGGGACGACCAAGTCACGTGCCGGCGACTGCTCGGTGTCCGTGGTGTCGCTTTTCGACGCCGAATCGTAACTGCCCAGGACGTCGCCCACCAGACAGAGGCTGCCTTCCGGTGAAACCCGCGCGGAAGAGTTCCGGTCCACCTCTTCCGGAGCGGAACTATCACCGCGTGAAGCTAATTCAGGAGATCGCGTGTTAAATCCCTGAGTACGTGTACCATCTTCGGAGTGCTCGTTGATGGCACTGAAATATGCATCGCCTTCTCCCGGCTGTTCAGCATTTAGAACCTGACTAACTGGATGTCCGCCTGGGCTATCGGCTGACTGGCTGTCCTGATCCAGGGGACTTGGAATGTCGAAGTCCTGCTCCCCATCACTCACTTCTAATATTTCCTCGCACCAATGCAATGATTCGACTTCTTCTGGCGTCCAACTGCTACTCGGACATTCGTCCTTGCACGTCTTTAATTCCAGATCTTCCAGGATGTCCATTGGGTACTCCCGGTCATCGGGATGGCACTCATCTGTCGGTGTAGATCCCGAGAGATCAGAATACTGTACTCCTGGCTCGACTAGACTAGAATCAGTGCTACTATCGCTGGAATGTCGTTCTGCACCAACGACCAAATGATCCACTCTCTGTTCAGTACTACCTCTGCCTGCGTTCACTTTGCAGCTTGCATGTACAAGTCCTGGAACAACATCTACACAGCTGGATTCCTCTGCAGATATATCACAGACAGCTGCAGCTGCCAGATCGGATGTCAAGCCGATCTCAGAGTCACATTCCTGAAGGAGATCTTCAACTATCCTGTTGACAACTAGGTCATCTTCACCTTGCCGATGATCTTCCCTCGACGCAGGATCACTCTGCCCGTTCTCGGGCGCCGGTTGATGATCCAGCTCAAGTCCGATTGACTGCGAATCGTAATCCTGCAATTCCTCGTCATCCCTCGCTGCATCAGCGGCACAGTCTGCGAGATCATCACACTCGTCGAGGCACTTCAGTGATCTGCAAGTGACATCGCCTGCAACTTCGAAGCTCTTATCAGCAACAAGATCCTGCTGGTTGCTAACGCCGCAGCCATCGGTGGCATTTTCCACCAAACCGGAGGCCACTTCCTCCCCGTCACCGATGACGTCAACAGGCGCCGACTGCGAGTCACGTGGCCAATCCTGGCCCAACCCATTCACCGGATCATCTATGATCAAATGTTCCTCGTCGCCTATCACGTGACCGTCGATGATGACGCGCTCGTCGGGCGTCTGGGGGCTGGCGGTCAGGCCAAAGCTCAGATCGGTCGCTTGGCCAACTTCCGCCTGTCCGCCGTAATCACCGGAACACGGAGAATTACAGACGACGTCATCGAAGCAATCATCGTCTCCGCACGTGTACTCATCCGACACGATGCTGTTCTTTAGCTGGATCTCTGGCGTTGCTTCTTCGCCCAGAACCTCTTCCTGAAAGCCGATGCCGTACTGCTCTAACTCAAACGCCACGGGGGCATAATTCATTAAGTTGTCCCCGGGTTCCAGTTTGTCATCATTCACAGACAGCTCTTGGTCCTGAGACTTGCCAGTCTGTCTATCTGGACTAGAATACGGGTTCACGCGCGGGTATTCAACGCCTTCCTGACGTTCTGAAATTGGAATGTGACAGATGGAATTCGCCCCGTCATCTGGTTCGCTTGATTTCACCACTTCGACATCTGGCTGCATCGCACTTTGACCTTGCTCAGATGCGGCAAACGGCTCCGTCGGTGAATCGAGATCCTCTCTCAGCGCTCTGCCCTTCGCGTCATCCGACTCCTGCCGACTATCTTCTTCGTCCGAAGACGACTCGGACAAATTCGGTCCATCTTCATAAACGTACCGTCGACTGTTGGCAAACGGTTCTAGCCGACGCTGGCCACTCTCGCCAACGTCGTCAAAGCCCGGCGGAGCCCGTCTGCCGAGAGCAGCTGGTGAACGAAATGCATTATTTATCACAGACTTTTTCAAGGCACTTGGCTGGCGGCTGCGACAAGTGGAGACACCTGACGGACGACTGTCTTGCTCGGTGAAGTGATCCACCGACCGAGGAGAGCTCGGTGCCGATGACGAGTCCGACAGATTACAAGACTCGAATTCCACCGGTGGCGTGAGATCCGGAAAATCCGATGACAGAGATGATGATGATGATGATGATGTTGTCGTTGAAGATGGTGACGATGGAGGTGACGAGAGATTGCCGGAATCACCTCGACGACCGGAATGCGGCGATGCTGGCGGCACTCCAGCAGCGGCCCGATCTGGATCGGACGACCGACGTCGTAAGTTGTCCCGATGTCCTCCCGGATCTAATTCCGCGCTGGAGTCGAGCGTGGCCGTCGTTCTGCAGTTCGGTGGACGAGCGAAGTGGTTCTCGGTCCACTCCTCGACGTAACGCCGAGAACGGGACGACCTCGGCTCGCCGTCGCCGGCCAACGATCCGGAATCGCCGTCGCCGAGCGCCTTCCGGATCACGCTCCACGAGCGGGCGAGCGCGATCCCGGCGCCACGGTCGCCGGCGCCGCCGTCGCCGAACACCGAGCGGCCGGGCGTCCGGATCAGATCCATGCTCGATCCGGCGCGCTAATCCGGCACATCGTCACGCATCAGTGCACACATCGAACGACGCGATGCGACGCCTCAATCCAGACGAATCCTTCCTCCCGTAGTCGCCATCCGCGGCCAACTGATACGAGTCTTTTTTCGCCGGATGCGTACAAAACCTATATTTACGGTTAATTATGACATACGTACAGACAACAGGAGAGACACGCGGCGGCCCGGCGGGCGCTTCCCACCGACGTGTGGGTCGGCTCTGGTTG
>JALWFW010000154.1 GCA_027013865.1 Polyangiaceae bacterium | reverse complement strand
TTGTTGTATAGGGGGGGCAACGAGGCCCCCATCGTAATTGCAGGAGGCCATATGATGGAGGCTCCCGAAAAGGCCTCCTTTTACGGTGAAATAGCCCGGATTTCTGGCACTGCCAATCCGGATGAAATGAAATCACAGCACAGTGAGGAGAAGAAATGATCAAAAAACGCACACTCATCACGATGCTGGCAGTTATGGGACTGCTGGTAGCTTCATGTAGCAAGAAGAACGTCGACGGTCAGCCCAACGGACAGGAGAAAGCCAACACTGCAGCCAAGGCCAAGACCGAAACCGGCAACAAAAAAGAGGCCAAAACAGCGTCTAAGACAGACAAGGTTCCTAACCTGAGCTGTGAGGAACTGGCCAAAAGGCACATGAAATGCTTCTTCCCCAAGAAAAATTATGACATCCCAGTGGGTGACTCCCCGGTTCTCGGTCCCAAGGACGCCCTGGTAACCTGGGTGGAATTCAGTGATTTCCAGTGCCCTTATTGCGCACGCATGGCTACCCAGATAGAGCCCGAACTCCTCAAGAAGTACAATGGCAAGATTCGAGTGGTATTCAAGCACTTCCCCCTTCCCTTCCACCAGCATGCCATGGAGGCCGCCGAAGCCGCCGAGGAAGTGCGCGCCCAGAAGGGCAACGACGCTTTCTGGAAGTTCCACGACGAGGTCTTCAAGAACCAGGGCCGTCTTGGCAGTGAAGGCCGCAAGTTCCTGGAGGAAGTGGCAAAGAAACTCGGTCTGGACATGGCAAAATTCAAAAAGGCCATGGACGAGCATACACACAAGGCACGCATCCAAAAAGACATGGAGCTCGCCAAGAAAATCGAGGTACAGGGAACTCCCTTCATCTATATCAACGGTCAACTCGTGGAACGTGACCCTGCCCCGGTGGTGGAAAAGCAACTCAAGCGTGCCGAAGAGCTCGTGAAGAAGGGAACTCCCAAGGACAAGGTGTACGAGACATTGACCAAACAGGGCAAAGGTTCCGGTCCGGTGCGCACCATGGACTACACTCCCGATGAACTCAAGGACTACACCGGTAAATTCATGTCCATATGCAACAATCCCAAGGCAAAGGACATGATGGACTCCATCAGGCAGTGCTCTACCCCCACCATCTCCTGCGACGAGCTCGAGAAATGCGCCCAGAAAAAGCAGCAGGAAGCCCAAAAGAAGGCCAGAGAAGAGATGCTGTCACTCACGGAAGAGCAGAAAAAGCTCACCTGTGATGAGCTGGCCAACCGTCACCTCACCTGCATGATGGGTAAGAAGAAGGTCTATGACATCCCCGTGGGAGATTCTCCTGTTCTCGGACCCAAGGATGCTCCGGTGACCTGGATTGAGTTCAGTGATTTCCAGTGCCCCTACTGTGGGCGCATGGCTACCCAGACAGAACCCGAACTCCTCAAGAAGTATGCCGGCAAGGTTCGCGTGGTGTTCAAGCACTTCCCCCTGGACTTTCACCAGCATGCCATGGAGGCTGCCGAGGCTGCATCAGAAGTGTATGCCCAGAAGGGTAACAGTGCCTTCTGGAAGTTCCATGACGAGGTCTTCAAAAACCAGGAGCGCCTCAGCAAGGAAGGCATGAAGTTCCTCAGAGAAGTCGCCAAGAAGCTCGGTCTGGACATGGCCAAGTTTGACAAGGCCATGAACGAGCACACACACAAGGCACGCATCCAGAAAGACAAGGATCTCGCAAATGAAATCGGCGTGCGTGGCACCCCATATATCTACATCAACGGTCAATTCGTGCGCGGCGATCCGTCCCAGGTGCTAGAAGAGCAGCTCAAGCGTGCTGAAAAAGCCATCGCTGGTGGTGTGGCGAAGAACAAGGTGTACGAGCACATGACCAAGGTGGCCAAGGACGGCAAGAAAGTGCATGAAGTGCCCTACACTGACAAAGAACTCAAGGATTTGCGCGCCAAGTTCATGAGTTCCTGCACCAATCCCCAGGCCAAGCAGGTTACGGACATCCTCCGCAAGTGCTCTAAAAAAGACATCTCCTGCGATGAATTCCGTAACTGCGTGGAACAGAAGATGCGCATGCTCATGGGCCGCTGAGGACATTCATACACGTACCCACCCAACTGATTGAAAAAGCAATGAAAGGGGCTCTTGCACAGGGCTATCATTTCACCTAGACTTTCGCATCTCACGGAGGAAGGCCAATGAAAACAATTAGATACGAGGCAGCCACCATTGTCCTGGCCATGTCTATGCTCCTTTTTGGATGTAGTGACACTTCCGGCTCCGGAGACAGTTCCAATTCAGGTACCAATGATGGAACTGGACTTAATTCAGGTACCAATTCGGGTACCAATTCAGGCACCAATTCAGGCACCAATTCGGGTACCAATTCAGGTACCAATTCAGGCACCAATTCGGGTACCAATTCAGGTACCAATTCAGGCACCAATTCGGGTACAGATACCGGAAATAACCAGAACAGCGGCAATGGCTCTGCTGTGCCACTGGCAGGGATTTACTCGGTTTCGGGAACAGACATGAACGGAACATATGACGGCACTGCCGAAATCCGCCCTGATGGTGACGGGACTGCCGTCATAAGCGAGACCGAATGGCCCTCCTTCACCTTCGAAGGCCGCACAGTGGCCAGAGTGTGGCAAGGAGACCTCGAGGGGGACGACATCTCAGTTATCCTCAAAACCCGTGAGTTCATATCGAGTTACGGCAGTATCCAGCGCAATCCCAACGATCCTGCCACCATCACCTGTTCGGCTACCTTACCATCCGAGCACACCGGAACGATGATCCTGCACTTCCAGTGTGACAATCCTCAGATAGACTTCAACGAGACATGGCACCGTATCGCAGACAACGGGACCAATCCCATATGGACCAATCAGAGAGAGGAAATACCTTCCCACGATCCCTGCCTTCAGACAAGAAGGCTCAGTGGAATACGCTCTATGCGTCATTTCACGACCTTCCTGATGTCCAACCCTATGTGAACCGTCAGGAATTTCAGGATGCCATGCACTACTGGATCGTGGATCCCATTGATTACGAGTATTACCAGGCACACCCGGATCACGTGCGCGTCATACAGAAAGTCGTGGATCCCATCTCCCTGCGTGAGTCACTTCAGCGTGCTCTGGCCTACAGCACTGATCTGCATCAGAAGCAGGCGATCTACGAGGCAGAAGCCCAGCAGTATTACATAGACACACTTGGCATGTTCGCAGACTACGATCCCAACAATACCGAGCATCCATACAGAGCCAGCGGTGACGGGATGCTCTGGACAGGTGTATACGTGGCCACTCAGGCGATACGCTACATGGTAACCGGATCCCAGGAGGCATTTGACAACATGCTCAAGTCCCTAGATGGGCAAATATTGTGCTGGAACATAATGCCGGATCCTGGACAGTTTGCTCGCACCATCCGCGTCCACGAGGACATTTCACCTGGTTCCAACTGGATACAGGGACAGGGGCCGTACGCTGCCTATGATTACTTGCCCGGGGCAAACAACGATATGCTCAAGGGTTATCTGGTAGGTTTTCTGTGGGCTTACCTGGCCCTCAGTCAGGCCGGAGGTCATCAGAATCATATCGACACCATGAAGACCATCATGCTCGACCTGGTGGAGAACTTCGACGTAGCCAAGGATCACAGGATAAACGAGTGCTACATCAATATGATGCTGGCCCTCATGGAAGATGACCTGACGAAAAAATATCGGTATATGGTGAAATATCAGGGTTTGTGGCAGGTGGTACAGTCATGGATAAGCGATGGCAACGGCGCCCGATATGAATACGGTATCAGTGACTGGTCTGGAACACATCTCAATCTTCAGTCTCTTTTGGGGCTATGGTTACTGACCGACCGCCTTGGCGAGAGTGACATGCACAGTGACGTGGTACATGGCATCACCAGTACTCTGGACAACATGCGTCATACTCGCATCGGACTGTTCCAGCTGGTCATGAGTACACTTGGAGACTTCTCCCAGACACCACCCGAGCTTGATGAATCCCTTTGGCGTCTTCAGGAATTTCCGGCTCCCAAAATGAGCCTCATGGACGTGGACTGGAGGCTCGATCCCCACTTCTGCATGTCCCCGTGGCCCAATCTACCGTGGAAGGGTGACTGGACCGAAAACGACCGAACCCAGTCCATCCGGGCATATCCTCTGTTCGAGCAGACTCCATCGGGATTCGTCTTCAAGGATGCAGCCTTCCGCTACAAGGGACATGAAGGCCACATGGTGGGTGGAATAGACTACCTGTTTGCCTACTGGTTCGCCCGTTATTTCGGCAAGATCTGAGCCCCTGAAAACATTGCTGCAGTGAAGACAAGAAAAAAACATGGCATTCGTTCTAAAAAGAACGATACAGGGGTGTAAGATGAACTCTTCCATGCTATAAAACAGGGCATGAGAACAGAAAAGGACTTTCTCGGAGAAGTTCAAATACCTGAAGGGGCATATTATGGTATTCACACGGCCAGGGCCCTCGAAAACTTCCGCATACTTCAAACACCCGTGGACCGCATACTCATACGGGCCATGGCCCTGGTCAAACAGGCGGCCGCAAAGACCAACACCGATCTGGGCTATCTGGAACCAGAGGTGGGCCAGGCCATACAGAAAGCCGCTGGACTGATAGCTGACGGCAAGTATGCAGATCAGATGTCGGTGGATGCTCTTCAGGGAGGAGCAGGCACTTCCACCAACATGAATCTCAACGAGGTCATCGCGAACGTCGCACTCACGCTGCTCGGTCATCCAAAGGGTACTTACGAGGTGGTACATCCGCTGCGTCACGTAAATCTGCATCAGTCCACCAACGATGTCTACATGACCTCACTCAAGGTGGCAGCTCTCATGCTGCTGCGCGATCTCGAGCAGGAAGTGGTGCGTCTGCAGGGGGAATTCAATCGCCTGGAACACGAGTTCGCCGACGTCGTCAAACTGGGACGCACCCAGCTCATGGATGCCGTTCCCATGACCATGGGACAAGAATTTGGAGCCTATGCTGAAGCCTTCGCCCGTGACAGATGGCGTCTTTATGTATTTCAGGAGAAACTCAGGCAGGTGAATCTGGGAGGCACGGCCATCGGAACAGGCCTTCTGGCACCACGGGACTATATTTTCGACGTGGTTCGTAATCTCAGGGACATTACCCGCCTTCCCCTGGCAAGAAATGAAAACCTGGTGGATGGAACGCAAAATGGTGACGTATTCGTCGAGGCAGCCGGACTTCTAAACGCTCTGGCCTCCAACCTGATGAAAATCGGCAACGATCTGCGCCTGCTTGCCTCCGGCCCAACTGCCGGTCTGGGAGAGGTTCGCCTCAGGGCGGTTCAGCCCGGATCGTCCATAATGCCCGGCAAGGTCAATCCCGTGATTCCCGAAGCAGCCGTATCCGCGGGTATATATACCATGGGAGCCATGCACTCCGTCATGATGGCCGCATCCATGGGTAATCTGGAACTCAATGCCTTCCTGCCGGTCATCTCGGCCACACTGCTCCCGGCCATGCGAGCGCTCACAGGCGCCGTACACACCCTGAGAACCCATGCCCTCGTCTCCCTGGAGGCCAATACAAAAAAATGCCGGCAGTATGTGGAACAATCGCCACAAGTCCTCACCGCACTGGTGCCCTATCTCGGTTATGAGACCATATCCCGCCTCCTGGCAGACTGGGGCCGCGAGGGGATACCTGCTGACATCAAATCCTGGCTCATTGAAGGGGGATACATCACTGAAGAGGACTTCTCCCAGGCACTGGACCCGCAGAATCTAGTAAAACTCGGTTTCGATCCTTCAGGAGAAACACCGGACGGCATCGATAGTGGAGAAGAGTGACATGGCACAACGCACACCACGCTCACAGCGCCCCCACATCGTACTGGTTGGCAGGCGCAACGCAGGGAAATCCAGTCTAATCAATGCTATAACCCAGCAGGAGGTTGCCCTGGTATCAGACGTACCCGGTACCACGACGGATCCGGTATACAAATCAATGGAAATCCTGCCCCTGGGACCAGTGGTCATCATCGATACAGCTGGCCTGGACGATGAAGGGGATCTTGGCCAGATGCGCATCCGGAAGACGCGTGAAGCCCTGCGCAAGGCTGATCTGGCACTGGTTGTGGTAAGTGTGGAACACGGACTGGGGAACTTCGAGGAAAGGATAATAAACTACATAAAAGAGCTCAAAATCCCGTACCTCGTCGTGTTCAGCAAGACCGACCTCGGCGTGCATTGCACTGTTCCCGAACAAGAGCAGGAACGCGCTCACCTAGTATCGGCTGCCACTGGTGAGGGCATTGCTGAGTTGCGCGAAGCCATGGCCAAGGCCATCCCACAAAAAGACTTCCAGCGGCCCATCGTAGGTGATCTCGTAAGTCCTGGTGACGTGGTGGTGCTCGTCACCCCCATCGATCTGGCTGCTCCAAAGGGGCGGCTCATCTTGCCACAGGTGCAGGTCATACGCGAGCTCCTGGACCACGACGCCATCGCCGTCATTGCCAAAGAACGGGAACTACTACGCACTTTTTCGGCCCTTGGACAGCGACCCAAACTGGTAATCACCGACTCTCAGGTGTTTCTCAAGGTGGACGCAGATACTCCACCTGATGTTCAACTTACCTCATTCTCCATACTGTTCGCACGTTACAAAGGAGAGCTCGAAACCCTGGTCCGGGGAGCCCTGGCCATCGAGGATCTCAGGCCCGGAGACCGTGTTCTCATGGCCGAAGGATGCACCCACCACTCCACTAGCGATGACATCGGTACCGTGAAGATTCCACGCTGGCTCAGGGCCTATGCTGGAGGTGATATCCAGTTCGACCACGTTCACGGCGGACAGTTTCCGGATGATCTCTCTCCATACAGCCTCATCGTAATGTGCGGTTCATGCATGCTTTCACGAAGAGAGGTCCTCTACAGACTGAGAACGGCACAGATGGGAGGGAAACCAGTAGTGAACTACGGTGTCCTCATAAGTTATGTGCTTGGCATATTCGAACGGGCCCTGTCACCATTTCCTGAACTTCAGGACCTGGTGCGCCAGGCAAAACGACGACGGCACGACAAACAGCACATCCGGCTCAGACACTCCCCTTTCCCCTCAGGACTGGATGCCTGAGCCACAGTCAGACACATGACTTCTATATTACGTAACCGGAGGAAAGACTGAAAACGGGTCAAGTCATGAATCTCCTAAACCGTCTGTTCAAACTCGAGGAACATTCCACCAGTGTATACACCGAAGCCCGTGCAGGCATGGCCACCTTTCTCACCATGGCCTATATCGTATTCGTGCAACCTGCCGTCTTGGGGGCTGCAGGCATGCCCCGCGAGGCCGTATTTTGGGCCACATGCCTGTCTTCTGCCTTCGCATCCCTTATGATGGGACTTTACGCCAACCTTCCCGTAGCCCTGGCCCCTGGCATGGGAGGCAACTTCTTTTTTGCCTTTGCCGTTGCCCCAATGGTCATAAATGGCACGAAGCTGGGGTGGCAAGGAGCCCTGGGTGTGGTCCTCATGTCCGGATTGCTGTTCCTGCTCATCACCGTTACCGGACTGCGTGAGAAGGTACTCGATGCCATTCCCAGGGACATGAGGTGGGCCATAGCAGCTGGTATCGGCCTTTTCATCCTGTTCATCGGTCTAGAACACTCCGGAATCGTGGTGGCAAAACCAGGAACATACGTTGCCCGTGGTGACTTCACTGCATCCCCGGTGTTAGTGGCCATGACAGGGCTCATCACAACGGCTGCCCTCATGGCCTGGCGCATAAAGGGCGCCGTGCTCATTGGCATACTGGCGGCCCTAGTCATGGCTTTACCCCTGGGTATCGTAACCTACAACGGTGTGATGGACTTCCCCAGACCAGACATGAGTGCATTTCTGGCAGCTTCCGTCACTCCCTTCTGGACGAGTGCCGATTTCTGGATTCTTGTGTTCGTCTTTCTGGTCATGGACATGTTCGACACCCTTGGAACCTTGGTAGGCGTTGCAGAGCGTGCCGGATTGGTGGATGATCAGGGACGCATTCCGCGTGTGGAAAAGGCCTTTCTATCCGATGCCATCGGCACTGTGATGGGAGCACTCATCGGAACATCCACCGTGACCAGCTACATCGAATCCACAGCCGGCGTAGAAGAAGGAGGCCGTACAGGACTCACCTCCGTATTCGTGGCCCTGTTCTTCCTGTTAGCTCTGTTCTTCTCGCCTCTGGTGGCAATGATAGGCACAGGATACCTCTCCGGTAACGTAACGCTCTATCCTGTCACCGCTGGGGCCCTCATGGTGGTGGGAGCCGTCATGATGAGTGCTGTGGCCCGCATAGACTGGAACGACTGGGAAACTGCATTTCCAGCAGCCATGACCGTTGCGGCCATTCCCCTCACTTTCAACATAGCCGACGGCATAGGTATCGGAATACTCTCCCTTGTGATGGTCAAACTCCTGCGCCTTAAATACCGCGAAGTGTCCCCGCTACTGTACGGCGTTGCCCTTATATTCGCCCTGAGATTCTGGATAGGTTGAAAACCCGCTATTCAACTAATTGCTTAGGTGTCTACTTTTGGGCACACTGTTTCTCAGGCCCATTTCCTTATTCGGAACATGCTCTGGCGAGCCGCACACCTGCTCCACCAGTGATGAAAGAATTCGGCACTCGTATATAACACCTACTCCCCCGACCTGACACCGGCTGCCTGAGATGGTAACCGTGGACGCCGTTCCAGGACCACTAACCTTCACACGTATACCCTCCTTCAGAGTCCCGTAACGTAGAGGCATCATGTTTTCAGGAAGATCAGGAAGGTCGACAATCCTTTTATGACCGTCCTCTGAGTGGACTACGATGAAGTCTTTCTTCACGTAAGCCCGCATCTGTCCACACTTGAGCCCCTCCAGTGATGAAAGGGGCCAGCCAAGGGGCCTTCGCGAGGCCCACGCCAGCGATAAAAGCCGGCAGTGTGGCTCTGACAGACGAAGTCTCCTACCATCAGGATAACCAAGAATGCAGTGGACAGAATCAAAAGGATAACTTACCCCCAAACCATCAGCCCATGATACGCGCACTGTCATGGCCGGCTCAAAAGTCATGTCAGTGGCGTTGTTCGAAGGCCTATCCCGCATCCATGTACCTGTCATGGCAGACATCACAGCCAGGGCAGCCATCACCTGATCCGATGCATACGGAACGTCGTGGGGATGTGTGATGTACGGTCTGTCCTTAACCTCCACCCGTTCCGTGCCCCAGGGCCAGTACCTCTGAACAAGAGACGGGATAGGGCCAGCGAATGGCTGTCTGGACAGCAGTGAGTCCATGGATTTCACAAGTTTCCATGGCCCAGGCCCCGTAGTGACGGTAATACCCTCCTGACCACGGCGAGCTCCTGGTGTTCTGCCGTCCACGAGCCCCAGCATCAGCCGCCACGTCCCGAAGGAGACCTCAAGAGTACGGGTCAGCGGAAGATTCGGGCGCGGTTTTACGATGCGAAGCGACTTCCATGCGGAGAGCCACTGCATACACGCCACTCCATCAGTCATGGCACCATCCAGCACACAGCGTCCGGCACGGCGTACCAGGAACTTGTCAACTTGATGGTGGTCACCACCGTTTGGGTCATGCTGTCCGCTCTGTCCTGCAACAGCCTGTTCGTCATATCCGGTCACGTGAAGTGTGCTTATATCTATGTCCGGCACCAGATGCGACTCCAGTATCCATGCCAAAGCCACCGGAACGGGCCTGAAACGGCTGATACACGCCCTGCGGGGACCAGCTCCCACATCTATGGAACACGGAATCATGCCCTTGGGACACCTGCCTTCGTCCGGATATACCTTCACAGTACCCGAGTCTCCATGAAATACCCATGCAAAGCGTGTATCTGGAGACTTGACGTGCAAATCAGATACGAGCACCTTTGAATTTACAAAAGTATCTATCAACTTATCGACACGATGACCTGATGCGAGATGCAGAGGAGGAGCCTGTAGATACCAGACAGGATCGTTCCATAGTAGCCTGGAGCGTACCACACCACGGGGCGTATCCACCGGAAGTTCTATCTCCCTAACTGCCCCCAGGGTCATTTTCATTCGCGTAACCTTGTATCCGGACTCCTTACCTGAATGTACGAAACCGTAAATCAGACCAGCTGCAACGGCCATACCTGACAGTAAGCCCCACAGCAGCACTGATCTTTTCTTGGGCATCTCAGTTGGCTCTCTCCAGCGCAGCAACCACCTCTGGAGAGGACTTGACCGCAAGATGATGAAGCCTCAGGGCATCGAAAACCGCTACCTGAGAGTCTTCTGCTGCACGAATATCCGTCTCAGAGGCTATTCTATGAAGGGCGTCACTCATGGGAACGAATGAATCGGGTCCGAAAACGGCCTGACCCATGACAAGAGAACCACTGAGAACCAGGAATAGTTCCCCAGGAACCTCACCGGCTGGCAAAAGAACCGTTCCTTCGGGAACGGATCTAATTTCCTTCAGCATGGATACCAGTTCTGCACGTGTCTCAACGTCAAGGATTCCAAGAGTGGGATGGCTAAACAGAAATGAATCTATGGAATGGTAGTAGCGGGTCAGGGAGATACGGTGATTGAGCTCTTCATACTTGTCCATGAGCTCCTTGAGGCGTTCACCCGGAATCTGCCATACCTCTACATCTCCCACGGCCCGCAGTGATGCTGTACGAACCGCCCCGGGAATTACGGAGGATTCTCCAAGAAATTCGCCTGGATATGAAGCCCGGACCACCCGCTGTCCGTTGCCTTCGCTTATGTAGACCTTCAAAATGCCCGACTTGAGAAAGAAAGCCGTGTCTGCCGGCTCTCCCTCCACGGTCACATCGTCACCAGATTCAAACCCGACCAGCTCGGTCTCAAACTCGATGTCCTGTACGATACCTGATGGAAGACCCCTAAGCATTGATAGTTTACTGAAGCTCTGCACAGGACGTGTACGCTGACGCGTGGCCTCCACCAGGGTGCGCAACCTCGAATTCAGATAGGCGTCTTCCCCTGCCAGACTTATCATTACATCCGCAAGTTCTTCTAGACACCGTACGTCTCCATGCAGTGCACACTCCTTTGCAGAAGCCTCCAGATATGCTGCTCCTTCCTCCAGGCGTCCTATGGCCAAGGCCAACTTACCCATCTGTCTCAGGACAGGTGCCTTGTCGTCACTGATTTCCAGAAGAGCGGGATACAACTGAAGAGCATCTGATATGGACTCTGTGGTACCTTCAGAGACCAGCTTTTCTATGCGGTGGAGCAGCTCACCCATGTCAGCCAGTTCTTCATCCTCTCCGGAGAACATGTCTGCCAGCTCTTCACCAAGGCCTGCAAATGGGTCTTCCGAGTACTCTGGCTCCGACCTACTCGACTGTTCGGCAATGGCACGTACCACTGACTGAGGCGTAGGGGCATCCAGGATTCGACCCTTGTCGTCTGCCTCTATGAGACCGATTTCAATGCTATCCATACCAGCGACATAGACCTTAGATACCCACCTGGGACCAGTGGCCCTACGAACCACTTCAGCCTCACCCCGTACGAGAAAAAGCCCAAACTGCTGATTCAAAAACAGATCAAAGGCCTCTTCTATCCTTTCCTTGATATCGTCACTCATCTCAGACCAGCCTGTTTCCACTCTACTTTCGTGCCTGTCGAGATTTTGTGGGCACTGACGAAACCAGCAGGCACCTCTATTACGTAACGGGCCGGACGCCCGATGCCTCTGGGAGATGTGTCAAAGGGAATTGCCCCCTCCACAACCCCTACGACCGTACGCCTGCTGTCGAGAAATATCATATCCAGCGGTATATAGGTATTCTTCATCCAGAAGGCGAGAGGCTCTTCCTTTTCGAACACGAAGAGCATTCCCTCACTGTCATCCAGGTGTTTCGTAAACATCAATCCCTTTTGCCTCTGACGTGAAGTGGATGCCACCTGAGCAGTTATTCTCACCAGGCCATCGGCTGTATGAAATACTATTTCCGATCTCGGAAGATTCGTCTGGGGTTTTCCATCGTTCAGGAAATTCTCATCTCCCTGCAAGTCACTCCCCGTCATTTTACTGCTACTATTTTCATGGGGTTGTGAAACAGTGACCCCCTGTCTGCATCCTGATGTAGAGAATACCACTAAGGAAGCTGCAATTGCAGCGACACAGGAAGGCGACAGCCTCACCAGCTGGTCTCCAGGGCAAGTCCCATGCCTCCTCTTGTCAGCATGGGAGTGAATCTGATGTTCCCTGCATCTTGAACCTCAGTATCATAACGGACCTTCACCTTGTGGGTGCCACCCACGAAGTACATCGTGGTTCCTGCGACAAGTAGGATCACGCTCGTTGCTGCCGTCACTTGAGTGATTCCCATCCACAGTTTGTAATCAGACCATGCTGTATTGTCATTCCACGTCACGTAACTGACGTAATTCTCGTCCGTCAGACTATTTGCCACGCTGGTTGGAATATTATTAGTACCGGATGTGCCGAAAGAAGTGGCTTGCTGCCACAGATAATAGGAATAGGCGCCTGTTCCCAGAGCGATAAATACCCCAAGACCGCCGAAACGGGCCAACCAACTTCCTATG
>JALWFW010000153.1 GCA_027013865.1 Polyangiaceae bacterium | reverse complement strand
CTTCCAGGGGTTAGGCTTGCGGCAGGTGTAACTTGGCAGATGGTCAAGCAGATACAAGCTTCAATGGGGCGGCTTAACCTGCGATTCAGCTTTCGGCCGGTGTGACGGCGGGGGTGGGCCCTTCTTTGGATGGGACGGTTTCGGGTTTTACGATAAAGTGCTGTAATATCAAAGGGTTGACGCGTAACGCCAAACGCTGTGGCGGAGTGTGTGGACCGTGCCGCAAAGGCCGCAGCACCCGAGGGATAACCTTCTTGGGGCAATGGATCAGTATCACCTGCTCTTGAAGCGAGAGTATGTCTAGCCAGGACGCCATACCACGCGCCATTGCAGGGCAGCTCGACGGCCCTACGAGTGCCTGCAACTGTTCTTGAAGCGGAAGCATGTCCGGCCAGGACGCCCTACCACGCACCCTTGTAGGGCAGCCCGACGGCCCTGGTGATACGGGATGTATTTTTCGAAACTCCGGCAAAAACCGTTGATGGTGTTCTAAGGTATCGCCGTGTAGTCCAGGACGGCTGAAACTTCGGATCCCTGTGCCATCATTCGCAGGCCGTCCTTGCAGGACGCCCTACGGCCCTACGAGTGGCTGCACCTATTCTTAAAGCAAAAGTATGCCTGGTCAGGACGCCCTACCACGCACCCTTGCAGGACGCCGAGGGCCCTGGCAGGTTGGCATCAAGTTATTGCCATGGTATACATCTCTACTGTACTATGCAGTCCGTACCGTATCCGGTCAGTACGTTCCAGCAACATGCACCCACCGTACTGACCGGCTATATTATGATATCGAAACCTTCACTGGAGGCTGAAAATGAAAAAATCGGTGCTGTTTCCAACGGTGGGCATATTCCTTGCGTCCTTCCTGCTTGCATCATGCGATAACCATTCCAACACCGACATGAATGCTGCCCAATGCGGCAACCATATACTGGAACCCGGTGAAGAATGTGACGGTGCTCCTCCAGGATGGATGACCTGCTCGGATTACGGCTATATGTCCGGTTACGGCCAGCTTAAGTGTACTGACTCGTGTTCCCTCGACTTTTCCGAATGCGTACAGCCCGGATGCGGCAATGGCATACTGGAGGATGACGAAGAATGCGAACCTGGGCCACCTCCTCACCTGCGTGACGAGACCTGCGAAAGCCAGGGTTATTATTACGGCGGTGAGCTCGGATGCACAGACGAGTGCACTTTCGACTACTCCACGTGTGAACAGGGCCACTGCGGCGACGGAACCGTGCAGGAAGAGCACGAGCTGTGCGACGCCTCAGGGGTGATGGTCATGGGAGTCATGCACGGACAGTGCATGGAATGCACCTCCAAGTGGCTTGCGGATCAATACGCACCACTGGAGCCTCACGGGACACCACACGACTACATCCAAGGAAGTTTCACGACTCTCACGACCGACGACAACGGTAATATCTATACCATGTTCACGCCCCAGACCTACGGACCTGGAACAACGCTGCGCATATACGATTCTGATGGGTCCGCAGATACGAGGAACCTACAGGACCTCTTCCAATACATATCTCCTCCCACAGGCAACTTCTTCCTTGATGTGGCTTCCATGAAGGCATTTCCTGACGGAACGGTATATGGAGCCGGAACCGTGCTCGATGTAGATTCCAATAATTACTACGGAACCAAGGCAGTAATTTTCTGGAGGAGTCCTGCCTCAGGGGATTCAAAGAGTTTCGTTATGGAAACCACTGACCTGATAAATAGCCTCGTGGGGGTCGCAGGAACGTCTGATCCGAATATCCTGATCAACATCAAGGATGAACTTCAAAATGACCCGAACGTCAGCCCATACTTGTCCAACGATTCACTGATGTACACATATTATCTGTCACGGAACAGGGCAGTAGCAATCGTCAGACTGAATGTCAGTTCCAACCCCTCTTTGCACTACTCTTACGTGCTGGCCTTGTTCCTGGAGGGACTCGACTCCACGTCCATGCAAGAAGGCGTGACCGTAAATGGGTATGTCCTCGGCAAAATACTTCTGGATTATAATACGAATTCCTCCCTGACTTCCGCAGCCGTAACCAGAGCAGGAGACGAGTTATACGTGTATACCATGGTACATCACTCTGACAGTAATCCTGAAGCCATGCTCAGGGTGGCCCATTTCCAGTGGGCGCAAGGCTCTGAACCCTCAAACGGACCTGTAGCCCAAACCCAGTGGGTGGAGGCCAACCCTACGGAGTTTACTTCCTACGATGCAGTGCTTCACACCAGGAAAAACGGGGAACTTCATCTCATGATCATGGACTATGTGCTGCAACCCTCTGATGCAATTGATGTTTTCCTGATAGATTATCTTGTGAGCAACACTAAAATCACACTCAAAAACGTAAGACGTCTCTACTCCACTCAAGACCGACTCATGGGTGGCCGCATGAAAAACAACGGTGATGGAAACGCCGTATTATGGACCTATCTCAAGTTCCTCCCCAACGAGCCTGACATCACATTTGCCCAGACAACGCCCGTGCTGTGCACCATAAACCTGGAAAAAGCAAAAATCTCCGACTGCATATCGCTGGAACAAGAGACGCTGGTCATAAACGACGCCGTACATAGTATGAGTCCCGCAACCAAAACGAGCACTTGGGTGGTTGTCGGTGAAACCGGACCCTATGCCACCCCCGTAGAGCCCATACCTGAAGACGAGCAGGATGCCACGGATTACGTCACCATGCGGGACGCATTCCTCAACATGATGGGATTCATTTACACTGACACGCGTTATGCAGACCTTTCACACGGTGATGCAACGGACATGACACAGTGAACCGGCCGTTTGGAAGAACCACCCTTTAACTTCTCATTCAAACCTAAAAACGGCAGTAACGTCAGTAAGGCAGGACAGTCAGAAGCTCCGTACCACTACTGTGCAGTAGAAGCCTGATCCACGATGTGAATATCGTGCTGGGGATAGGGAATAGAGATGCCCTCGGAGTCCAGAGCTTCCTTGACGGAACGCAGTACTCCGAAATACACATCCCAGTAGTGCTCGGGTTTGCACCACGGACGTACGGCCAGATTTACGGATGAGTCAGCCAGCTCACTCACTGCCACCGTGGGAGCCGGGTCGTCTAGAACGAGCTCATTTTCGGCCAGGACACGGTTGATGATTTCCACGGCGCGTCCGATATCGTCGTCGTAGGAGATGCCTACGGTAAGATCCACACGCCTATGGGGATTGGCCGTATACACCTTGATTATCTGGCCGTATATGGAGGCATTGGGTATTACCACCTTGACATTGTCCGGGGTGTGAACACGCGTCGTGAACAGCTCTATCTCCTCCACCGTGCCAACTATGCCACCTGCTTCAATAAGATCCCCTACTTTGAAAGGCCTGAAGAGCATGAGCATCACACCTGAGGCTATATTGGACAGGGTTCCCTGCATGGCCAGACCGATTGCCAGGCCGATGGTTCCAAGTACTGCCACGAAGGAAGTGGTCTCGATTCCGAACACGCCCAAAACTGCGATGGCCACCAGTGTGAGCACCGTGTAATAAACCACCTTCGACACGAATATGCCGATGGTCTTGTCTACATTTGCCTTGTTCATGGCCTTATTCGTAATATGGGCTGCCACCTTCGCACCAATATATCCTGCGATGGTAAGCAGTATGGCTCCCGTGACCTTGAGTCCCCAAAAAGTGATGAATGTGATGATTTTTTCGGTGTCCATGTCTGTTCTCCTTTCTCTCTCCCGATGTTCAGGTATACCGTTCGCAAGACGACGGGCCCAACAGGCTACCGTGTAATACCATGTCCTACCCGATGAGACCCATTCACCTGCACAGCGGCACCGGTATCAGTAAAACGAATGCATATTACCTTATTGTCCTGTATTGGTCAATCATAAGGGGGTAGCTCCCAGGGCCGTCGAGCTGCCCTGCAATTATGCGTGGTAAGCCTTACTGAGCAGACATACTCTTGCTTCAAGAACAGTTGCAGGCACTCGAAGGGGCGTCG
>JALWFW010000152.1 GCA_027013865.1 Polyangiaceae bacterium | reverse complement strand
GGGCAACTACGAGACCCTGTCCGGCATGAAGGAGATTCCCATCCTGTTCATATTCAAGGCAAAGTGTGAACCCGTGGCCAGGCGTACCGGCTGCACCAAAGGCTCCACCGTCATCATGGCAAACGATTATTTGAAGGGTAAAATAAGACAGTGGGAGGAAGACTGAATTCATGAAGACGCACTTTTCCTACATACTGCCTGCATTCTTCTGGCTACTGATTCCTTTTTGGACTTCAGGCTGCTCTCCTGACGGCGACGGCAATTCATCCTCTTCTTCCATTGGAAAGCCTTGCATGAGTGATTCCAATTGTGGAAGCGGTAGATGTATACCAGCCGAAGGTGGTGCAGGAATATGCACATCTTCCTGCACTACTGGTGAATGTCCTGACGGCTACTTCTGTGCCAATATCACTTCTGCCGAAGAAACTCCTGCTCCACTGTGCTATCCAATCTCTCAGTCTGGAGTGTGCAAGAGATGCTCCTCTGATCAGGACTGCCGTCCCTACGGCGCGCGGTGCCTCGAGGTCGAAGACCAGGGCAGACGCTGTGTCATGGACTGTTCCATCGACACCTGTCCAGATGGCTTCAAGTGCTCCACACTGGAGGGCCACGAAGTATGTCTTCCGGTAGGAACCGCCGTTGACTGCGACTGCAATGCCTTCAAAGAGGGGGTCAAACTGTCCTGCGAGAACTCCAACGAGTACGGCACGTGTCACGGCGTGGCGGAATGCCTTGGCAAGGCAGGCTGGGGACCGTGTACTGCGCCGGATCCCATACCCGAAATATGTGACGGGAAGGACAACAACTGTGACGGCGATATAGACGAAGGCGTACTCAACACCCCCGACAACTGCGGCTCATGCGGCAACACCTGCCCTGGAGAAGGCATCCCCGGAACTACGAGAACCTGTAATAATGGTCAGTGCGGCCTGCAGTGCCTCAATGCCCAGGGGGACGGATTCACAGATTTCTACGATGCCAACGGAGATCTCAAGGACGGATGCGAATGTGTGGATGATACGATAGCACCCCATTCGATTGAAGACACCGTATCCCTTGGAGTACTGACGAGCTGTGACTTCAAAAGACAGATTACTGGACTAAAGATTCCTGTCGATGTCGTTACGGGCCCAGCGCCTGCCGACTATTACCAGTTCAACTATGACAATGTATGGAACTGTCTAGAGGAACTGGGGGTGGAACTGGAAGTCAAGTCATCCTCCCTACCCCACGAGCTGTGTGTCTCCTCTGCCAACAACACCGACGAGTCCACCTGGAAGTGCATCACCGTAAATCCGGGTGAAACGAAAACTCTAGACGATGTATACGACAACGACGGAGTATACTACATCAGGGTATCCGTACCAATGGATGCTACAGGACCGGTTGATGCAACCGCCCCGTATGAAGGCGACTGCGCAGAGTACACCCTATGGATAAAGGATCCTGCGTGAAATTATTTCCTTCCCACTTTTTGAATTTCCGTGAATAAAAGTTATATCTTAAGGTGGGGCCGTAAACGGCTATTTTCAAGGAGATCCATATGGCCAGGGCCATGCTTCCAAAAACATTGTTTTTAACTGCTGTCGTGATGTCTCTTACTGCCGTATCATGTGCTGACGGCAGTAATGGCAGTGCCAGCAGTGCCAGCAGTCCGTCTGACGATAACAATGGTGTGACCGTTCGTGACTTCCAGACGGAATGCACCACCTCAGACGAATGTGATGTAGGTCTGTGTGTTCCCTTCCCTGATGGAGTGAAGAGGTGCACTAGATTCTGCGACACCCAGGACTGCCCGGATGGCATGTACTGTCTACCCAAAAACCACGAAGGGGGCTCGTATGTATGCCTGATGCCCGATCCGGCCTTTGAATGTAACAGCTGCCGAACCGACGACGAGTGTCCTGGTGCCATGTGGTGTATCGGGCTCCAGAGCGACAGTCAGGCATGTCTCGTGGACTGCACAATCCAGGGTCTATGTCCTTCAGGGTACGTATGCCAGCAGTCATCCAGCTCCTCAGGAAAAGCCGCCATGGTTTGCATCCCCCAGTCGGGTGACTGCGGCTGTACCTCCGATAAGGTCGGCACCACGCGGGTATGCTACAAAAAAAATGAATTCGGTACATGCGAGGGGACCCAGTCATGCACCAGCTCAGGCTGGACACCGTGTGATGCCCAAATCCCCTCAGAAGAAATCTGCGATCATGTGGACAACGACTGCAACGGCACCGTAGACGATGCCGATCCTTCCAAACTGAATACGACGGACCACTGCGGAACATGTTTCAATGCCTGCCCACAGCCCCCCAACGAATATGACATGGTAAAATGTCAGGAGGGTAACTGCATAATGGATCGCAGTTCAGGGCGATATGATACCAATGGCGATGTGACGGATGGATGTGAATGCGTGGACGACACACAGGGAGCCATCGATCTGTCAAGTGTCTCATCCATGGGAAATTTCACCGACTGCGAAGATACTTTCTTCACAGTAAACGGTTTGATTCCAGTGGTCCAATCAGGCAGGGCCCATGATGATTACTACAAGTTTCACTACGACAACGAGTGGGACATATCATGCTGGGCTTATCCTGCCCTCAGTCTGACCGTTCCTGACAACTCTGTGACAATGAATCTGTGCTATGGGGATGGAATAGACGAAGGTTCATGGCCCTGTCTGCAGGTCAATCCTGGAACCACCAAGAGCGTTTCCCTGACCCCTCCAGGTAACGGAGATAGTGTAGACTACTACTTCAAAGTAACGGCCTCCACTGAACACGCTGGATGCTGGACATACACGGTCTCGGCCTATGAGGAATGATCTCCCCTGCCTTACCGCCCTGCCCATCCTTTCAAAAACAGACTCTAACCTATTGAAATTACTGCGCTTTTGACAGATACATAGCATCTCCATAACTGAAGAAACGGTACTCGAGCCTCACTGCCTCCCGATAGGCCTCCATTATGCGATCATATCCCATGAAAGCCGCTACCAGCATGAGTAGCGTAGACTTCGGAAGATGAAAATTCGTAATGAGACCGTCCACCACCCGAAATTCGTAACCCGGCTCGATGAATAAATTCGTACGGAAGGCCCCGTGCTTTATGCGTCTTGGACCTGTGGCTGATGCCTCCAGTGCTCTTAATGAAGTAGTCCCAACGGCAATTATGGGCCCATCCCACGAGGACACCAGTCTTGCTAGATGCTCTGGAATTTCATAGGCCTCAGAATGCATGACATGATCTTTCGTATCGTGCACCTTCACTGGCGCGAAGGTACCCAGCCCAACATGAAGGGTCAGTGTCTCCACACGCACCCCCTTACTCCTGAGTGAATCGAGGAGTTCTGTGGTGAAATGGAGTCCAGCCGTGGGCGCTGCTACGGCTCCGGGAGTGCGGGCAAATACGGTCTGATACCGTTCGCGATCCTCGTCTCCGTCATCACGGCGTATATATGGAGGCAGGGGGATGTGCCCGTAACGGTCTATGACATCAAAGGCGTCATCCCCGAAGGAGACCTGAAGCGTGCCACGCTCACCGTGTCCGGTCACCGTTATCCTGGGGCCGTCGTTGCCGTCGCGATCCTGCCCGACCGGCTCGGTTGCAAGGTCGATGTTCACGGTTCCGGCCAGGGCGTAGGCGACGACCAGCGGCGGCGAAGCCAGGTAGTTGGCCCGGACGAGGGGGTGGATCCGGCCCTCGAACTTGCGATTGCCGGACAGGACGGCCGCCGCGACCAGCTGCCCCTCCGTGATCGCCTCGGCGATGGGCTCCGGCAGCGGGCCCGAGTTGCCGATACAGGTGGTGCAGCCGTAGCCCACGAGTTCGAAGCCCAGCGCGTCGAGGGCGGAGCGGAGGCCGGCACGCTCGAGGTAGTCGGTCACCACCCGCGAGCCGGGGGCCAGCGAGGTCTTCACCCAGGGCTTGGTACGCAGCCCCTTTTCCACCGCCTTTTTGGCGAGCAGCCCGGCGGCGATCATGACGCCGGGGTTGGCGGTGTTGGTGCAGCTGGTGATG
>JALWFW010000151.1 GCA_027013865.1 Polyangiaceae bacterium | reverse complement strand
GTGCCAGCCCTCACCCACTCCCGTTCACATGCACTCCCGCCAATATTGCGGCTTTGCCGGCCATCCGTGAATAGATCAGGCGCCGACTAGCGCAATACTTGTAGCCGGAAAATTTTTCACTTGACAAACGAAGTATTTTATGCTATAATAAAAGAAAAAAGATGGAAATGCGCCTGATGCCCGGACTTTGTGACAGCACAGTCACAAGATGATCCCAGGCACGGGTGAAGAAAAGAGTGGGTGTGCAAATGAGCAAGTCATATGTGATGCATTTCGTGCCGGACGCTATCCCGTCAGGCACCGTGTTCAAGAGCAATCGCAAGGGATCCCGCACCATTGAGGTGCGGATCCCGAAGCGACAGCGTCGCCGGCGCCACAAGGCGCCGAAGAACGACAGTGCCGGCGAGTTTCTCCGGCGCGTGCGGAGCGTCATCGAGACGCTCCATCCCAATCTGTCTGCTCGCATCCGGATTTACGAACATCCGGACGTGCCGGCGGGTGGGGCCGTCCGCATCGAGGCGGACGTGCTCCCGAAGGATCGGGGGCCGCTGGCTCTCGTCTTAACGAGAGACCTGCGGCGCTTCGGCTTCGAGCCGGACCTGCGGATTACCGACGCCGGCGTCGCCGGTGTCGTGACCGAGGCCACGGATCAGTTTGATCCGTGGATGAAGCGGATCGTGGACGGTCGGCCGTTTGCTTAAGGCCGACCGTCTGCCCGGAGTATGTCCGGGCTTGTGAAAAATAGGGGCTGACCGCTCCCGCTCCGGTTTGTGACTTCGCGGTCACATGTGCCGGCAAGTGACCACTCATGCCGGCCAGTCGGAGTGAGGGGCACTACGAGAGGGAGACAAGACCATGCCGTTTTATGCGATCTTCACCGCCAATCGCGAGGCTCTCGACGTCGCGCTCGATTTCATCGACATGCGCGTCGAGGTGGGCGAGGAGACGGACTGGCCAGTCAATGCCGGCCGGTTCGAGAACGGGTTCTCTCAGCGCGTGGCGGCGATCGACGTCGCCATGGCGCTGCCTCGGGGCCTCACCCGTGTCGCCCCGGGCGAGCTCCGGGAGTGCGTCCCGGTGGCGTGGACGGCCACGGGTTCCGGCGTCACGGAGCTCACCGTCTGGGAACACCCCGAAGGGGATCGGGGCTTTCTCGTGTTCGTGGGCACAGCTACGGCCTTCGAGGAAGCCGTGCTGGCCGTCTCCGATCCCGATCGGCCGGAGCACTCCGAACCCTCGAAGACACTGGCGGCGGCCCTGATCAAGGGCGCTGATCCGGTGGTGGTCTGGTCTGACCGTCTGCCGGCCTACCGGGGCGACGCCGACGCCGCCAGCGCCGCCTACATCATGGCGGCCGAGGGGCGCCTGGCCCTCGCTCACCGGATAAGGTGGGCGGTGGATGAGATTGAGACGTCCAATCCGGACGCCCTCGTCCTCTCGCCCCACCCGAAGCGCCGCCTCACTCGGCAGCGCCGCCTGGCCATGGCGATCATCGATGAACGCAAGGACCGGTTCGTGAAGGACCGGTCCGACTATCGGGAGATGCCGGACTTCCGGGAGCTGGTCCGGCGCTACGAGGCCGGCGAGATGTGGTGGCTGTGACGCCGGCCGACTGAATTCCCTCGACACCGGCGACGACAGCGACGATGGCGTCGCCTGCGTCGCCGGTGTCGCCTCTCGTGGCAGCCCCGGACCCCGGTGTCTTCGTGACACCGGGGTCACAAAAGGACATCCAATTGAGGGAGAATAATCATGCCTAACATGAACAGGATGGATAAACAGGACCTGATCAATCATATCGTGTTTGCCGAGGAGTCGGCGCACGCGCTGATGGCGGCGCTGGCTACGCCGAAGCGCGTGGCGCTGGTGAACATGGCCATGGACAAGGGTTCGATGGAAGAGGTCTTTGTCCCGATGACGGGGTGGGCCTTCTATCGGACTCATGCCACGGGTCTGTTTGATACGGGCTACGGGATGGACTGGCCGGAGCTCCTCACGCGACTGCGTGAGGAGTATCCCGAGGATGAGATTCGGGAGATTGCCCGAGTCCACCCGTCCCGGCGATGCGCCGGAAAAAGACTCACTGGAAGATCTGGCCCAGAAGCTGGTCGGGGGTGATGACGATCCCGAGCCACCTGAAGGGTGGCGGCTTGTCGACTCCGACGTGCCGCCGAAGGATCCGGCGGTGAGGTGGACCGCCGTCGGGTGTCTTACCATGATGAAAGAGGAGAGCGACGATGACCAAACCTGACATCCGTTGGACCTACACTCCGGGCATTGACGCCCCGGTCTCGGCGAATGACGTGACGAAGCGGGCGACGCAGGCGGCGCAGGCGGCGCTGATCGACGCCTTCTCTCCCCCTGTGCCGCCTGGCCCCGTCGTGGTGCCCGCCGACGAGGACATGCGCAAGCTGGCCGAACAGGACCGGCGGGCCGAACACGCCAGGCGCGTGTCGCTGTTGGCGTGGAACCTCGCTTTGGATGTGTTACGGCACGCCAGCTGGGACTACGACAGGATGGGCACGTTCGTGCTGTCCAATTCTAACGACTACGCTCTGCTCGCCTCAACGAAGCGCGTGGCCGAGTGGGCCTGTGAGCATTATGAGATGCTCGAGAAGGTGGTGCAGCGGGTCATCGCCGACTTCGGCCCGCACGATCCCGGCCACGTGGGCTACGAGACGCTGCTGCGCCGGGCGCGCAAGCTGGTGGCGGCGACGGCGCTGCGGGCGGCGTGGATAGCTGCAACTGAGGGTAGCGAAGTTTGTGACAGCGAGGTCACGAAATGAAGATGAAGGATGACTGGGATCAGTTCATGTTGAGGCGAGAGCAATGAACGAGTTTCAGAAAAACATCGTGAGAGGGACGATCCTGCGTCGCCTGAACATCAACACGAGGCAGGCGACGCAGGCACAGCGGCGACGCATCCGTGCCGCCCTCGATGTTGTCGTCGAGCAGGTGCGGCAGCGCGCACACAAGACGGCACCGGTGAAAGTGTCTGAGGCCAACAGGGATTGGTGGGCGGGATGGTATAACACCGTCGCTGCCACCGAGGGTCCGCGCCTGTTCAAGCGAGCCTACGGTCCCGACTGGCGAGAGCTGCCGACATGGGCCTCGGATGAGGACATCCGGGAGTGCTACCGTCAAATCGGTGCAGCGCTCCGGGATGAGATCGCCTCTGCCGCCAGAGAGGCCAGGGCGAAGCATGGTGGCAAGGCGACGATGGCGCGGGGTGCCCGGATCGTGGCCGGACGGATTGGTGTGACGTCCGGTCACGTTGAGGATCTGGTTGAAGGGGCCGAGTGCCATGAACGATAAAGTGTTCGAGTGGGTCGTCGCCCTGATGGGCGTCCTCTCTGCCGCTACTACTGTGTTTGCGGTGGGGGCGTGGCTGGTGACAGGCAAGATAGGCCTCGGTTTGGTGGCCATCCCGATGGCCTACTGGGCGGTGGTCTGTTTGGCGTCATCGGAGACGCGTAACTTGCTTCGTAGGCTGCGCCGGCGCACCGCTCCCGGACGACGGCCGCTCATTTATAGCCTCACTGTCGGAGTGGAACCCCTGAAGGTGAGTGAGGATCTGCATGATATTGTTGGCTCTGCGAGGATGTTGGCTGTCGCCGTCAGTGATCTGGTGGTTGGGTTAGGTGTGGAGAAGGCGCGGGCGGGACGGGCGCTGAATGAGGCGTGGGAAGCCATAAACCACTGGGAGCGGCAGGTAACGAGGAGATTGTCCGGCGATGACGATGTTGTTGTCAGGCCGCCGATCATTATGGACTTCTATGATGGTCTGGTGCGGTTGGTGGCTGATGAGGACGTTGAGTGACAGCGATGTCACAAACAGGAGTGGGTAAAATGAGGCATGACAAAGAACGTTTGGTGGCGCTCGCCGAAAGTCTTGAGCGCTACCTGAAGCAGCAGGTGCCGGTCTATGCCCGCAAGCATGGAGTGGATCGGCGGGCTGCCCGGGTTCATCTGCTCGTTAACCTGCCTGGCGAGGTGGCAGCCTATGTGTTTGTTGGCTTGCAGGAGTTGATTGGTGACGATTTGCTGAATGAGAAGAGGCAGGCGCTGGCTGGTCTGATCCGGAGTATTGGCGCCGAGGTCAAGGAGATGGCTGAGCTGGTTGTGGAGGAGACCGAAGATGGCGGATGCGATAACTGCCCCTGATCCCGCTCTGCAGAGTTTTCTGGGGATAGTAGGGCGTATGGTGGAAAAAGCGCGGGATGGATCGGTATTTGCGCGCGCTCCATACACGCATCACTGGCAATTTCATTTACGATGGGGTGAGATCTATGACCGGCTTATCAGTCTGACTGAACGCTGGATTGCGCGCATCACCGCTGAAGATGAGGAGATGGCGACGCAGATGACCGCCACCCTCGCCAATATGTTCGAGCGGTGGTATAAGCTGACGTTTTTTGGATCGGCGGTTGCGGTAGATCATGTATTCTACTATGATTTGCATAGAAACGTGCTTAATATGCTGAACAGTATGACGTCGGCTCTTAAGTTTGGAGAGTCCACAGCCAATCGGCGGTGGCTTGTTGATCTAACCAATCGGTGGCTTCATTCTATCGATGCAGATTTCTACATGTTGAATGTGCGTAAGGTGTCAATTGTTGGGTCTGATTACGCACTTTTACTAGAAGGTGATGATGTCGCTCTCGCTTTGATCGACGCCGCACTGCGGGCGCAAAGCGGTGAGTATGTGGATCACACGCTGTGGGATGATCTGAAAGTGTTCGTCATCGGACTCCCGGGGCGGCATGTGCTGGCGCCCTGTCGATATAAGGATGAGGTCTATCATCTGCCCGTCCCGTTCGACAGGGCAGTGCAGTTGGCGAAGGAGAGGTTGGGCTGATGTGGGATTGGCTGGACAAGTGGGACCGGGACGTCATGTATGTCCTGTGGTCCAAACCGTATCTGAGTGTGCGGCAGCAGATGGAAAAAGTGGAAGAAGACTACTGGACGGTGCCACATTTCAAGGCGTTTGCCGGGGCGTTTCGGCGGGCGGCGCATTTGGTGGCATGCTTCGGTGAGGCGCCGGCGTTCGCACCTCTTTGGAGTGCGTTCTGTCCGTATTGGAACAACAGCTTGTCAACGTCCAGTGACTTGCTGTGGCGGCTGCGCAATGCGCTGGATGCGCTGTTGGCCCATCCAGATGAGGCGCGTCGGAGCTTGCGCCTGCGGGCGCAGAAAGCGGCGCTGGCGACGCTGGCGACGGATGCGGAGAAGGCGCTGCAATCCCTGTCTGAACAGAGGACAAAGGCTCTCGACAGGGGAACGATCCGCCAGGCATGGGATGAAGACGAGACCTATGCCCTGGCGGTCATGCATGCCGCCGAGAAGACGGACAAGCCCTTCGCCGGAGTCATCGAAGGGCAGAAGAAGACATGGTTTCTCGCCACCATCCCGGAGTTCGGGCTGGTGATGCGGGAAATGGAGGTGCGGTTATTCTACGAGGGGAGAGCGTCTGTCACTTTCCCGGTGCCGGCGGAAATAGCGAGACGAGAAGCGGAAGTTTTCTTTGGTGTCTGAGGAGGTGAACCATGGGCGAGACCGTTGTCTACAAGAATGGGCAGTTTGTGACTTCGCAGTCACAGGTGGTTGACTGGAAAGCGGTGGAGCAGACGATGGGTCAGGCGCAGACACAGTATGACACCCGGGCGATGGATGAGCTGGTGGCGCAGGTGCTGGCAGAGAGCCGGCAGCCGATGGGCTACGAACTGGATCCGATGACTCGGGTGTTCTTCTCCATTGGGATCCTGACGATCTGGCTGGTGATGTTCATGCTCTTCTCTGCCGTGCAGGTGGCAGTGGGCAATTTCACCATCCGGCTGCTCAAGCGGATCAAGCAGCGGATCATCGGGTGAACATCGGGTGTGCGAAGGACTAACATTTTAGGAACAAAGGGAGAATATCATGAGCGCGATCGGCAATATGAACTCCGTCCATGCCGAGGGTTTGAAGCAGGCGATTGAGGAGAGCGTGGTCGTGGGCCATGTTCTTTTTGTCTGGGGCAGCTTCGGTCTGGGCAAGACGGAGATCGTGCGGCAGGTGCTTGAGGGGCAGGGCTACACGGTCATTGACTGGTATCGTGGCTCGCAGGCCACTCCCGACACCTTCGCTGGTGTGCCCTATCTGGTGAACGGAGAGCTGCACCGGGCCAAGCCGGAGCTGCTGCGGGCCATCGATCAGGTGCGGCAGCGGGGTGGCAGGCCGGCGGTGTTCCTCGATGAGCTCAACCTGTCGTCGCCGGCGATGCTGGCGGCGATGCTGCAGTTTCTGCTCGATCGTCGGTTGGGTGAGTATGAGGTGGGGCAGGACGTGCCCATCGTGGCGGCGGGCAACATGGCCGACGACGGCTCGCTGGTCAGCGACTTGCCCCTGCCGGCGGCGAACCGGATGACGCACGTGCACTATCTTGGTCCCACCGCCGATGAGTGGTTGGCGTGGGCGATGAAGGGCGGCGTGCATCACGCCGTGCAGTCCTTCATCGACAAGGCGCCGCAGTGGCTGGTGGGCTACAATGAGGTGAAGGATGGCCTCGATGAGATGGGGCGGGTGCCGACGCCTCGCACGTGGAAGTTCGTGTCGGACATCCTGCACTATTACGACGCGCACGGCATCGACGACGTGGGGCGTCGCCTCGCCGCCGTCGCCGCCCGCGTCGGCGACGTCGCTGCGTCGCAGATGGAAGCGACGCTGCAGACGGCCCGGTTCGTCATTCCGATCCAGACGATCCTCACCGATCCGCAGAAGGCGCCGCTGCCGGACACGACCAACCCGGCGATCCCGTTCATGCAGCTGCGCTATCTCATGAACCAGCTGACCCAGGCGACGCCGGAGCAGGCGCAGCAGATGGCCTCGCCGATTGTGGCCTTCATCTCCCGAATGGGGCGGGAGTATGTGCCGCAGTTCATCAGTATGGCCCTTGATGTGGCGGTCGCTCATGTGCTGTCGTCGCTGGCCAAGGCGGGGGCGCTGGAGAATGTCGTCGGTCAGGACGCGCAGGCCTTCAATGAGCTGCGCGACTTCATGCGCAAGTATGGCAATGTGTGAGGAGAGTGGCCATGGAGCACTGGACCAAGGCGATGAAGATGCTGCCGCATGCGGCGCCGCTGCATGCGTCGGTGCTGTTTATGTTGAGACGCCAGGAGACGCCGGCGGTGCCGATCGCCGGCGTCTCCGGCACCGCCTTCTATATCAATCCTGAAGGGGTGTCGAAAGAGATCCGCAACCTGAACGATGCGGCCTTCGTGTTCATGCACGAGGCGGAGCACGTGTTGCGGTTGCACATGTTCAGGCGGCGGGAGCGGGATCCTGTGTTGTGGAATATCGCCTGTGACTTCGTGATCAACAGGCATCTCATTTCGCATGGGATCCCGAAGCCCAGCGGGCGGCCGATCACGTTGGACGATGTGCGGGCTGGTATGATGGGCGAGGAAGTGCAGCCGTCCGCCGGGCTCGACTACCTCTATGACGAGAGTCTCAAAGGACTCTCGGAAGAGGAGATCTATGAGAAGCTGCTGGAGATGCGTAACCAGTGTCGCTCGCAGCGTCGGCAGAACATGTGTGGCGGTGGTGGCGCAGGCGAAGAGGGCGACGAGAGCGACGCCGGCGACGAAAGTGGCGCGTCCGGCGGTAGTAGCTCCGGTGGTGATCAGTCTGTGACATCGCAGTCACAGGCGCAGGGCAATCAGCCGTGGACCGGTGATCTCGACTACAGCGACGAGGCGACGCCGGCGGCGAAAGAGGGCCTGCGTCGGCAGGTCGAGGCGGCGGTCAAGGCGCACCTTCAGCAGATGAAGGAGCGTGGTCATGCCGCCGGGCGGTGGGAAGAACTGATTGAGTTGTATGGTCAGCTGCAGCCCAAGGTGGACTGGCGGCGTAGGCTGGCCAGGTTCTTCCGCATGCACGCTGGCAACAAGTCCGAGCTGACCTACACTCGTCCCAATCGTTGGGCCATGGTGACGGGGTCGCCGGTGATGCTGCCCGGTGAGCTGCGCTACGGTGTGCCCAAGATCGTGCTGATTATCGACACGTCCGGATCGATGGGGCAGGAGGAATTTCGCAAGGCTTTCGCCGAAGTGAAGGCCTTGGTGAAGGCGACGCAGCCAGATGAGGTCGTGTTGATCGAGGCGGATGTGTCTGTGCAGCGGGAGCGGACGTTATCGCCTGCGGAGTTGCGTCGTCTGCGGGAGTTCAGCTTCGCCGGGCGTGGCGGCACGTCGTTCAGTCATGCACTGCGGCGGGTGGATGAGGCCCACTCTGATTCGGTGCTGGCGATCTATTTCACTGACGGGTGGGGCAACGATCCCAAGCCGCCGAAGGTGCCTGTGCTGTGGGTGGTGATCAATGAGGATGGGCACCTCTCCGCCAAGTGTGGCGACAAGGTGCATGTCCCGCTTCAGTAAGAGGGAGACCGATCATGGCCAGATACAACAATGCCGACCTTCCTGATGCGTTCCTGTCCGACGACTGTTATGAGGGGGCGAACCGGACGGGTTCGTTTTGGTTCCGGGGAAACAGGATCTATTCGTATTCGACGTGCATCGGCGTCGTGGACAAGCAGCACAAGTTGCTGCTCATGAATGATGAGACATATTCGATCACCACGACGTCGCACCAGTCGGATCTGAAATCAGCAGCGTGGCGGCATGGTTACGACATCATCTACATCCCGGATGGGTTCAATGAGCTGGCGGAGATGTCGAAGGAACGTCGCCGCAAGGACTGCGTGCGGCAGATGAAGGCCTTCGCCAGGATGTATGCGGACAACAAGGGCACGATCGAAAAGCATTGGGATCACCTCCCGGAATGGCTGAAGGACGTGGTGTCCGTTATCCGCCAGTGGCAGGATCCTGTGACGACCAGTCAGATCCGGAGTCAGGTGAAGCGTGTGCTGGACATCTGGTGGGAGGTTGAACGTAATCGTGCCTATAGGGAGGCGGTCAATAATACGGCTGCTCTGGTCGATCTTCTGGACAATCAGAGGCGGGTGTTGAACGAGGCCTTCAGGCGTGTGGAACTGTTGTATGAGGCGCCCGGGCACAAGGTGCGGGATATGGCTGACAGCTTGCTGCGGTGGTATAATCGAGTGGCGGCAGGTGGCGGTGAGTTCATGGTGGGTGAGCCCGCGCTGTTTGCTCTGATCAATCTGCGGCGCACGCTGAACTGGGCCTTGGGTCACCTGGATAATGTGAGTCGAGCAGTCGGTGGCGCCCGTCGTGTGGTGAATGAGCTTGATCGGGAGCGAATGCTGCCGTATGCAAAACGTGCTCACCGGGTGTTTGATGCCATCCTGCTTCGTATTCGTCAGGCGCGGCGGAAGCTTAACGCCCTGATGGCGGAAGTAGAGTTGGAACGGCAGCGGCAGAATGAATTCACGCAGCGGGTGATGCGGGCGCTGCTGCCGTTCGAGGGGCATCTGGTGGAGTTGTTCAGGAAGGGCGTCGGATACAAACTGCTGCATGAGCTGCCGCCCAAGGAGCGGTATGATTGGATCAAGTATCTTGAGACCATTGATCCGGAGAAGATGAAGAGGGCTCTCGCACTTTCCCGTCAGGATGTGTTGAGAGGCGAGGCGGCGCATATCGCCGTATTGGCCTTTTATGATCGAGTGAAGAATGTGCTGTGGACGGAGTTCTTTGAGAAGATGCGCGGCAACGACAGGCAGAACCTGCTGCGGGCGTTGCTTGAAGATACTCAGGTGTGGCTGAAGGAAAATCTGTCTCGGGAGATGTGGAATTGTCTGCCGGCTATCTTTCAGAAGGATCATGCGTCGCTGCGCTACATGGGGTTCGTTCTTGGGCAGATCTATGAATATGTGGAGCTGCACTATCATGAGTATCTGAAGCACTACCGTCCGGACTCGGCCTGGGCCTACGAACAGATGAAGGAGCGGGCGAGAGATCTGGGCTATGTTCTTTAAGGGGATGGAGCCATGCCGAAGCCTAAGGATATCATTCACATCCCGGCGGTGCGGGATGCCTTTCTCCGAATGTGGTACGACAAGCGTTATACCACGACGGAGATCGCCGACGCGTTCGAGACGACACGAACGACGGTGTGGCGCTGGGCTAGACGGCTTGGCGCTGCCAAGCACAGGGCGCAGCTGCAGTCACTGCGGGAGCTACTGCTTGGCCTCATGAAGGGGCGCCTGTTGAGTGAGCAGGTGCTTGACGACGAGGTCGAAGACTTCGAGGCCAAGTTGTATCTGGAGTGGGGTCAGCATGAGGGCTTCGAGATTGTTCGCATTCTTGTCCCGACCAGTCAGATGGATGTGGTCCGGCGGTTTCAGGCGGCGCTGGCGAAGAAGCTCGTCGAGGAGATTGAGCGAGCTGGAGAGGGACGCGCTGATGGACACAGCCTACCGCCTGCTGATGGGGGCGAGCGTCTCGGGGAGGATGTTGATCCATCTGGAGAGGTTTGTGCTGAGGGAGATGGACTTACCGGCTCCGACGTGGGCGACGGAAGCGACGCTAGCGAGGATGGCGCTGGAGGTGCTGGACAATGAGGGAATGGACTACGAGGTGGCTGGTGCCGATGAGGGTTGAGGAAATGTTTCGGGTTATCAACCATGAGGGGTGGCCTGTGGTCGGGGCGTGGAAGATAGAGGGTGTGCTGGTCATCGCTCCGGTTGTGCGGCTTGTGACAGCGAAGTCACATGCTTGTGAGGTTTTCGCTTGCCGTTCTGATTTGAAGGGGTTGTGCTTCTATGTGACGTCTGGAGCTGATGTGACGGTAGACGAAGATGGGGTAGTGCAGCGGGTCGGACCTTTACACATGTCATTTGCGCGGGCTGAGCCGGTAGTGGTTACAGCTACGGTGAAGGGGATGTTTCGGATAAATCGAGGTACGACATCGGCGTCTGATTACATTATGCCTATGAAGGAGCTGAATGCGCAATCGACGTTAGAGTTGGCTCTGAGATCTCTCAAAGAGAAGAAGTTGGAGAAGGGACTGCCGGCTTGCACGAGAGAGTGTTTTCGGGATGAAGCGCTACCGCTTCTTGAGCGGCAGATCTTTGCTTTGAGTGAGAAAGCAGCGGAGGTGGCGTGATGGTGGGGCGATCGTGGCGAGCTAAGATTGAGGCGGATCCGCTTCGACCCAGGCAGGAGATCCACATTGAGACAAACCCCGAGCGGTTGTGGATCCTTAGGCTTCTTAATGTTGAGATGTTGACGGCTTTATGGGTTGTCGAAACAAATGAAGAAAGGCTTCATCTTGTTGCCCCAGCCATCCGGGTCGCTTCTGTTCTACCATTCAAAGTAGAACCGGTAACAGACCCAGAGGATAATTTGCTATGGCGTTTTGTTCTTGGCTACGCCATCGGTGCTGTCGTTGGTGATGGGACTATGGACCCTGCTCTCCAAAGCGTTAAACATAACCTGACCACCAGGTTGGTAAGGGACGGCGATGTCTTCAGGGATCTTCATGGCTCGCCCGTCCTGATCCCGGCAATATCAAATCCGGAAAGAGCGTTGGAGTTATCTGCCGAACACATAGAGGAATGGATGCGGTCGGCGCGTAATCCTTCTCTTTCCGATCCGTTACCGTCGGATTTTGACAGGCATCTGTCGAAGCTGTTGGAGCGCACGGAGAATTTGAGGAGACTTGCTGATGCGGTGGCTGGATGATTTGGTGCAACGCCAGGATTTTTCTCGGCAGCTCTACACTGAGGTCGACCCTGATAAATTGTGGGTGGTCAGAAGACCTTCATATAAAAAACTTGTGTCGGCATGGAAGATTGAATACGGAAGGAAGAGGCGATACGTTTTAGCTCCATCAATGTTTGTTATCACTGATGATCCCGGAAGTATTTCTGTCACCACAGTAGATCAGTTCTATGGTGTTGAGTGGTATCTAAGTTTTACGCAACCTATGGCGTTGGTTGTGTGCCTGCACAATGCTATGTCTGTGCATAGAGTGATTGTGCATTCGGTGTTAATTAGCCGTAGTCATACAATTGAACTGTATGACCGCCCTTGTCTAGTCCCGGCACGGCAGGCCTCTGAAGCATTGGAGTTGGCAGCAAGGGCTGAAAGGGAATGGACGAATATCATTCGTGAGCCTGATACCCTTGATCCTTCCCCGGCGGAGCTTGTGCAGCATTTGCCTAGGCTAATAGAGCGCACGGAGAACTTGAGGAGACTTGCTGATGCAGCTGCTGTTTCTTGACTTCGAGACCTACTACGAGAAAGGAAGTAAAACTGCATACTCTCTGCGCAATCTGACGACGCATGAGTATGTGCTGGATGACCGCTTCGAAGTGATGTGCGTCGCCATTGCGACGGACAGCTCTCCCGTCAGGGTGGCGACGGCGGAACAGTTCGAGAAGTTTGTCCAGTCGGTTGACTGGGGCAACATCGCTCTGGTCGGCCACAACCTGTTCTTTGACGGCTACATCCTTGCCCGACGCTACGGCGTGAAGCCGAAGCTGTATATTGACACTATGGGCCTGGCCCGGGCGATCATCGGCGGCCGTCTCAAGAGCCATAGCCTCGATGCTGTCGGCAAGTATCTGAACCTCAAGGGCAAGAAGGACGACGGTGCGGCCCTCGGCAGCGTCGCCGGCAAGCGGTGGGCTGATCTGTCGGACGACGAGAGGCGGCAGCTCATGCTGTATGCACAGCGAGACGTCGAGCTGCTGCGTGACATCTTCTCCGTTCTCTTCCCCCAGTTTCCGAAACAGGAGCTGTTCATGCTTCACTGGACGGTGCTGGCTGCATGTTGGCCGCAGTTTGTGTTGGACAAGGAGTTGCTTGAG
>JALWFW010000150.1:25983-41650 GCA_027013865.1 Polyangiaceae bacterium | reverse complement strand
GGGACGGCACGGTGGCAGGAGAGGTATCCTACTGGATTCCGGTCATACGCTATCTTCCCCTTGACAGATCGGAATGGCGCCGCAAATGGTATTGGTGGCTGCATCCGTATTCCCGTCCTTCTCCTGGGGACGACGATCTCGCTTGTCAGGTGGCCAAGATGGTGCTCTTCGATTTTCTCATAAACAACCCTGATCGCTTCAGTGGCTTCAATACCATGGGCAATAGAGGGTTCAAACGTCTGTTTTTCATGGACAATACCATGTCATTCGGTCGTTCGTTCAAAGGACACCGTGTGACCCGGCGATATCTCGGAAGGGTGCGGAAATTTTCCAGATCCATGATTCAAGCCATCATGAGGCTGGACGAGCGGGCCATAAGGAAGATGGTGCATGACAGTCGTGATGCTCCCTGGCCCATTCTCACCGATCAGGAGATGAATGCATTACTCGGACGTCGTGACGTACTGATTGAACATGTAGTGCGAACCGTTGCTCAGTATGGCTGGCCGAAGACCATGGTGTATCCGTGAACGATAGGTGTGCTTTCTGCGGCAAAAAAGTTAATCCAGTACTGGCCCCGGTACATGTCATTACCCAGGATGGCAGGATAGTCCCCCTGTGCAGTGACGAATGCCGGTCTGGTTACCTGAGTGCGGCCAGACCGCCTGTACGCAGATGGGCATTGGCGGGTATCGTGCTGTCAATCATTTCCGCTGCAGGAGTCGTGTTATCCCTGACCAGCCTGTCGTTTCATACGACGGAAGAGACGTCCGTCCACATAACGGTAAACCCGTTTTTCATACCCGAACTACCCACGGTCTCGGTCTCACGCAGGAATCCCGAACAGGACAAGGAACGGTTCGTAAGAAATCATCTGTCACTGGCACGCAAGGTGATTCTCGAAGAGCACGCTTTTTCTCCTTTTTTGGTTCCTGCCCTGGAAAGTCTGGCCCGGGCCGGTGATACGGAGGCATTGAAGCGACTTCATTCCCTGATGGACGGCTCTTCATCCTGTTCTTTTGATGCCGCGCAGGCCCTGGCAGCTCTAGGAGATGGTGCGGGAATCGCATATCTCAGGAAAAGGCTCCGCTCCCCCGGGAATTACCGAAGTCCGGAGGCCGCCCTGGCTCTGGCCCGAGCTGGAGATCGTTCGGTTTCCAGGCATATTACCGTGCTCATGGGGTTTAGACCTACCAGATGGGCGGCTGCTGAAGCAGGCACCCTCATGGGGCTGCCCCAGGCTAAGGAGATGCTTCTCAGGCGGGCATTCGGAGCCAAACGTGTAGGTGACCGTATCCGGGCAGCCGAGATAATTGCCCGTACCGGGGATGGAAGGGTAAAGGAAGTCCTGGCTCAGGGACTCGAGTCCGGTGTCCTCAGGTTGAGGGCGGCCTTGGGGCTTGCCTGGCTGGGTGATGCCAGAGCCCTTCCAGTGCTGGAGAGGGCCTTGGCCCATGCTCCCGTGAGAATCCGAGCCGCACGTGCCATCCGCAGTATCAGTTCCTCCCCTCCTGTCTATGATTCCATCGTAAAAGCCATGGACAGCCCTTCCGGCAGTGAGAGACTTACCGGAGCTGCTGCATTTCTCATTCTTTACGGGGGAGAGCGCAATGGGCAGTGATACGCAGGTAAGGCTTTACTATCTGTTCCGTGCTTTCTCCTCGGCCTTCTTCTACAGGGCATTCCTAGTTTTTTACTACCAGGCACGTGGGCTGTCTTTTGCCCAGATGGGACTTTTGCAGAGTGTGTTCTCTGCGTCGGTCATTCTTTTCGAGGTACCCACGGGTCTTTGGGCTGACAGGGTGGGACGGCGCAAGATTATGGGGCTCGGCGTCCTAATCATGTCCATCGCATCCGGGGCTTACTGGTTTGCTACGGATTTCTGGATTTTCGTCATTCTGGAATCACTGCTCGCCCTGGGACTTACCCTCACGTCAGGGGCTGACGCAGCCTTCATATATGACCATCTCAAGAAACAGGGTAGGGCAGAAGCCTACGCTGAGGTCGAGGCCCGGGCATCGGCAGCGAAATACCTCATGCTCAGCATCTCCGGAGTGGCTGGTGGAGCCCTGGCCATGTATGACGTACGTTATCTGTTTCCTGCCAGTGCAGCAGTGATGTTCACGGGATTCATCATTGCCAGGTTGATGCGCCATGGACTACGTTATCCAGGTTCCCGTGAGTCGGGTCCAATCCCCCGGGATGACGGTCAGCCCCAGAGCATTACGGTGGGTTTCATATGGGCGGTGGCCTACTCGGCCGTGGTGTCCATCCTGCTGCGAGCCGGAGATACGGTCATTCAGCCGGTGCTCCATGCCCATGGGGTTACATACATGCGCATGGGCCTTGCCGTGGGAATTGGTTCTTTGGCAGCTTCAGCCGGTGCTTATTTCCTGTCCTCCCGTCTTTCAAACAGACGTTTCAGGGATCCCATAGTCTGGATGCTTCCGGTGACTTTATCCATAGGCTATCTTCTGCTGCCCTTCGGTCCCCCCATATTGATGCTGGCGCTTCTTAGTCTTCATTACAGCGCTCACGGGCTTCATTCCCCCATCACCAAGACGTTGCTCAATGCGGAGATCAACCATTCGTCGGTGAGAGCCACGCTTCTGTCCACCGAAAATGCCTTCAAGAGGTTCATACTTGCCATGGTCATGCCTGCTGTGGGATTTTTCATGGATTCCTATGGTGTCGAGGGTGGCGTACTATTTTGTGCCCTTCTCGGGATACTGGGCACTTCGCTTCTCTTTCTGCTTCGCGTTTCAGAGCGCAAGCGGATTGCTTGAGCGTATAACTAGTTGAAATAACTAAATTTTTACTTGATAGTCTGCTAAGGTAATGGGCTATGTTAGATTTTTGTAAAGTTGGTTTTATGTTATAAAATACGTTTTTGCTTGCACTCGAACAGACCATACATATATACGGTTAACTGGAGGTTTAGGAGAATGAAGATCAGGCTAGAGAGGATAATACTGACTTTGCTTCTCACCGTGGTTCTTACATCCGCCCAGGCCGGTAATGCTGGTGCCCAGCAGCTTGACGGTCTGCGTGATATCAACGTACTCAACTTCAATGTATCTGGAGCCATGGGGGCCGGCATCGTAACCATGGATGCCACGGTACACCGGCCGTGGTCATGGGATGTGGGTCTTGGTCTGTGGTATGCCAAAGGCCTTTTGAAAGTTACTGGCTCGTCGTCCACATACGGGGCCGTGGAGCATCAGTTCGCAGGTAGTCTGCTTTTCAGGATGGCTCTTCCTGGTCCTGGATTCCTTCCGGGTAAACGCCTGGAGCTGGGCGGTGCAGTGCCTGTCGCCTTCTGGCAGGGTGATTCGGGATCCATGGACGGAGCCAATGATCTCAAAGGATGGGCTTGGGGAGATCCCTCTTTGTATCTCAAGGCTGTCGTATTCACGGACGGCGGTTTCAGTATTGGCGTAAAACCGTATCTGCAGATGGGGCTGGGCCGTTCCGGGGCCAATGCTTCGAGCGGATGGTCAGGTGGAGGTACGCTGATTTTCGGTCTTTCACCCAATTCCAGGCTTGATCTGCTTTTTGAAGGCGGTTTCATATACCGTAATGCCACAGAAGTGGCGAATATGAGCGTCGGCAAGTCCGTAACCTGGTCTGCAGGGGCGCGCTACGGCCTTACCCCTGTCCTGGATCTCGTGGGTGATGTGTGGGGCGAGACCTTCCTCGAGGGTAAGCTCGACGCCCATGAAATCCCGGTGGAGGCTGATCTTGGTCTTCGCATCAGTAAGGTCATGGACCATGACGTACTGAGGTTCCTCACCGGACTCGGTACTGGTGCAGGGACTCACGGAGCCGGCAATCCCGATGTCCGTGTGTTCGCGGTGCTTCAGTGGTCCCATCTCGCTCCCAAACCGCTGCCACCCGATACAGACGGCGACGGCATCCTCGACAAAGACGACAAGTGCCCGAAGCAGCCCGAGGATATGGATGGCTTCGAGGACGAGGACGGCTGCCCCGATGCTGACAACGACGGTGACGGCATCCTCGACAAGGCCGATAAGTGCCCGAACAAGGCCGAGGACAAGGACGGCTTCGAGGACGAGGACGGCTGCCCCGATGCTGACAACGACGGCGACGGCATCCTCGACAAGGCCGACAAGTGCCCGAACAAGGCCGAGGACAAAGACGGCTTCGAGGACGAGGACGGCTGCCCCGATGCTGACAACGATGGCGATGGCATCCCTGATGCCAAGGACAAGTGCCCCAATGAGCCAGAGACCATAAATGGCAATAAAGACGAGGACGGCTGTCCTGACAAGGGCCGTAGCCTGGTGCGTCTGACAGAGAAGAAAATCGAGATCCTCCAGAAGATTTACTTCTACTTCAACAAGGCCAAGATCAAGCGTCAGTCCTATCCTGTGCTGGTGCAGGTGGCTACCATACTGAGGCTTCACAAGGAGATCAGGAAGGTGGAGATCCAGGGCCACACAGACACCATGGGCAAGGCCGACTACAACATGAAACTTTCCCAGAAGAGAGCCGAGGCAGTGCGTAAGTTCCTCGTAAATGCCGGTGTCGAGCCCGAGCGCCTCATTGCCAAGGGTTATGGACTCACCAGGCCGGTGGTGACGACATGTTCGAAGATTCGTTCACGCCGTCGCCGCAGAAAGTGCGAGGCCAAGAACAGACGCGTTGAATTCGTCATCCTCGAACAGGGCGCTAGCGCGCAACCTGCTGAAAATACTGGGAAATCCAAGAATTCCGGCAAGGAATCCCCCAATGTGCCGTCCGGTAAGTGAATGAAAGGAGTACGGCCATGAGAATCACATACAAGGCTCTGTTCATGGTTTTTGCCATGCTCATCCCTGCTGCAGTTATGGCAGAAGGCACTGACGAGCTTCCTGGTCAGGGCCTAGGTTACTGCGGCTGGGATTCAGGTTACAAGGAAATGGTCCCGTGGATCTGGGTAACACTGGAATCCGGCCAGCGTGTATGCTGGGAGACCACTGATTCATCCCGTGTGGCAGACGGTCAGTGTTGGGGTGGCGATCCCAAACTGGAGGTCTACTCGTCCCATGACGGCACGGTGAGTCAGTATCTGGATTCCCTTGATTCAGGTTATTGCCTTCGGGTGGCTACAGACGGCGACTACATGGTGCGTCCCACCAGGGCCATCGGTGTGGGGTACGACTGGAACGTCTCGGTATATGACTCATCTTGGAGCCAGATCCTCGGCAGGGTTTACTCCTATTACTGGATGTTCAACAACGGAGGCTTCGATGAGAGCAAGGCTCTGACTGGGTCCTTCTACGTGCTCATCAAAAGCGGCCAGGATTACGGTCTCATGGAGATGAAACTCGAGGGTTACAGTGGTTGGTGGTACGACGTCTTCGCCAACTCCTACGGACTCGATGCTCCCTACAGCGGCTGGTCGGTTCCCTGGGACAATCACCTTGAATCCATCGTGGACTACCATCCTTCGGTGACTCCCCAGTGGCGCATCTACCTCGAGATCCCACAGGACTATAGCTTCGACCTCGACAGCCCTACCATATCTGGATTCGCTTTCTCTCCCCCTGAGCAGTCGTGCCAGGACACTGGAGAGGGTGTGGGTGGTTCTTTCACCATTACCACCGACTCCACGGGCACGTATCACATCGTTTGTGACACCAATGGAGACGGTAGGTTCGACCCTGCAGATCATGGAGACGTCCTATTGGTGGGCCAAACATCCCCGGGAACCAGCCTGGTACAGTGGGATGGCCTCGACCGTGATGGAAATCCCGTACCTGCTGGAACGTATCAGTGTAGGGTGGATGTGGCTTCCGGAGAGGTGCACTTCATCGCATCGGACATAGAGACGGCCTATCCCGGACTGCGCATGTTCGCCGTGGACGATAACGGCGACCGCAGCGGTCTTTACATGTACTGGGATGATCACCTGGTCCAGCAGTGGGCCGTTACCATGCCATCGGGCAGCCTCAGTCCCGAGTCCTCTCCCGAGGGCGGTCTTTACTCCGGCAGTTATTCGGATCCTGCCCAGGCATATGACGTTACCCCCCAAAGTGGTGACAATGCCCGCGCCTGGGGAGCCTTCACCGGGGGAACCAATCAGAACACCATCCGCAGCAAGGGCGATTATGCCTATCTCGACACCTATGCATCCATGGCCGTGGGGACCTACGCCAGTGATGTGACCCTGACGATTCTGCCCTCCGACTCCGATGGCGACACCGTGAGTGATTATGCAGAAGTCTGTATAGTGGGCTCTGATCCCAACAATCCCGATTCTGACGGAGACAGTATTAGCGACGGTTACGAGGTCACGGACGAGAACAATCCCGCAGACACGGATCACGATGGTACACCCGATGCCCTTGACACTGACTCCGACAATGACGGTATATCCGACAGCGCCGAGGCCGGGGATTCAGACATAACCACCAATCCCGTGGACACAGACGATGACGGCACCCCCGACTTCAGGGATCCCGATTCCGACGGCGATGGTGTGGCCGATGGATCAGAGGGAGACGTGGATACCGATGGTGACGGCACTCCCGACTTCCAGGACACTGATTCCGACGGCGATACCGTGACCGATGACAAGGACAACTGCCGTACAACTCCCAACGTCGATCAGACAGACACCGACGGCGACGGCCTGGGAGACGCCTGCGAGAACGAGGACGCCGACGGTGACGGCATCCCCGACGAGGTGGAAGGTGGCGGTGATGCCGATGGTGACGGAGTCCCCAACTACCGTGACACGGATGCTGATGGTGACGGCATTCCCGACACGGTGGAAGCTGGTGACAATCCGCAGCAGCCCGTGGATACCGACGGTGACGGAGCCCCAGATTATCTGGACACTGATTCCGACGATGACACCATAGGCGACCACGACGAGGCAGGAGCCAATCCTGGTCAGCCCGTAGACTCTGACGGTGACGGAGTGGGCGACTGGCGTGACTCCGATTCCGATGGCGACGGTATTCCTGATAAAACCGAGGCCACTGACGGCTCAAAGCACGGAACTGACCCTGATGGCGACGGTCAGAACAACTGGCTCGATACCGACTCCGACGGTGACGGCATTCCCGACACGGTAGAGGCGGGAGATAATCCGAATTATCCCGTAGACTCGGAGCATGACGGTACACCAGACTATCTGGACACTGATTCCGACGATGACACCATAGGCGACCACGACGAGGCAGGAGCCAATCCTGGTCAGCCCGTGGACACCGACGGTGATGGAGTGGGTGACTGGCGCGATCCCGATTCCGATGACGATGGCCTGTCTGATAAGACCGAGGCCACCGATGGCGAGACATACGGCAATGACGTGGATGGTGATGGTCAGGACAACTGGCATGACACCGACTCCGACGGAGACGGCATTCCCGACGGCCTGGGTGAAGGGCATGAGGGCCCCGAGGACGGCGACGGCGATGGAGTTCCTGCCTACCTCGATCCCGATGACGACGGCCAGCACCACCAGGATCAGGAATCCCAGAAGGAAGAGAATTATTCAGTAACGGGCGGGGCCTTCTTCGGATGCTCCACCGGCCGTACAGGCTCTGGAACAGAAGGTACTCTCCTGCTTTTGGTGCTCTTGCCCTTCATCACCCGTCTGCGCCGTAAGGACGGATGACAGCTAGTGCTCCTGGCTTACTGGCCGCCTCTTCCTTCCCTCCTCATATTCTCCCTTAATCCCTTGATACCTCATATGATTTCATGAAAGCATACGGTTTTTACGCAACCCATCTCCATTACTTGTGACAGGCTGACGATTTCTCTCTATGCCAGGCAGTACCCACTGTGTCGAAGCGGGTGCCTGTCTTGTGGTGATAAATGGACAATGTTTTGTAACCTGCCGTAATTATTGAATTATTTGATTGTTGAGGGAATAGGGGGCTTTTAGTTTGGAGCTGGAATGTAATAGGAACGCAACTTAGCCCCACAGTCTTATGCGTCTCAGGAGGAGCTCGATGGCGAGAAGCAGGAATACAGGATACAAGAAGACCTGCCACATATCCTTGCGAATGATTACCTTTCTGCGTCCCGGTGCGCGGATGTCCCCCGGCAGTGCGTCCCCTCCGGTGGATGACGACAGGAGCTGGAGCAGGTTTAGTCCAGGACACGTTCCTTTTGATGCGAGACAGGTGGCAGCCGGTGGCTGGAGATAGGTGTCTTCCCGGTCGTAGGAATAGGTCGTGTAACCGAAGGCCTCTCCTACATCGCCTTTTCTAGAACACATGCACTGTCCGGCAGGACATAGACCCTTCTTGCGCAGGGAGTCCGGATCGCAGGAGAATACGGCATGAAGGGCGTATGTGCCATGATGGGGCAGGGAAATAGTAGTCTCGTAACGGCCTGGAGCACTCTGCCTCATGTTCACGGTGGTGGTATACCTGAACCCGAATCCATCGATTTTAAGGCGTCCTTCCAGAAAATTCCTCCATGCGCCACTTTTGGAGGCTGCATCCACGATGATACGTGTTCCTGTCTCCGTGCGTTTTATGGTCATGCGGTATTGCTCCAGACGTTTGACGCGCATGAAATGGCGCAGAACAGCGGTCCAGAAACGTGAGAATCCCTGGGGCCATGCCTCCAGCCACCTGCGTGCCCACCTGGCCTTGACGTCTGAAGTCCAGGCGATTGCCCGGCCTCTGCCGTAGTTCCACCACACCAGCAGCGGTTCTGATGTCGTATCCACAGCTAACACCACATGGGCCTTGGGTTTTGGTTTCACTGGTACATAGCCCAGAAGATATGGTGCCCGGGACAGATTGAGGCCTTCGAGGAACGATATGTCTCCCGTCACCTTTGGTCTGAATGGCTCATCCATCACAGGCGGACGGGCTACCTTGGATGCCTCACGTACGAAAATACGCGGTAACTCATTGGGATTGTTGGTGAAGTACACGCGGCCATTACCCTGTCTGGCTATCTCCACCATGAGTCTGCGGTCGACGTCGGAACCTATGCCGATAGCAGAGACAGTGATACGACACGATGAAGCGTTGTCCATGACCTCTGTGAGCCCGGACCACGGGGACTGTCCGTCGGATAGCAAGATCACGTGCTTGACCCTGGCAGTGGTCTCACACAGTGTGTTGACTGCCCGGTCAAGGGCCGGAACTATAGCGGTTCCACCACCGGATCTGAGTGTATGAATCTGGGAATCGATCCTGGAACGGTTGGCCGCGTATGTGATGGGTACCACCACTGTGGGACGGTCGTCGAAGGCGATGACGGTGATGAGATCCTTGGGATTCAGGGTCTTGGTGGTGAGAGCCGCTGCCTCTACGGCAAGGCGCAGTTTGATCCCTTCCATGGAGCCGGAGCGGTCTATAACCAGGGCCAGGGCCACGGAAGGCTGCATCTTGTTTTTCTCTAGGTCGAAGCGCACCGGGAGTACTCGTTCGATGGGCGTGTCCACGTACCCGCCACTGCCGAAGGAATCCGGGCCGCCACTCATGATGTAGCAGCCTCCATGTTTTACGTATTCCTCGAGGTTGCGCATCTGGCTCATGGTGAGTCTGTAGGCCGGTACGTCGGACTGTATGATGCACACGTACTTACGCATCTGGATTAGGCTCTCGGGAAATCCCCAGGCCGAACGTACTTCCACGTCTATACCACCGGCACGGAGTGCCTGAGCGAGATCCCGACCCTGGGACTGGCGCGCCTCCACGTACAGCACCTTTGGCCTCTTACGGGCCTGTACCACTGCCCAGGCGGTGTTGTTGTTGGGATCGGTGTCCGGAGTTGGTCTGGCCACCACCTTGAAGGCATTTATGCCCGGTGAAGTGGCCATAGCAGTGAACTTGACGATGTTCGGTCCGGGTATCAGGGTGGCATCGGCCGTAAACTGGACGCCTCCCTTGACCAGTTCTTCGGGAGATGAGCCCTGATACAGGAAGAGTCTGGCCTTCCCTTTACGCGTGGATACAAGGGTGACCTTCATCTCGAACCTACGGCGTAGTTCCACACTCTGCGGAGCCTCCACGGACTGTACGAATACCTCTGGAGGGCGGGTAGGTGATACGAAGGCATGATAGACCCTGATACCGGCAGATCTGAGATGGTCCAGTACCGATGCGGCATGTCCGCGGGTCTCCAGACCGTCACCCATTACGATTATTCGTCCGTCATTTTCTGGGGGAATGAAACCCGTGGCCCATCTCAGGGCGGTTTCGAGATCAGTAAATTTACCGTTAGGTTTTATGTGGGCTAACTCTTTGATATTATTAATAATTTTGAAATGGCTCCCATAAGTGGCAATGTGTAGGTCGAACTTCGATATACTGGGAAGCGTCTTTTTCAGACGTGAGATTTGTTCCCTGAGCCCTTCGGTGCCCACTGATTTACTGGTATCCAACAGTGCCACCACGCTCACTTTACGTATTTCACCGGACACGTACGGTACTGCTGCAGCCATGGTGACGAGAGCCAGTGCAGAGAACCGGAGTATGAAGGCCAGAGCTCTTTGCAACAGTGGCAGGTCCGAAAGAGTGGGCATCAGCACCAGCACTGGGATGACCAGCATGGCATAAAGTCGCTCCGGATGGCTGAAGTGGAAGACCTGCCCTTGAACCGACAGGCCTGCACGCAGATACCAGATTCCCCAGAGCACCAGGCCTTCAAGTACAGCAAACAGAACCGTACGCCAAGCAATTTCACGCAGGCGTGTCATACGGTCATCCTCCTGTGGTAGGAGATCCATTCAAACCAAGACACAACGAATGCCCCCGCAGTCAGGGCCAGCCAGGGGGAATATCCCAGGAGAAGCACGAGGGCGACAGTGCCGGCTCCTGCAAACGCAAGACCTGTGAGTACGAGAGCCGAACCCAAAGCACCGCGCAGGCGTCCCATGACCAGAAGGCCCAGGGCACCGACGAACACCATGAGGAGTCTCAGCCACGGCAGGGAAGAGGTGCGTGCCTTTATGACAGCGGGCTTCTCCCAGTAAGGTACTTTCCTGCAGGAGATCTCCGGCTGTCCGGTGTGGGGATCTCCCTCCCGTGCATCCAGCAGGGAGGCGCCCATGGCAAAGGTCTCACTACCGTTGGAATATGCCCTGTAAATGCCACGCCATGACGGCACGAATGTTTCGATACGACCGCGAATCACGTTTTTCGGGGTGTCGAGAGTATCGGCAGCAGTGCCCATGTCCACTAGTGTGCCAGTGGGAGTGGAGGCAATGAGATCAGGTGAGGACCCTGTGAACCAGGAGATCAGGTTCAGGATCCACACCGGGAAGTAGGGCAAAAGTACGAAGTCCGATTCCCGGAGTGAGAAACCCAGACTCACCAGGCGTCTGCCACTGTCCATACGCAGCATGGATACCACTGTGCCACGTTCGTCTATCTGCATGAGTGGCCTGTCTGTTGGAGCCAGTCTGAAGGAGTACCAGGTACCCCACAGGTTTACGTCATCCATGCGTACCCCTTTCATTATGGGATGAGGCCGTTTGCCTCCGGTCCACAGTATCTGGAGATTCTCACGGTGTCTGCGTGCCACGTCGAATGGTCCGGAAGGGGGATGGATGTACACCTGGTTGGGAACATCAGGCACTGTAGGAGGACTGAACTCGTTGAACACGGCTATGTTGCAGGGATCGCCTCCGCAGTCTGCAAGGGCCGAGGGGGTGTACTCGTCTGCCGGAATGCGTTTGAGAAAGCCTCCGGTCAGCAGCAGGGCCGCTTCGAGGAAGAAGTTCTCCTCACCCACCAGGGCTATGCGGGGTTGGGATACCGGGGGCGCAGCAGCAAAGGCCTCGTCATTGGAGGACATCACGTCCATACCGCCGGCAGACGACAAGGTGGCCTGGATTGTACTTCCTCCCAGGGGTACCGGGAATATCCTCTCGAAATCATCTCCGGTGATGTCCATACGGGTACGCCAGTTGCCGTCTACGTAAAGATCCATATAGGCACGGGCAGTACCTCTGAACCTGCGTATGCGTACGTATGCGTCGGCTGTATCAGGATCGTCTGGTCTGGGACGTACGGAAAAACGCACGAAGCCGTGATCTGTGTAACTATTTGATTTTACAAGCTTTTTCTTGATGGTTAGTGCCTTTATCGTGATGCCGGAGATGGGCATGCCCGACTGTTCGGAACACTCGGGCGGGACCGGCAGCCATACGACGCCCTTTGGATGTCCCTGTCCGTCAGTGACCCATCCAATCTCTGGGTGGGTGCGTCCCGAAAGCATGGTCCTGGCGAACCTGAGGGCCCGTCCGTGGTCTGCTGGTTCATCAGTGGGATGGAGGGTATCCAGTCTGGAGATGATCTTCTTTATGTTGCCGGTCCAACCCTCCACCACTCGGGGGCGCAGTCCGTAAACGACCAGTGCAGCGCTGTCTCCGGGGCCGAGTCCTTCCAACCGGGCGGAAAGTTCACCTCGAAGGACGTCCCACCGGGATGGTTTGACATCCGTAGAGCCCATGGATGCACTGAGATCCACGAGAATTAGCAGAGAACGACCGCGGGGGCCCTCTCCCGTGGCTCTGGGCTCCATGAGGGCTGCCAGGAGTGCAAAGGCCACCAGCAGCTGGAGTAGATAAGAGAAGATCCTTCTCAGGATGCGCGCCCACAGGGAAGACTCTCCTGCACGCAGGATGCGCTCCCACAGGAACCACTGAGTCACGGGAATCCGTCTCTCCCGTATGCGCAGGAGGTATACGAGTCCGTAGACCAGTGCCACCAGCCCGGCAGCCCGCATGATGACCTGCACAGACATGCCTGAGAAGGTCATGTGAAGACCCCTCCCTTGCGCATGAAGTCCAGAATGAGCATGTCCAGATCGTCCCCTGATACTGTAAGGAAATAAGGAATGGCATGTTGCCGACAGTATGATTCTAAGGACTTCGTGTATCTCTTTAGTTCCTGGCGGTATCGTTCGATGAGACTAGCGGTAGCTGTCACGGATATACGGCGGCCGCTCTCGACCTCCACGAGTTCCACATCACCCGCCATGAAAGGATTGAGCTCTCTTTTGTCTAGGACCTGCACTGCCACGACGTGATGACGTCCGTACCTGAATATTCTGAGGGCCTCCTCGAATCCATCGGGGTCGAAAAAGTCGGAGATTATCACCACGTGTCCGCGCTGGGGTCTGCGGTATACCAGGGATTTGGCTGTCTCCTGTAAAGTAGTCTGTCCTCCCACCCGTGCGGTTCTCACAGACTGAAACAGACGGAATATTCGGGACTTGCCTCTTGCCGGTGGCATGTAAGCGTCGATCTTCCCGGCAAAGGGCATGAGGGTAGCCCTGTCCATGGATGCCAGGGCTATGTAGGCGATGGCAGCTCCTATCCTGAAGGCGTGGATGGCCTTGGGTGGAGAGCCCTCCAACATCGAGTGGGACACGTCGAACAGCACATATACCGGAAGATCCTCTTCTTCCTCGTACATGCGAACGAAGAGTTTTTCGAGTCTGCCGTATAGGTTCCAGTCCACGGCTCTCACGTCGTCTCCGGGAACGTACTCACGGTGATCCGCGAATTCAACGCCGCTGCCGCGTTTCCGGGTACGACGCTCTGCCCTGAACCTGCCACTGAGCACCTGTTTGGATACGAGGAACAGGCGCTCCAATGTCCTGAGGAATTCAGGATCCATAGCGTGTTCGAATTCTTTGCGGACCCTGGCTTCGAGCTGTCTGCGGTGAGACGTGAGGGATTTCATCCCTCCTCCCTGACGTTCTTGAGTATGGAATCGATGATACTGTCCCGTTCTATACCTTCGGCCTCACCCTCGAAGTTGAGGATTATCCTGTGCCTCAATGCCGGTTTGGCTGATTTGCGTACGTCTTCGAAGGTCACGGCGGGCCGTCCGGCTGCGAGTGCGCTGACCCTTGCCGTCAGGAGCATTGCCTGGGCTCCGCGGGGAGATGCACCGTATCTTACGTATTTCCTTATCTTCTTGGGAACTCCCTTGGTCTCCGGGTGAGTCGCCTCCAATATTCTCAGTGCGTAATCCTGCACTGGTTCAGGGACGGGAACCGTGCGAACCAGAGCCTTCATTTCCTCCACCCTGCTGCCTGAGAGTACTGCCTTCACCTCTGGTTTTTCCGCTCCAGTGGTACGATTCATGATGAGGTGCAGATCCTCCCGGGAGGGAAATGGGACCAGTACCTTGAACATGAACCTGTCCAGCTGGGCTTCGGGCAGCGGGTACGTTCCCTCCATCTCCAGGGGGTTTTGGGTGGCCAGTACCATGAATGGCTCGGGCAGGAGGTGGGTGGTGCCAGTGACCGTGACACTGTGTTCCTGCATTGCCTCGAGAAGTGCCGACTGGGTTTTCGGGGTAGCGCGGTTCACCTCGTCGGCCAACACGATGTTTGCAAACACCGGACCTTTGCGGAAGGTGAACCGTTTGCGTCCTTCTTCCTCGACGATGACATCAGTACCCACGATGTCCGAGGGCATGAGATCCGGAGTGAACTGTATTCTGGAGAAACTAGCATCAAGGGCCTGGGACAGCGTATTTACGAGAGCCGTTTTGCCAAGACCTGGAACACCTTCCAAAAGAACGTGTCCTCCAGCGAACAGCACTGTGAGCACCCCGTTGACCACCTCGTCCTGACCCACGATGAATTGCTGTATGGTTTTATGTAACTTATTGAAATCATTAAAGAAATTATCTATAGCCTTGTCGAGTTCCTTGCTCATGCCATATCTCTCCAGCAGCAAGGAAAGATACAGTATTCAGCATGTCAAGGCAAGAATAGCGTAATAGCCATCGTTTTGGGGCCATTCGGGGATTCCTTCATCCGACATGTATATCTCCCTTGACGCTTGCAGCGTTTGAACATACTCTATCTGCGAAACACAGAAGTGGGCGGAAATGCTGAAACTGATCATCGAAGACGATCAAAAGCAGGTCAAGGTCGTAAAACTCCTCAGGGATGAGATAACCATAGGTCGCAAGGAAGGCAACACGATTCGCCTGACCGACCGTAACGTATCCCGTTTTCATGCACGGATACTGCACAAGGACGGACGTTTCATCCTGGAAGATCGCGACAGTTACAACGGTGTCTTTGTCAACGGTAAAAGAATTAAGGGAACAGTAGATGTCTCTCCAGGGGATAAGATAAAGATAGGTGACTACGTTCTTACTCTCAAGGTGGATGCCGAGGGTAAGGCTCCCGATCCTTTCGAAGAGATGAAGACCGTTCCCCTCGAGCAGGTGGACAAGGACACCATCTCTGAACAGCCGGCTCCTGCCTCTTTGGAGGAACAGGAGATTCCGGAGACAGAGGCATACAGACTCGGAGTGATGTCAACCCATCTGTCCGGCGGTATCTATCCTCTGACACGGAAGGTCACTGTCATCGGACGCACACCGGACAACGATATCGTTCTGGATCACAAGTCCATATCCCGTCATCATGCCAGGATAGAGCGTGACGGAGATGTGTACACCATATTCGATATGGAGTCCTCCAATGGTGTACGCATCAATGGCGAGCTCTATAGGAAGATGGCTTTACGTAGGGGTGACATCATAGATCTCGGGCATGTACGCCTCAAGTTCCTCTCCCCTGGCGAAGAGTTCAATCCAAGTGCGGAACTCATGGAAGAGGGACGCGGCTCCAGGATGGGAATCATACTCGGAGTGTCCGCCGTGGCCCTGGCAGTCATCATAATAGGTGGTTTTTGGCTCATGGGTTCTTC
>JALWFW010000150.1:0-25973 GCA_027013865.1 Polyangiaceae bacterium | reverse complement strand
GGTTTTTTTTTTTTTTTTTCTTCGGACGGAGGTGGTGACAAGTCGGCTTCCGTGAAGAAGGATTATCTTTCGAAGATAGGCGAGATTTCCAAACTCATCTCTGAAAAGGAATGGAACAGGGCGGAGATCGAACTGGCCTCCCTTCTCGAAGACACTACGCTTCCCAAAAAGGTCAAGCAGGATCTCATCGCCAAGAAAACGCTGATTACCAAAGAAAAGAAGCATGCCAGGATACTCGATGAGGCCGACAAGGCAGGGACTCTCAGAGAAGACTGGAAGACCATGTACGAGAAGGCCGCCTCCATTCCTTCAGATTCCGTGTACTATGCCAGAGCCAAGGAACTCAAGGAGCAGGCACTCCTGAAATTACGCGACTCTTATGAGCGTGATGCAAAGGCTGCTCTAGTGAAGGGTGACTGCGGGCTCATAAAGCAGAAGATAGATGATCTCCATTCCCTCTCGGCTCCAGAGGATGAGCTGCTGAAACTGAAGGATCTGCTGGATAAGTGCAAAAATAGAACTCCAAAGGTCAGTGTGGCGGCAGTTAGCTCCATGGCCCCGGTTCCAGTGACGCCTCCTGCTCCGATACCCATGGCGGTAGTCCAGAAAGCTCCTGCACCTCCTATGAAGGTCATTGCCAGATCATCAGGGGTGAAACGTCGCTATTCTTCCATGAAGAACACAAGGCAGGTACGCCGTTATCCTTCCATGAAAAAATCTTCCGGCGGCTCGTGTCCCAGTAATGCCATTGCGCAGGTATACAGAGCGTGCAAAGGCCATCAGAAGTCGAAAGCCCGCCGTCTGTGGCACTGTGTTCCTGCTTCAAGACGCGGTTTTCTCAGGTCCAAGTGCAAGGGATACGGAGTGAGCCTTCCTTGATGGGCAGTGGTTTCTGTATCGGATAGGTATATTTTCTTTAGATAATTTCAGTCAGTTGACTATTGGATGGGGACTTTCATGACGGATACTACATACAGACGTGTCAAAATACTCGCCACCTTGGGCCCGGCAAGTGAGGGACTGGTCGAAGAACTCATCCTTTCGGGGACCGATGCCTTCAGACTCAACTTCTCCCATGGAGATTTCCAGACTCATGAACGTCTTTTCTCCCGCATACGGGAGGCAGAAAAGAACGTGGGTCGAAAGGTAGCCATCCTGGGAGATCTTCCAGGGCCGAAACTGCGGATTGGGGACTTGCCGGAAGAAGGGCTGAATCTGGAGACCGGCGCAGAAGTATCTTTGGGTGACGGAGGGGACATTCCTCTGCAGCATCCTGAAATCATTGAAGATTTATCTCCAGGAGAGCCAGTCCTTTTGGATGACGGCAAAATTCGTCTTGCTGTGCGTTCGGTGGATAGGAACGTTGCCGTGTGCGAGGTGCTTACCGGAGGGGTGCTGCTGTCCCACAAGGGTATAAATCTGCCTCACACCGTTTTGCGCCTTCCGGTGATGACCAGGAGGGACTGGGATTTCGTTACGTTTGGAACGGATCTCGGTGTGGATTATTTTGCATTGTCCTTTGTTCAACAGGCCTCGGATATCGCAGATCTCAAGAAGTACTCCCAGGGCATTCCAGTGATTGCCAAGATAGAACGCCCCGCAGCAGTACAGAGACTGGAGGAGATCCTGGATGTGGCAGACGGTGTCATGGTGGCCCGCGGGGATCTGGGAGTGGAAATCGGTTACGAGCACGTGCCGGTGATTCAAAAGCGTATACTTGCCGAGGCCCGGCGCAGATGCAGACTATCGGTGACTGCCACACAGATGCTGGAGTCCATGACTCATTCTCCCACACCTACCCGGGCAGAGGTATCGGACGTGGCCAATGCCGTGTTGGACAGGACGGGCGCAGTAATGCTCTCCGGCGAGACCGCGGTGGGTCAGTATCCTGTTGAGGCCGTGTCCATGATGGACAGAATAATAAGGGAAGTGGAAGGATCCCGGTATCTGTCGGAACCGGCCTTGGATGACATCCTTCCTAGAGAGGATTTCACCCATTCTATTGCCCGTGCTGCTGCAGCCGTGGTTCAGGAGCGTGAACTGAAGGCCATAGTGGTGTTTTCAGTCACCGGCGGAACCGCTGTTCAGGTGGCTGCCTTCAGACCAGGTGTTCCTGTGGTTGCAGTGACCCCCAGCTCTAAGGTCCTCTCGCGTCTGTCTCTGGTGTGGGGCGTGGTTCCACTCAAGATTCCCACCATTCTTTCTCCGGCGGATATGGTTCAGCACGCCGGTCGTCTGCTCGTCTCCGAAGGCATCGCGCGAAGCGGTGATGAGATAGCCGTGACCTTCGGTTTCGGTGAATCCGGCCCAGGTCGCACCAACACCCTCACCCTCCACAGGATTCCCTGACCCAGTAGGACAGTGGGCTTTTACTAGGGGTCCATCTTACGGGGGTTAAATAATTCAATGATATCAGTATGTTATGATTGGTGCTCATTGCTGTTTCCTGTGTTGTTTGCCGTAAGGCCCCAGGAATCGTTCCATTTTCAGTTCATTATTGTGATTCCGGGAGAACCAGGCATATAATCGCCGTACGTGACACGGTTCATGCAGCTTTTTGGAGGAACTGCCCCATGCCTGACAGTTTCATACCCCTGGCAATCCCCGAGCTCGATGAAGAGGATGCACGTTCAGTCTATGAGTGCGTCAAATCCACGTTCGTATCGTCCGTGGGTCCACTGGTAGGTAAGTTCGAAGAACATATCGCTCGTTTCACAGGTGCTCCCCATGCAGTGGCAGCCTCTTCGGGCACCACGGCCATGACTCTCGCGTTGCGGGCTTTGGGTGTGGGTGCGGGCGATGTCGTGATAGCCCCCGACTTCACGTTCGTGGCTACGGTAAATCCGGCAGTCAACCTTGGAGCCGAGGTGGTTTTGGTGGATCCCGAACCCGAGACCATGAACCCGGATCCTGACAGAGTGCTGGAAGCAGTGGACATGCTACGCAAGGAAGGGCGCCGTCCCAAAGCCGTCGTCTTTGTGCACTTGTATGGCGTGCCTGGGAAGCTTGGCAGTCTGGTTGGGCCCCTTGGGGACATGGAGGTTCCGCTGGTGGAGGACGCAGCAGAGAGTCTGGGAGCATCGTGGACTTCCGGGCCTTTGGCAGGGCGGCACACCGGTACGGCAGGGATCTGCGGTATACTGTCTTTCAACGGCAACAAGATAATAACCTGCGGTGGTGGCGGTATGGTTCTTACCTCCAGTGAGGCCCTGGCCGGCAGGATGAAGCACCTTTCCACCCAGGCACGGCGGCCCGGGATCGAGTACGATCACGATGATGTGGGGTATAACTTCAGGCTCACGAATCTCCAGGCATCCCTGGGTCTGTCCCAGTTGAGCAAGCTGGGGCGTTACCTGGAACGCAAGCATGAGATAAGACGACGTTATGACAGGGCCTTTGGCTCTCTTGCCGGTGTTCTCTTGCATCCCTCACCGCAGGATTCCGCAGGATCCGACTGGCTTTACACGGTGCGTCTCGACTCCGGGATCAGTGCTCGGGTGGTCATAGACGAGCTGCGCACCAGGGGTATAGAGGCCCGGCCGGTATGGACACCCGTGCATATGCAGAAACCGTATATAAAGATGCGTTATGTGGGTAATGGGGTGTCCGAAAAGCTTCATGCCTCAGGTATTTCCCTACCTTCTTCAGTGGGGATGACAGAGGCCCAGCAGGATCGTGTGATAGAGGAATTCATCAGTATCGTGGAGTCGTACTCTGGGTGATGCAAAGTGCCGTGGAGGTCGTGCACCTGAGCGTGAGGCTCGGAGGCAGACCGATTCTCAGGAACATCAGTCTCTCGGTGGACAGGGGGCAGATAATGTATGTGACGGGCCCGAGCGGAGCGGGCAAGAGTGTTCTCTTGGGCACCATAACCGGTATATACAAGCCTTGTGATGGGCGGATTTCGCTTCTTGGCAGACCTCCTGGTCACGGGGTGATGGCCCGTCCTGGTTTTTTGGGCGGCAGGGTAGGGGTCATGTTTCAAGAGCCCGTACTGCTGGATTCTCTCACCATACTCGAAAACGTGCTCCTATGGTCAAAGGGGAAGTCCCAGGAATCGGTTGAACAGATACTTGATCGGCTAACTATACGTAATTATTCATGTTTTGTGCCATCTGAAGTGTCTGGTTCGGTGCGCAGACTAGCTGCTCTGGCGGGTATATGGGCCCTGGCTCCCCAGGTGGTCATATTGGATGAGCCCCATACCGGTCTTGACCGGGTACATGCCAGACTGGTGGATGACGTTCTGCAAGACCTGGCTTACCAGAAGAACACTGCGGTGCTGGCAGCTGTCCACAATACGGTGAGCATAAAGTCCGTGCCCGATGCAGTGGTGTCGCTTACGGCTGCCAATTTTGAATCTGACTGAGTAGACTGAAATAGAATTGGAGATGGTTACAGGTCGTCCAGGGTGAGAAGTGCGGACTGATGTTACCAGTCGGGATCTGGTTCTAATCGGGAATCTGGTCCATGATGCTGGAGTAGCCGATGACACGATTGCGGCCTTGGTGTTTGGCTTCATACAGGGCTCTGTCGGCTGCATCCACGAGATCCTGGGAGGAGTTGATGTCCGGAAGTGGCAGGGCAGCCACTCCTATGGAGATGGTGACCGTGAGTTTGGTTCCGTCGGGCAGATCGAAGGGACGGTCTGCAACTATCCGGCGGAGTCTCTCTCCCAGGAGGATTGCATGCTCCTCGGTGATTCCCCTGGATATGAGCGCGAATTCCTCGCCGCCATACCTGGCGAACACGTCTTCTGAACGGATGCCGTTCTGTATGCGTTGGGCGGGTTCGCTGAGTACGGCATCTCCGGCCAGGTGTCCGTAGGTGTCGTTCACGCTCTTGAAATGGTCGATGTCCATCATGAACAGGGACAGGGAAATCTGATGGCGGATGGCATAGGCGAACTCTGATTCGATACGTTCGGAGAAGTAACGTTTGTTGTAGATCTTTGTGAGTCCGTCCCGGAGAGCCGACTCGTACAGTTTGCGCTGGAATTCCTCTTCCAGGGCGTCGTGGTAGGAAAACTTGAGGATGGTGGTGGAACCCACCTGAATCTTGTCGCCATCCTTGAGGATATGGGATTTTATTTGAGTACCGTTTATGTACGTGCCGTTGGTGGAGTCGAGATCCTCGATGAAGGCCTCTCCGCCTGGCAGTTTTACGATGCGGCAGTGCTGCCGGCTTATGCCGTCGTCCAGAAGTACGATATCAGCTTTTTTGCTTCTGCCAATGACGACCTCGTCCTTACCCACACGAAACATCTCTCCGACATTGGTCCCGTTGAGTACGATGAGATAGGGCTCGTTGTTCTCTTTTTTCCTTCCGGAAACAAGGTCATCGAGGGGAACTGTCGTGATTCGGGTTATTTCCTCGTCATCATACATGAACAAACGCCTCCACCGAAACCGTAGAGTTACATATATTGCGTAAATTACAGAGTAATTCAAGCTGAATAGTCTGATACTCTAGCCTGACTACGGGTTTTGAGAGTATACGATGCAGCAGTGACGGGGGCATTGGATTTTTTTGTTCATCTCGAGCAGAGCATGTTCTAATATCACCAGCCATGCAGCCACCTGATGCCATTCACGAATCAATGTGGAACACCGTTCTCAGAACCCTGGAGAGCCGGGAACAGTTGCCCGCATTCGAGTTTCAGCTCATCAGAAACCTGAAATGGGTCGAAAGTACGCTCAACACCGTGGTTCTGGGAGCTTCCAGTGACATGCATGCCGCATGGATCCGTGATCGTCACCTTGGTAGACTGGAGACGGCCTTCAGCACGGTGGTGGGGCATCGGGTAAGCGTGAAAATCGTTCTGGAGCCACAGGTAGAATCCAGGACTCGGTCACGCGATCATGCAAGACCTTCTCCGGAGCGTGAATCCCGTCCCGAACCTGCATCCGGAAGGTCTGATGTTATGGCCGGGGTGGTCACGGGACCTGAAATCATGGAGGGCGCGGCAGCAGTGCGCATGGTTTTAGGCAGTGGCTGGAACCGCTTCAATCCCCTGTTTTTCCACGGTCCCTCGGGTACGGGCAAGTCTCTTCTCATGCGTGTGTTGTATAGAGGACTTTTGAGTCAGGGTGTTCGCGCGGTCATGACCAATGGTGATGAGTTTTCCCACAGATTCACCACTGCTGTACGCGAAGGACGTGTAGGGGCATTCATGGCTGAGCTCAAGCGAGCCGAGGCCTTCATGATGGATGACGTACACCGTCTCCGCGGAAGGGACCGCACCCTGGATGCCTTCAGGCAGGTGTTTGACGCAGTATATAACCGCGGCGGCTTCCTGGCTTTTGCATCATACGACTATCCTCTCACAGACGGGTTTCCTGAGGTGGTATCCAGCCGGCTGTCGTGGGGTCTGGTGGTGCGTCTCAAACGACTTGGTTTTGCTACGCGTCTGAATCTGTTGCGCTCTTTGCTCAGGGATTACGGTGTCGCGGACAGCCCTGAGCTGGCCCGCAGGCTGGCAGATGCGCTTCCTGGTGACGGCAGGGTCATAGAGGGGGTGGTCAAGCGCATTGCATACTTGCACAACATGGGTATATCCGATCCGGCGCGTGTGGAGGAGGAAATACGTAACCAGGTGAAACGGTTTCGTACGCGTTTTTCTCCTGATGACATCATAGAGGCAGTGACGCGCTACTTTGGCCTGGAGCGCAATGCCATATTCAGGGAATCCAAGGCCCGCAGCATCACGCGTCCCCGCAGGATGGCCATGTATCTGGTGCGCAAGCACACGGGTGCCTCCTTCCCGCAGATAGGCGAGCTCTTCGGCGGAAAGTCCCATACCACGGTGATGGATGCGTGCAGGCGCGTGGAGAAGGAGGCCCAGCACGATCCCCAAATCCGCATGGATCTCGATACCATAGAAAGCATTCTGGAGGGCAGGAAGTGAGCGGACCCGCGTCCGTCGCAGTGCTCGGAGGTGCTTTCGACCCCCCTCACATCGGCCACATGACCATGGCACTTTATGCTCTGAGTCTCGGCTGGGAACAGGTGCGGGTGATTCCGGTGGGGAATCATCCCTTTGCCAAGGAGATGTCCTCCTTCGGGCACCGGCTGACCATGACTCGTATGGCGTTCGCTGGCATAAAAGGGGTGGTGGTGGACTCGCGGGAGGGCAGCAGATCCGGACCGTCGAGAACCGTAGACACCCTAATGCAGTTGCGATCGGAGCTACCCAAGGCGCGTCTCGGGCTCGTCATCGGTGAGGACAATCTCATGTCCGTCCACAAGTGGCATGCTTGGGACCGCATAGAAAAAATGTGTGAGATAGTGGTGGTGGGGCGCGGCACCGATTCCTCCCTTCCCTTCGCACTGCCGGACATAAATTCCTCTGCCCTGAGGACGCTCATGGCCCAGGGCCAGGACATCTCGGGTCTGGTTCCTGCCGCTGTCGCAGAGTATGCCGCCCGCCACGGTCTTTATGAAGGGGTTGGTTCTAACGGAGTATCCTGGGGTCTCGTGGGAGCCGGTCGTGTTGGTCTGTCCCTTGCCGTGAGTCTGGCCCGCAAGGGGTTTGCCCCCACTTGGATTCATGATCCTGTATCTATTGAGAAACATAATTATTTCAAATACTTAGACGGCTTAGAGAAAGGAGAGCATGTGGACGTGGTGGTGATGGCGGTTCCTGATTCCGTGGCCGCGGATGTGGCTGCAAGGATTTACCGTCATCATCCAGATTCGGCGATTGTCACGGTTGGAGCAGCCCGTCCCCTGGATGAGGTGTTCGCTTCCGTGCCCCAGGATGCCAAAACGGGTATGGCCCATCCGCTGCGTGCATTTCCTGATGTCCGCCCAGTCGACTCTCCCCTGTTCATGACCCTGTCCGGCCATCCTGAGGCAGCCACTGCAGCCCGTCGTTTGTTCGCTCCGGTGGTACTACGTTTTTTCGAGATCCCCACCCGGCAGGTGAGTCTGTATCATGCCCTGGCAGCCCTGGCAGCCAACGGAACGGCCTTTCTGGCCTCTGGGGTTTCCAGAGCCCTGACGTCTTTTGCAGGCAGCCGCGAAGTAGCATCTTCGGCAGTAGTGGATCTCATGCTGTCGTCGGTCAGGGCCATGGCCCGGCTTGGTATCGCCTCTGGAACCACTGGACCGGCTGCAAGGGGTGACCACAAGGCACTTGAGCACCACAGAAAGGCACTGTCCGGCAATCCGGCTCTCTTAGAGGCTTACGACGCACTTTTGGAGCTGTTCCGGCATGCATCCTGAGCTACTTTCAGGCATTCCTACCTATGGAGTCATGGTGGTACTGGCGGCCATCACGGGTATCGTATCGGTGCGCAGACTGTCGGCTCTCTTCGGGCTGGATGCCGAGGCCGTCACTGATATGGCCCTTTTGGTGGTTCCCCTGGCCTTCGTACTGTCCCGCAGCGTCGATGTGGCCCTTGGGTGGCGTCACTATCTCACTTCGTGGTCTGGTGTCATGGAGGCGTTGGCATTTTGGAACGGAGGGTTCACGTATCTCGGAGGATTCGGATCTGCTCTGATGGTGATGTGGCTGTATCGCAGTAGGGTGCGCCTGGCAGTGCTCATGGATGCCGCGGCTCCTTCCCTGGCCATGGGACATGCAGTGGGTCGGCTGGGCTGTCTGTTCGCGGGATGCTGCTGGGGGCGGCGCTGGGATCACGGCATCGTGCTGTCCAGGCAAAGTATGGCCTACCGTTATTTTCAGACCACCGGCGATGCCCATCCGTGGATGGAGGGCTGGGGACCGGTGCATCCTACCCAGATCTACGAATCCCTGGGCAACATACTCATTGCTCTGGCTCTTTTGGCACTGGTGAGGCGCAAACGTTTCTCCGGGCACTTGGCTGCCCTTTACATGGTGATGTACGGGATGCTCAGGTTCATGGTGGAGATGTTCCGGGGAGATCCGCAGCGGGGTTATGTGGTCAAAGTCTATACGCCCAACCTCGCTCATGCCCTGGGTTTTGGCCGTTATACACCCGTATTCCTTTCCACCAGTCAGGCCATATCTGTGGCCCTGGTCGTGATTGGACTAATTTGGATTTCAAAAAGTTCTTTTATTTCAAGTGGTTATGTGAGTTTGGCAGGCAGCAATCCAGACAACTGATTCAGTCGTCTGGCAGGGTGACCTCTGGCGGTATCTCCCGCCGGATTTGCTCGTCGAGGGATGTGTAGCGCATGACGTCAGAGGAATTGGTGACGGCTCTTCTGACTGCCCTGTGGGGGCCCACCAGAAAGGCCACCTTTCTGGCACGGGTTATGGCTGTGTAGAGAAGATTGCGTCTGAGCATGACCCAGTGCTGGGTGTGCAGGGGGATGACTACGGCCGGAAATTCGCTTCCCTGGGACTTGTGGATGGATATTGCATAGGCGAGTTTCATCTCTCCCATGTCACTGAGGGGACGTTCTATCATTTTGTCATCGAAGCGTATGTGAAGGCGTGAGCGTATCTTGTCTACATCCACTATGATCCCGATGTCACCGTTGAATATTTCCAGGTCGTAGTTGTTCTTGAGCTGGATGACCCGGTCGCCCTGCCTCCATACGTTCTTGTCGTCGTCGCCTATGAAGGGGGAGTTGGGATTTATGGCCTGCTGCAGACTGCGGTTGAGCCCTTCAGTGCCAAGAAGTCCGCGGTTCATGGGGGTGAGTACCTGGATGTCGTTGGGGGAGAAACCGTAGTAGTTGGGAAGCTCCTTCGTGACCAGTCTCACGACCCTGTCTGCCACGTCCTGGGCCTCGTCAAGCACCACCCAGCCGAAATCTCCACTGCTGCCCTGACCTGTGCGTACTCCGGCACCCGAGAGCACGGCATGGGCGCTTTTGACGATGAAGGACTCCGCGGCCTGACGGAAGATGCGTACCAGTTTAACCACCGGGATGCGCCCGGAATCGATGAGATCCCGTAGCACTGCTCCAGGACCCACTGAAGGGAGCTGGTTGTGGTCTCCCACCAAGACCACGATGGCCTCGTCCAGTACTGCCTCCATGAGCCTGCGCATGAGCCCGATGTCCACCATGGATACCTCGTCCACGATGAGGATGTCGCACAGAAGCGGGTTGTCGCCGTTGCGCATGAATCCTGTGGCTGGATTGTACTGGAGCAGCCGGTGTATGGTGCTGGCCTCCTGTCCCGTGGATTCGGACAGACGCTTTGCAGCCCGTCCCGTGGGAGCGGCCAGGTTCACCTCCAGGCCCGCCTCGAGAGCGTAGGTCACGATGGCGCGTATGATGGTGGTCTTTCCTGTGCCTGGACCGCCTGTGATGATGGAGATCCTGGAGCTCAGAGCGGTTCGGATGGCTTTTATCTGCTGTGGATCGGCCCTCAGACCCAGTTTCTCGGTGATCATGGTGGTGACACTGTCCTCTCCGGGATCATCGATAGGTGATTCGGACGCCGAGATGGCAGCGATCCGTTGAGCAACGACCCGTTCTGCCACGTAAAGACGCCTCAGGTACACACGCAGAGCGGTGCCAGCGGATGAACCGGGGGAGTCTGGATGCTCTAGTACTACCTGTCCGCGCTGCTCCAGCCTGGTCAGGAGTTCTTCGAAGCGATCCTCTGGGAATCTGATTTCCGACTGAGAGGTACGCTCCAGGAGCTGGACGGTACGGCTGAACAGTTCCGAGGCAGGCAGGTATACGTGCCCCGAGGACTCTGCGGAATCCTGTAGCACGTGCACCATGGCCGCTTCCATGCGCTGGGGTGAGTCTTCCTCCATGCCCATCTGCCGGGCTATGGCATCGGCCCTGACGAAACCTATCCCCGAGACATCTTCTATGAGCCTGTATGGATTGTCCTTAATGACCTGCAGGGTACGCCCCTCGTAGTGCTGGTATATCTTGTGAGCCAGATTGTAGGGGATGCCCCGTTTGACCAGATACAGCAGGGACGTCCACGCCTGACCCTGTTCGGACCGGAAGTCCTCCCATGACTGACGAATGGCCGCGGCCTTGGTCCGTCCGATGCCCTCCACTTCCATGAGGCGGTCGGGCTCGGTATCGAGGACCTCTATGGTACGGTCTCCGAAGTGATCCACGATTCTGCGGGCAGTAGTTTTGCCTACACCTTTTATGCGTCCCGAGCCCAGAAGTGCGATGAGCCCTTCTGCACCCTGGGGATCTGCGGGTTCTGCCGCACTTATGCGAAACTGACGGCCAAATCTCTGGTGTTCTTGCCACCTGCCCCGTATTCTGTACCACTCGCCCACGTCAGGTTGAGGCATCACCCCCACAGCAACGAAAGATTCGCCACTCTCGTCCTCCACGGTGAATACTCCAAATAGTGACTCATTACTGTGGAAGCGAACGGATTTTATCTGAACGACACGTGATTCCTCGGATGGACCGAACAGACCGGCATACGTCATGGCTGGATACCTGTATGGCCGTGGAGCAGGGCTGCTGTCACGGCGGAGGGAATACGGTGGCAGCGATATGACGGACTGCACCATATACTCGTACTGTCCCCCAGTAAAGACGATAAACGTGACATGGAGCCAGCGACCGGACTTGAACCGGTGACCTGCTGATTACGAATCAGCTGCTCTACCAACTGAGCTACGCTGGCAGGTGGGGAATCCATATCACTCTGAACGCCAAATTTCAAGGATAAAATATGTCGAATTGACTTGATCATGTAATCAAGGGGTGGTAAAGAGTGTGCGCCCAAAGGCTGGGCAGTATTTCATCACTCACGCCTTTCCCGCATGGAAAGCCCTTGGCGTCCCGTATAGCGGGCAGAGGGGAGCCTTTCCGGGAGGGCGGAGGAAGAACGCCGAAAGGAGAAAGGACAATGGCAGAAGAACTCACCGCACAGACGAACACAGACGACATCATCACCTTGAAGGAGCTTCTGGAGGCGGGTGTCCACTTCGGTCATCAGACCAGAAGATGGAATCCCAAGATGAAGCCCTACATCTTCGGTGTCCGTAACGGGATCCATATCATCGATCTCGAGAAGACACTTCCTCTATTCGTCGATGCCTACAATTTCATAGTCGAGACAGTGGCCCGTGGTGGCAAGGTTCTCTTCGTGGGCACCAAGAAGCAGGCTCAGGACGTCATCCGCGAGGAAGCCGAGCGCTGTGGCATGTTCTATGTCTCCCACCGCTGGCTGGGCGGGACCCTCACCAACTTCCGCACCATCCGTCAGTCCATCGACAAGATGAAGACCATCCAGGCCATGTTCGAGACTGAAAACGGCACGGCAGGCCTCACCAAGAAAGAGGTCCTCAAGCTCTCGCGCAAGCTGGAGAAGCTGGACAAGAACTACGGTGGTATCAGGGATCTGGACGGTACCCCGGATGTCGTGTTCATCGTCGACCCCAACAAAGAGCATATCGCTCTTCACGAGGCCAACAGGCTGGGTATCCCGGTGGTAGCCATCACCGATACCAACTGCGATCCCGATCCCATCGATTACGTGATCCCCGGCAACGACGATGCTCTGCGTTCCATCAAGCTCTTTGCCGAGAAAATAGCTGACGCAGTGCTCAAGGGCAAAAAACTGGCCATGGAGAGAAGAGAAGGCCTTGACGAGGAGGCCGAGAAGAAAGTGGTCCAGCCCAAGGCCGAGGCAGAAGAGGCCCAGCCCAAGGCCGAGGCAGAGCAGGGACCGGCAGTGGAAGTAGTGGAAGCCGAGCCCGAGCTTCCCGTGCGTCCTGAGGCAGCTGCGAAGCCCGAAAACGAGAAATAATAAAAAAGGTTAATCCTTACGGATAGTTAGGAGGTTTAGATATGGCAAATATCACCGCACAGATGGTGAAGGAACTTCGTGAGAGGACTGGTGCCGGAATCCTGGACTGCAAAAAAGCTCTTCAGGAGACCGATGGTGACATGGACAAGGCTGTGGAGCTTCTCCGCAAGAAAGGCCTGGCTGCTGCCGCCAAGAAGGCCGGCCGCATCGCAGCAGAGGGTCTGGTTCATGCATATATCCATGGTGGAGACGGAATCAACGGCCGTATCGGCGTTCTGGTGGAAGTGAACTGCGAGACAGACTTTGCCGCCAACACCACTGAGTTCAAGGAATTCGTACACAAGGTGGCTCTGCAGATAGCCGCCAACAGCCCTCAGTATCTCACCCGCGAGGACATTCCCGAGGACGTCATCGCCAAGGAGCGCGAGATCCGCATGGCCAAGCTCCGTGAAGAGGGCAAGCCCGACAACATAGTCGAGAAAATAGTCGAGGGGCAGCTGAACAAGTGGTTCGCCGAGATCTGCCTCATGGAGATGCCCTACATCTTCTCCGATGACGGCAAGACCACCATCGAGGACATGGCCAAAGAAGTCACCGCCAAGATAGGCGAGAAGGTTTCCGTGCGCCGTTTCGTCCGCTACGAGCTGGGCGAGGGCCTCGAGAAGCGCTCCGACGACCTGGCGGCCGAAGTGGCCAAGGAAATCGCCAAGGCCGGCAAAAAAGAGTGAGTGATTGAAATAACTCAATAAAATCAATAGGTTATCCATCATGGATTCAGATCCTCTCCCTAAATCGACCCTTCTGAAACTCTCAGGTGAAGCATTAAGTGGAGGCAGGGGACTGGGCATAGATGCCACTACCTTAGATTACGTGGTCTCAGAGATAGGTTCAGTGGTCCGGGCTGGGTGGCGTGTAGCCATCGTGGTGGGAGGCGGCAACTTCTTCCGCGGCGCAGCCGGGGCACTCAAAGACGTGTCCAGAGTACGTGGTGATGCCGTGGGTATGCTGGCCACCCTCATGAACTCCTTGGTCCTGGAAAGTGCTCTGAATGCTGCAGGCATCAGGGCAGTGGCTTTCTCGTCGTTTACCGTGGGGCAGATAATGCCCGCATACAGTCCGGCGCAGGCCAGGGCTGCCATCATGGACGGTCAGGTGGCCATCTTGGGGGGTGGCACTGGCAATCCCTACTTCACCACGGACACGGCTGCTGTTCTAAGGGCTCTCGAGTGCGGCCTCGGTGCCGTAGTCAAGGCCACCAAGGTGGATGGCATATATGACCGTGATCCTGCCAAGGATCCCGATGCCCGGTTCATTCCAGAGATCACCTATGACGAGGTACTCGAACAGGGTCTCGGCGTGATGGATCTCACAGCCATAACCATGGCTAGGGACGGCCGGCTTCCTCTCGTGGTGGTCGACATGAACCGTCCGGGAGCCATGCTGAGGGCACTCGAAGGCCAGGGAGAAGGCTCCAGGGTCATTCCCTAATCTGAAAGATGGAAACCGTAATTTCCAGTGACATGCACTGAAGCAGTATAAAAGGAGGCAGATGCCATGCTGGATGAAGTCCTGAAGGAAACCAGGGAACACATGGACAAGACCATCGACGCTCTCAAAAAGGAGCTCGCCAAGGTACGTACTGGACGTGCCAATCTCGCAATGCTCGACGGAATAACCGTAGACTACTACGGAACACCGACTCCCCTCAATCAGGTGGCGTCCCTCCAGGTGGCGGATGCCACGCTCATCACCATAAAACCGTGGGACAAATCAATGCTACAGCCCATCGAAAAGGCCATAATCCAGGCCAACATCGGGCTGACCCCATCTTCTGATGGAGAGCTCATCCGTCTGCCGGTTCCGGCTCTCACCGAGGAGAGACGCAAGGAAATCGTCAAGAAAGTCAAGCAGATGGGAGAGGAGTACAAAATCAAGATACGTGCCATCCGGCGTAGTGCCAATGATGACATAAAAGAGCTCGAAAAGGAGAAGGAGATCTCCGAGGATGACATGAAGCGCGGTCTGGACAAGGTTCAGGAATTGACCGACGACCACGTCAAGAAGGTGGACGAGCTCATCAAGGACAAGGAGAAGGAGATCATGTCCCTGTGATGTCCAAGACAGCACAGCGCAGGGCATGACCTATTCCTGTCGGGAGGATTACTGACATGGCAAAAGTAGACAACATCGTGGTAACCGGAAAAAGTGGCGCAGGCAAACAGCCTCGCATAGACGTTCTCGTGGACCGTTATGGTCTCGAGCAGCTCTCCACTGGAAACATCTTCCGTTCCTACCTGGGAGCCTTCAAGAAGCTGGACAGCGGTTTGGCACCCGAGAAGTTTTGGGATGAGGCCAGCGGCTGGTTCGTGGACGATTCAGCCATATCTGCAGAGCTCGAACCTTTCTGTGAGAAGGCTGGCGTGCCAGTGGATGATGCGGTTTTGGGCCTCAAGGCCGCCCGTTTCGTGGATGCCGGTCTCTTCGTGCCGGACAGGATAACCAATGCGCTGTTCGAGGCCGCTTTCAGGGCCAAGGGCGGCCGCGGCCTGGTGCTCGATGGCTATCCCAGGACAGCAGCGCAGGCCGAGTTCCTGCTCCAACTCACCCAGGACATGGGTACGAAACTCGATCTCGTGCTCCTGGTGGACAACGAGGACGATCTCATCGTTCAGCGCACCGTGGGCCGCCGCATATGTCCAAAATGCGGTCGTGTCTATCACGTGGAGTACAAGCCACCGAAAGATGGTAAATACTGCCACGACTGTGGTGTGGAGGTGATTCAGCGCTCCGACGATACGGAAGAGAAAATCCGTACACGTCTGCGTGAGTTTGCCGAGAAGACCGCGCCTGCCATCGAGCTCCTCAGGAAGGCAGGCATCCCCTATGTCGAAGTGCCTGGCAACCTTCCGGTGTTCACCGACGAGGCGGTTCGCGAAAGTGTTCTTGGCAAGGTCGAGCCTATCCTCGGCTGAGGATTCCTCCCTTATTCTCCTGCCTTAAAAATCCTGCTGGATAAAAGTTAAATAATTTCAATGGGTTAGTCTTGAGACTTTTCTGCCCTGCGGTGCAGCCTCATGTGACCCTTCTGTATTCCCTCGGTGGCAAGGACCGAAAGTGCCGAGAAGTTGCATGCCAGGCCGGCACTGGCTGCAATGGATGCCAGACGGTCAGAAGAGTCCATATTCAACTTTTTCATGAGAACACCTGCAAGAGAGTGGCGTGATACCATTCCCCCTACCGTGGCAAAAGTATGAGGAATGGTGAGGGTTCCTGCCAAAACATCCCCGTCCAGGTGCCAGGAGGACAGAGGACCATACCTCCCATTGCCCGAGGCCATGAAGTGGGCTCCTGCCTCGAGGGCACGGATGTCCTGTCCAGTGGCCATGGCCACAGCCACCACACCGTTCATGATACCCTTGTTGTGGGTGACTGCCCGCATGGGATCGTCCTTGGCCCAGGATGCCATGTGCAAGAAGCGCTGTGCTGCCTCTTGGGGTGAGTACTCTCCCCTGGCTAGTGAGTCCACCGGGAACGAGGCTCGCACGGTCACCTTCCTTTCGGGCATGGCGTTGGTGATGATGGCTCCAATGGCATCCGCACCCGTGAGGGATTCGAGACGCGGAGCCAGGGCTTCGGCCAGTGAGTCCACCACGTTGGCTCCCAGGGCATCGCGGGTATCAGCATGTATCAGCACCACTAGACGGTCTGGGTCCAGGCGGTACCAGGTCAGTTCCTTGGGCCCGCCACCCATGGACTCTATGGTGGGATGCCGTCCCCTCAGTTCATTGAGAAGAGCCTCCCTGTTTTCAGCCAGCCTGGTTTCGGCATCGGACTCCGGGGATAACAGGAGAATCTGGGCCGTGGTCACTGGATCGGAGACTTCTGCACGGAATCCACCAGTCTGACGGGCTGCCTTGGCTCCTCTAGCCGCCGCAGCCACTACGGAGGGTTCCTCGGTGGACATGGGGACGAAGACATCCGTCCCGTTCACCATAAAATTGGGTGCAATACTCAGGGGGTAGGATATGACACCCACTACATCCTCCACCATGTTATCCGCATGAACCGGGAGCAGACCTCCGGTGGCGAGCTCTAGGGATATGTCGGACAGTCCCGATAGCCTGATCCTGTCCCGTACGCACAGTCGGTGGAATCCGGGTATTCGTGAGCCTTGTCTTTTCATGCCTGGCCTCCTGGGTGTCTGCGGTGTGTAATTCGTTCTCATGCAGGGAATGACGGTTACGAGAGTCGGGTGAGTTATTTCCCGGTTTTGGGGCTCGAGGATGAGGGTGCCGGCTGTACCGGGGCGTTTCCTGAAGACGTCTGGGGTGATGCGGTAGTCTTCATAGAGGACTCCAGGGGAGGTGCATACTTGATGGCCTGCTCCCAGGCCTCTTTGACCCGCGGATCCTTCTCTGCATGGAGACGCCTCTTCAGTTCACTCTTGCCGCGGGGATATCTGGCTGCCATGTATCCTGCACTTATACGCACCTGGGAACTGGGATGCTCCAAAAGTGGCAGGACCGCGTCCGAGGGCACTGGATCCGGGACCTGATCGAGTACTTCGATGGCTTTAATGATCTTGGTCGCGTCCTTGCCTTCCCTCAGGTATCCGATGAGTTTCTCCCTGGAGGACATGTAGAGCCGTACCTGACGGACGAGATCGTCCTTCGTGAACTTCGTCTTACCAGCCTGGGTAGCTTCCTGCATGATGGATATGTAGTCGATTCGCGCGGCAAGCTCATCAGGATCTAGTTCCAGTGCTTTTTGAAGTTCGGCTATGGCTTTGTCCATTTTGCCTAGTCTGTAATATGCGAGAGCCATATTGTGATGGGCGAAGGCATTTTCGGGACGCAGAGCAGCCACTTTTTGCCACGTAACCAGGGCACGCTCGAACTGGTTGAGACTGAAATAGGCTTCAGCCAGTCCGGACATTGCAGTGACTCTCTGATCAGTGGTGATGCCCTTTATGGTGAGTACCTTACCGTAAAGCTCAGCAGCTTTCTCATAGTTGCCCCGGTAAAGTTCACGTCGCGCCACCTCCAGCTGCACATTGGGTGTAAGGGTGAGTTTCACCTTCATGGTCTGGGGTCTGGATGTATCCTGTGGCTTTACCTTGAGGGGGCGGGTACTCAGGATAGGGATATCCTGATTGTTTCGTTCTTTTTTGCATGACGAAAAGATCAATGAAATCAATAGGATAGGCAGACAGTGTCGTGCAGCAAGGGTCTTCACTTTCGGCCTCCAGAATGAGTGGGACGCCATGCTGGCATGGACAGGCGTCCTTTGTAGAGAACTGCAGAGGCTCCGCCCTGGATTGGGCTCACCCATATCCCTGCAGGTTTGCCTCTACTGCCTTCAGACTCGTATACAAGCAGATTGCAGTCAGGACTCCACGAGGGGTTCTCGGCATTGGGCGCCTGGGGGGATGTGGCTCTCCAACCCTTGTGGGTGACGAGATTGTACACGAAAATCACGGATTTCCCTCCTACGAGCTGGGTGAAGGCCACGTATTGACGCCTGCCCGAGCGGCACCACTTGGGAGTGTAGGTGCGGTGAGATGTGGGCAAGAAGAGGCGTTTGCCAGAACCGTCGTTCTTCATGATGTAAATCTGGGCCTTGCCTGCCCTGGAGGAGACGAAAACGATGCGTGAACCGTCTCCGATGAATGCGGGTGACGTGTCGATGGCATGGTGTCTGGTGAGCCGTTTCTCAATGCGCCACTTGCGTGTGGTGGCGAAATCCGTGCGAAGCAGGTATATGTCGGGGTTGCCCTCGAAGTCCAGTGTGAGGGCCAGGTGTTTCATGTCGGGGGAGAATGCTGCAGCGTGATTCATGCCGTGTCTGGCACTTATTCTGAGGGGAGGCGTGCCTCGGTCCACGTTCACGATGTAGAGATCGGGATTGTAGCGGATGTGTGATGTGAAGATAAGGTAGCGTCCGTCAGGGCTCCACACGGGCTCCTTATTGTATGAACGATCGAAGGACAGGAGCCTTCCGGCGGCTGTGGCCCCTGCGTGAGCCCCATCGAATGGCATCATACGGATTACGCTGTGACCCGGACGGCTACTGAGCACGAAGGCTACCTGGGTCCCGAAGGCGGAGAAGTCGTGTCCAAGGATCATGCTCATGATTGAGTTGGCTGCTCTGTCGGCTGCGGTATCGGCAGATTTGGTACTGTTTACCTTCACAGAGAAGGTGCCCACTTCCTTGAGACCGGTCCCCCTGGCTGGCCAGCGTTTGAGCAGGGTAATCCTGATTTTCGCACTGGTGGTACTGCCTGAAGCCTGAATCCTTATGACGTGCCAGGGAGAGATCTGATCCAGAGGTTTGTTGTCCGGTTCTTTTCTGGGCGAATAACGGTTTTTGAACCTGAACATGGATGTCAGGGCCAAATCGTTGCGGATTCGGTTCGAGAACATGGCCGATACCTGCCTGGCTCCTGATTTGGATTCGTCCTCCATGGTGATGAGGTGTGGAGGAGGGGGAGGGCAGAAGCACAGTTGTCCGGCAGGACAGTTGGGTATGGGACACTGCACTGCCCATGCCGGTCGTGGAGCCAGTAACACAGTGAATACGGTTATGTGAATGATGGCTGTAAGTCTGTTCATGTCATCCTCCCTATTTGGTGAGGTTTTGAAACTTCAGGGCAAAATCACTTGGTCTGGTGGCATATTTGACTGCCACGTCAAAGGAAACCGTTCCATTACGCACCAGTATATCCAGTGATTCATCGAGAGTCACCATGCCGTAGGGCACCTTCCCGTCGGCTATGACTGAAACCAGCTCGTGGGTCTTGTCGGGATCGAGGATGTAGTCACGCACCCTGCGTGTTGCCACCATGTATTCCACGGCAGGCACAACTCCATGCATGTCACGTGTGGGAAGGAGGCGCTGTGTCACCACGGCCTGAAGTACTTCTGCCAGCTGCCGGCGTACCTGATGCTGCTGATGCGGTGGAAACATGGATATTACGCGGTTGACGGTCTCCGTCGCGGTGGACGTGTGTAGGGTGGAGAAGACCAGATGCCCTGTCTCTGCTGCCAGGATGGCGGTTTCGATGGTTTCGAGGTCCCTCATCTCGCCTACCAGGATTACATCTGGGTTTTGACGAAGTGCTGCACGAAGTGCCCTTGGGAACGAGATGACGTCCGAGCCCACTTCCCGCTGTTCTATGGTGGACAGCTCATCATGATACACGTATTCCACCGGATCCTCGATGGTTACGATGTGCATGGCCCTGGTGGTGTTTATCTGCTGAATTATGGATGCCAGAGTGGTGGTTTTGCCCGATCCCGTTGGCCCTGTAACCAATACCAGGCCTTTGGTGAGTTCTGCCACACGTGCTACCGATTCTGGCATATTGAGACTTTTGAAGGACGGAATACGGGAGGGAATGAGGCGCAGAGCAAGAGCCAGTCCGCCCATATGGAAGTAGGCATTGCCTCGGGCCCGCATTCCAGAGGCATTCACCGCGAAGTCGGCATCCTTCTCCTTGAATAGCCTATCGAAGCCCACCTTTCCAATGGCCTTCCTGATTATGTCCTCCATGTCCGTCGATGTCAGGGATGCCACGCCCTTGGGAACCATGAGGCGTCCGTTGACCCTGAAGATGGGAGGCGCCGATTCCTTGAGTATCAAGTCAGAGGCCCTGTTGTCGAAACCAGCTTTGAGGAGCGTCTCCAAAAGATGCATGTCTTACTCCGTGGGTGCGTGGTGTCCTGGGACATGATCGTGTATGTCGTGATGAGCCAGCGTGTCAGGACTGCATATGAACCGAGTTGCAGGGTCATCGGGAGCCAGGCGGAGCACGGCTTCTGGAACCGGCCTCTTGGGTGAGGCCACTTTCATGAGTGCCAGCCCTGCAGCCAGCCCCACAGCCAGCCCTGCAGGAGCCCACGGCTCACCCCATATGGCCGCAACTGCAAAAGCAGCGACCATCATGAATAGCACCGGGATGCCGTATACGAGAAAGGCGATGTATACCGCCCGTCCGCCGGTGATTTCTATCATCACGTCATCACCTTGGACTGCATTACACTTGTTTAGCACTTTTATGGTGGATATCCTGCCGGAACCGGTCGAGCATACTCCTTTGGCAGAACAGCTACTGCAGGCGCTGGCCCGGCCTACTTCCACCACCGCCTCGGTGCCATTCGTGGAGATCACCCGTCCCAGCTCAATGATTCTCTCCGGATTCATCGAGGCCCTCCACTATCTTGTCTGTGAGTTCGGCAATACCAGGATAGTCATGAAATTTTTCTGCGAGGAGTATCACGGTTTGGCGTGCTTCTCCATATTCTCCCATCTCTACGTACAGGGAACTGAGATTGTAAAGAGCCACGGCGTTTTCCGGATCGAGTTCAAGTGCCTTACGGTAGAGGATTTCAGCCTCGTGATTATCTCCCCTCACCTGGGCTATGTGTCCCAGGTTAACGTAGGGGGAGGACCAGTGTGGCATGAGTTCCACTGAGCGCATGAGCAGTCTGTAGGCCTCGTCCAGCTGTCCCTCACGAAGATACTGAACTGCCTGGCCGTGGAATATCTTGGCCAAGGCTTCACCATATTCCTCGTCAGAGGCTCCGACCTGTCTCGCCTCGTACAGGGCGTCTACTGCTGCCGGGAAGTCTTGCGATATCATGAGCAGTTCTGATTCAGCCAGATATACTGCTGGTTCTTCGGGATGGGAATACCTGAGTGCGTGAAGATGTTCCAGAGCCTCTTGGATATGTCCGAGACGGGCCATGACCCGCGCCCATTCACACCGGGCATACACATGTCCGGGATCACGGTTCCATGCTTCTTTGAGATAGCGTTCCGCACTGCGCAGCTTTCCGGCCCTGGCCAGACGCCACCCGAGAAAGAAGGGAGAAGAGGCATCATCCGGAGGAGCCTTGTCGTAGGCCATGGAAAAGTAGAGATCAGCCAACTCTCCATCACCCTCTTCGACAGCTTTGAGGCCTGATTCTATGTAGTCTTTCCAGCCGGGCATGGCGCTCAGGATAGCACCGGCATGCGTAACTTCAAGAGATTCATTGAACGGTGGGGTCCAGCAGTATGGCAGCCGAGAGCGCCTTTCTTACATGCGGATTATGAACTCCAGGCGGCGATTGTACTTCTGTTTTCTCTCTCCGCCTCTGCGGTAGATGGGCATCTCACCTCCCATGGGCTGAACATCGTATTTGTCGTCCGGCATGCGGTGTTCCTTGAGCCACGCCTTTACGGCCTTGGCCTGAGCCTTGGTGACGTCCATAGCTCTTCCGGAGTCGATGAGCGTATCGGTGAATACCAGTATCAGGACCTTTTTCACCGCATCCGGATGGGTTCTGGTGAACAGTATCACCTGTCCTAGGGCCGCCTTGCCTTCTCCGCTGAGCTGGGTACCGTATTTGTCTGTGAACCAGCGTATGTGAGACTTGAACCTGATGACTGGTACCGTCTCACCCGCCACGTTGCCCTCGGCTATGGTGTACCATGACTTGCCTTTGTCCGAACACCCGTCAAAGTCCTTCACACCGTTGATGGTTTCTTTCTCATTCGGGCACTTGTCCAGATCATCTGGTACTCCGTCGGCATCGGTGTCGAACATGGATGCCGGGCAGCCGCCATATTTCTCGGTACCTTTCTTGAGGGGACATTTGTCTTTTGCATCTACGAGGCCATCTTTGTCACTGTCGAACCTGTCCGCAGGACAGCCTTTGCGCTGGCGGTCTCCCGGAGTCTTCGGACACTGATCGTCGGAATCGGCCACACCGTCCTCGTCGGAGTCTATCATGTTGGCAGGACAGCCTTTGTTGGCTCTGGGACCCTTGGCTCCGGGGCAGTTATCTTGTTTGTCGGGGATGCCGTCACCATCGTTGTCCGGATCAGGGCATCCGTCGTCGTCCTGGAAGGAGTCCATGTCTTCAGGCTTGTTGGGACATTTGTCTTCTTCGTCGGAGATGCCGTCGTTATCGTTGTCCAGATCAGGGCATCCGTCACTGTCTTTGAAGCCGTCTCTGTCCTCCGGACGCACAGGGCATCTGTCTTCTTCGTCCGGCACACCGTCGTGATCTGTATCCTTGAGATTTCCGTACCACACTAGACCTATGGTGGCCCGTACGACGGGAACACCCATGCCTGACACTACACCAGCATGAATGCCTCCCCTCACGTGGATTCCCTTGCCTACGTAGTAATGACCGCCAATGCCGATTTCCATTGGGTTATCGTGTACATCGGTGGAGAATCCGGTTCTCCACAGGAATTCGGCACCAACGTCGATTTTGTCGGTCAGTTTGTAGAATGCTCCGGCATCGAAATGCATCTGGGAGCCCTGATTGAATGTTCCGTCAAAGAATTCCGAGTCTGAGGCCCCCATGCGCCAGATGAATCCGAGGTTGGCTACAGCCAGGATACGGTCGACTTCGTACTGGGCGATACCGCCGGCATATATGGTTGGAAGTGTCTGTCCGGTGTAGTTATTGGAGAACTGTCCCGTGGGAAGGAGCACGTAGGCATCGGCACCCACGTCCAGGATGCCCACGGGAACCGGTGCTTTCCAGAATCTGCCTCTGGCGTACATACGGATGTCTCCCCATGCAAACACCGGAACATCGCCGGATTCCTTGGCAAACTCGTCTATGGTGTGTCCGGACACCAGGCCAACGGGAACGGAGACGGCAAACAGGTAGTCTCCTTTGTATCCGTAGTAGGCCATGATGTCCGTCATGGTCAGCCAGCCCACCACCGAAGCTCTCTCTCCTGCTACGTTCCCACTGGAATCCAGGTTGTATATGGAAAATGGCTTGTAGGCGAAGTAAGACTGGGCTCCTGCACCATACTTTCCGTCGGAAGGCATCCACAGGGAATTTGCGAACATGAATGGAGCAGGATCAGGAGAAGCCTGAAGTATGTGCATGTCCAGGGCCGCAGGATCAGGAGGAGTCGTGCCTTCCTGGGCATAGGCATGGCGACCCGGGAAGAAGAGGGAAAGTGCAATCACAGATAAGAACAAGAATATTTTCCTGCAGTACACGATATTGCCTCCATTACTTTGGGAAAGCCATCATACTCCACAACTATATGAAAGTTAAACGAATTTACTGTTTAGACCCACTGTGCCAGTCTGTCCCCCAGTACTCTCGGGACATGCTGAAGTTCTTTGATGGTGCCTGCTCCTGCCAGTGCCATGGCGTAGCGTAGTCCTGTCTCCAGTACGGTATAGAGATGATCCATGCCCTCTTCGCCGCTATCCTGCCATGCCCGGAGCCACGGAGCCGCTACCCCTGCCAGTTGTGCCCCTAGGGCCAGCAGCCGTGCCACATCCAGACCGGTGCGTACTCCTCCTGAGCCAATGACCCTGAGACCGGCTTCCTTTGCCCACATCACTGCCGGAGCCGTAGGAATCCCCCAGGTGCGGAATGGCTCCAGGACTTCACGGTCCGGATGGTTTGGTCGACTGAGTTCTATGTCCAGGAAGCTGGTGCCGCCAGAGCCGGCCACGTCCACCCATATAACTCCTGATTCCTTTAGAGTATCAAGGGATCTCTTGGAGAGGCCAAAACCTACTTCCTTGACCAGAACAGGAACACGTCCCCAGTCGAGCAGACGTTTTATGCCGTCCATCGCGCGGTGCAGGTGGCGGTCTCCTTCAGGCTGAGCCAGCTCGTGAAGGGGATTCAGATGCACGAACATGAAGTCGAGTCCCAGTGCTTCCATGGCATGATTCAGCCGTTCCAGTTCCAGGTCGGCCGCAGCTATGGCTCCGATGTTGCCTCCCAGCATGAGATCTGGTTCGCTTTTCTTCACGTCGAAGCCCCAGATCCGGTCATGATCCCGGAGATACGGGGACAGGCTTCCGAGGGCCATGGGAATGGCGTGTCTGACACACATCCGTGCCAGGGCCAGGTTGAACGTGGCGGCCTCGGGTATCCCGCCGGTCATGGAGCTCACGATGATGGGGGCTTTCAGGACCCGTCCCAGAAACTTAGTGGAGATGTCCACTGCAGCGGGAGAGCAGGCATGAACCGGATCGTTGAGAAGGAACACCTCGTCCAGGAGGGAGGACACAGGGGGTGTGATTAGTTGTGAAGAGGTGTTTATGTGGTGCAGTTTACGCTCTGATGCGTCCATGACGCCTCCTGAGGATGAGGGCCAGTGCCAGAAGGGACATTGCTACGGACGGATCCGCGGACGACGACCTGCCGGTGTCACAGGCACAGCCGGTTTTTTCGCCTGAGGAGTCGGTCACCCTGAAGGGCAAGTGTAGTTTTGGCTTTGGAGGCTCCTTTACAGGCACCTCCGTGACCTTGGGCTTCTGGGGTACGGGGCTATAATTTATCTGTCTGAAGGTACGGGACAGTACCATGACTCTCCATGCCACCAGGTATACCTTTGAAGAGGCCGCACGGTTGACCCACGGGGAGAAAGAAGAGGCAAAGGCTGCAGACAGATAGTTGAAGTCCCGTGCCTTGTGCCGGGAGTTCAGTCCTTTCATGAAATACGCATCGAAGGCCCTGGTGAACGTTCCTTCTCCTGATACGGGCGCTGCCCTCCACAGAGCTGCCGCAGCAAACATTGCGGTGCGTTCGTCCTTGGATGAGCGAGTTTTCTGGATGAGCGTGCGGAATAACTGAGAATTTTTGGATAGGGTTCCACTGACGGAGGCAGCAACGAAAAGTTCCGGAATTTGTGCTCCGTGGCGTATGGCCGCGTCCCGGAGGAGTTTGTGGTATGCACTTCGGCCAGTGAGGGCCAGCACGAGGGCGGCCCATGCCATGGCGCGGGGATCCTTGCCCAGGGCAAGGTAACGTATGGCCTCTTTTTCTCCCCTGGATGGCGACATGAGAGCCGCTGCCCTGAAGAGTGTCCACATGTTTTCTGCGGCGAGATCCATGTGCAGTAGTGCTTTTTTCAGGTCGTCCTTAGTCCCCCGGTATGGCAGTACTTCCAGCCATATTGGCATCAGTTCAGGAGTCGAGGGCATGGGGGGCAATGAAGGTAAGGTGTCCATCTCGGATGCCAGCAGAAGTGCCTGTGAACGCACATCTGGATGCGGATCCTTGCTGGCTTCCCTGATGATGTCCGCAAGGGGGCGTTCGGTTTTCCTGGGGCGCAGGAGTCTGATGGCGTAAAGTCCGGCGGTCCTGAGTTCTGGAAGGCTGGAATCCAGTGCCTTGAAAGCCAGCGCCAGCGCATGGCTACTTCCGAGACGGGCCGTACCGTACAGGATGCGCCTTACGGCCTCGGGAGGCAGCCCCTCCTTTATGGCATGCTGGATGTCCTCCTCTGGGAGAGTGTTCAGGTATGC
>JALWFW010000149.1 GCA_027013865.1 Polyangiaceae bacterium | reverse complement strand
ACAATCACCTGAATCACCGGGATGGCGGCATAAAGGGCCATGAGTCCCAGAAGGGAACTTATCACCTCCTCACCGTGGGTCGCGAAAAACACCATGGTATCCTTTGCAAAGGAGGCTCCGGCAGCCACTGTGTGATAGGCAGCGGAGGCCATCCTGCCGAAGTCTTTCATGGTATTTATCAGAGACGAGATCACATCTCCCATGTACTCAACCATTGCTTCCAGTTTTTCCAACGGATTCAATGAGCTGCTGCTCTTTTTCGTCGGAGCAGCCTGTCCGGAGGAAGACTGAGACACAGAAGCGGCGGAGCCGAAGTTCATGAGTCCCGAGATGCGCGTGCTGGTCTCGTTCCACCTGCGGCGTACGGGCTCGAAGGTCTTCATGCGCTCATCGATGCGGGGACCGAAAAAAGTCTCCATGAGGTGGGAATTGATGCGGCCTGCCACGGGAAGGGCCATCCGCAGCGCCACCAGGGTGAGCATGGCAAATGCAGTATACTCCACGGCACGCCGCACGCGGCTGACAGGACTCAGGAACACCAGGAGCCCCATGAAGACGAGGGCCAGAGCCAAAGCCTTCATGGCATAGGTCCGAAGAAGAAGGGTGGCAATCTTCATGACCCCCAAAACGGCAATGGATATGGACAGCTGTTCTGAGAGACGCTCGGTGGCGTCGTTTATGGGATCGAGCACCTGGCCCACACCAAGGGGCGCACCCTCCTGGGGCACTGACACCAGTTTGTTTATGATTCGCACCACTGCATACGAGGCCGTGGCCTTGGTGATGGCAGAGGCGAAGTACTCGTCACCCTCCCGGTCGAAACTCTCCCAGGTCGGTGGGGACAGCCACACGAATGCGCCTGATACAAGCAGCACGAGTGAGAAAATCATACGCCTGGCCGGACCGGACAGTTCAATAGTCTTCCCTTTTATCTCCATGACAGTCACCTCCTTACATTTGGACGTACGGCAGTACATCAAACAGATATCTGCCGGTGTATAATCAAAAAGATCGCCACTGAAAACACAGTTTTCTCCCGGCAAATGAATTTCCGGGTCGGTATGCTTGAAATATGGCCGGGGCCTCTTATAAACAGTGTTTCAGGAATGATTCCGAGCGGGCACATGATAGGCGATACCGGCGGGCATGTCCGGACCCCGAAAACCGATGTACGGGCAGTATGCCGGCCGAAACAGAGCCCCAGTGTGAAAGGAGAGAAGGACATGACCAGAGATCTGAGTGACAGCGAGAAGAAGATGGTGAGCACGGTGCTCGAGAACATCGAGAAGGGCCAGGCCGCAGACGAGAGCACCATAGAACACGTGGAGGACAACTTCTGGCGGAAGTTCAGGAAGGTGGTGGGCAGGATTCCCTTTGCCAAGGACGTGCTCGCCCTTTACTACTGCATGGAGGATCCCGCGACTCCCCTGGCGGTCAAACTCTCCATCGCCGCTGCCCTGGCCTACTTCATATCTCCCATCGACGCCATACCCGACGTCCTGCCCGGTATAGGATACCTCGATGACGGCAGTGTCATCGCCGGGGTTATCGCCCTCATAGACGCCCATATCCAGCCCGAACACCGCCGTAAGGCCGAGGAATTCTTTAGCGGCTGACAGTATCCGGGCCAGGCATCCGGTACACCCTCTATTGCGCTATTGCGCTGTTACGCAAAATACCAATAAAATCAAATAGTTATACACATAACAACAAACGGAGGCGGCAAAATAGAAACTCTGAAAACCGCTCCAAAATACCGTCACCGCCGGTTTCACATGTCCACATCGAGAAAGGCGGGGGCGTCCTGACAGGGTACCGAGGCACGCAGGCACACCGTGTCAGGCGCTTCGGCATGTCCCAGCAGTACCACATGGGCCCAGCGGCCGCCGGTGTCCGGAAGGCGCACAGTGTCGTAGACCGCGTCAGTACCCGAGGACACCACAGACACCACCCCACCGTAGTCGACGCCCTCGTACCTGGCCCTGAAATCAAGGGCGAACCATCCCGAATCCACTGGTACGCAGTCCGTCTGCCTGACGTACGCGCCGGCCCAGTCTTCTGAGCACGTGCCGTCACACGACTGCACCTCGATGTGGAGACCTGCAGCACCGGACCAGGCAGCAGAGGCGTCCTGGCCTGCCGAATAGGTGACGCTTCCTCCTGTGCATACGGCCCAGTCCGTGCAGTATCCTGCAGGATTGACCAGCGAGTCACTGCCGGTGCAGGTGACCGGATCTCCGGGGGTCTCGAATCCGCTGCCAGGCAGGGTAAGCCCCTCCACCCGTGTGCCTGGCCCCAAAAGTGACACGTCCACCATGGGATCAGTGTGTCTGTCCACGCCGTCGCAGTTGGGGGTGGTCCAGTGGGCAAAGGCACGAAAACCACTGTGGCGGGAACGCTCGAACACCACGGCAGCCTGAAGTGCATGGCGTGTGGACTCGTCCATGGGATAGTTGGCCTCGGCAAAGGCGAAATCCACTGACGTGCGGCCCAGAAGTCCGGGAAGGACAGACTCCAGGTCGTCGATGAAGGCGGCATAAAAAGAGGCGTGATTCAGATGAAGGGGGGTGGCGTACACGGAAACGTCGATGCGCCAGGGCACCGGAAGGCCACGGTCCGTAAGGAACCTGAGGGTGCGGTATATCCAGTAGATGGTGCGGTGGTCGTTCAGGTCCGCAAAATCCGCGTCAGTGTAGGGCTGCACCAGGCGCCTTTCACCCTCGGCGGGATCCTGGGGCATACTGGTGGAGGCAATGAAGTAGATGGAGGGCACCAGTCCGCGGGCACGCACCGTGTCGTAGAACCAGGGCCACACGGTGTAGAGGAACCAGCGCTGATTCTTCTTCTCCCAGGCCGCGGCTGTGTCAACGGAGCCGGTGGCGGTCATGACCTCCCCGTCCAGGTAGAACCGGCGTACCACCGGAAGACCGCTGGCATCGGTAATGTCCGCCACCGCGTCGAGTACGTCAGTGGTGGACTGCTGTACGGCGCTGATGAAGTCGTCCTCGGAGTAGTCGCAGTAACCCAGTGTGGTGGCGGGATCCCCCTCGTGGTAATTGGCACACCACTGATACAGGAAGGCGAGGTTGGCCCGAAGGCCCGCGTCCCGAACGTCACGGATGAAGGTGGCGAGATTGGACACCTCCAGCTGCTCCAGGGGGAAGTGGAGCTTCCAGGCCTCATCCGGGATGGTTGCAGGCTGAGAGACGAGCCAAAGACGCGTGGACACGACGTTCACACCAGATGACTTCAGATAGGCGACCTGAGAGCGTACCTCGTCCCTAACGTCCTGATGGTGATACCGCGAGATGAAGGCTGACGTGGCAAAGTCCGCAGTGGTGGCATGGTAGTCGAGGACCACGTCAAACCCACCAGGCTGAGCAGGAGTGCAGGTGTTGTCCCGACTGCACACGCTGTCGCGGCTGCACACTCCGCAAAGACCGATGAGGCCGGACGCGTCTTCCCACTGACCGCACTCGACTTCTTCTGGACACGTGAATTCCGTGCCGTTGTTGGTATCCGTGGCGTTGTTGGTATCCGTGGCGTTGTTGGTATCCGTGGCGTTGTTGGTATCCGTGCCGCTATTCGTGTCCGTGCCCGTACTGTCACCGGAGGAGTCACACCCGGCACATGCCAGGGCGAGCATCATGGGTACGAGGCACACCATCATTATATGTTTCATGAAAATCTCCTGTCATCCTGTGATGCCGGAACACTGACAAGGGTACACCCAAAGCCTGTCTACGCAAGGTATTCATGCTCCCCGAGTGCTCTACGGCATACTGGCAGGCCGTCAAGGCTGTCGAGTCCTGCTAAACCCGCGACAATGTATTCTCCCGGGTCGCTACAATCCATGCTCCTCAATTCCGGTAAGGTCACTAGCCGCCTGCACACCTACCTGCTGCACGCTTTGACAATCATTCCCCTGGACGACAACTTCCCCAGAAACGGACCTCACCGCTTGCCACACCTCCCGGACGCACGCTCCGAAAGTGGCGCAGCGTTCTTTTAGGACGCCCGTTCTGATGCTCACTGCAAAAGCCGGATACACCTCAAGGCTCCTCCCCTGACGTGTTCACCGAAAGGCCCTTCGCTACCCGTTTTTGGTGCGCGTCCACGTAAGTGGAA
>JALWFW010000148.1:2604-4151 GCA_027013865.1 Polyangiaceae bacterium | reverse complement strand
TGGTAGAACCAGCGGCTCTTGGCCTTCCAGTCGGGAACCGTGGCCATGAGCACCTTGGTGGCATCGGTCCACAGCGTGTAGACTCCGTTTTTCTCCCTGGGAACAGGTTTGACGTCCTTTTTCCACCACTCGTATATGACCTCCCCGCCGGCGTGACGTATGGAGGACATAACAGGGCCGTTGTAGACCCGTACACTGAGTTTTTTGTCTGCCGGCAGATGGAGGATGTAGCGTTTTTCCTTCTCTGGATACCTCAGGTCACCGAACAGGACTATATCGTAGAAATGGCCGCGCATGGGGGGCACGAAGCGGTCGGCATCGTCACCGAGATAGGCCAACTGGAATCCTACCTTCTGAAAGGCTATTTCCACTCCTTCACCCACGGATACCGGCGGTATGGTGAGAACCAGATCCCTAAAACCCCACAGGATCCAGGATGCAGGCTGGGGAATCTCCGACACGTGATACTTCAGGGGGACCTTGCGTCCATTCCGCGTGACCCTGTTTACGTGCAGTATTTTTATGTCATTGGACTGTGGATCGACGTGAAACGTGAACGTGGTCAGTTTTCGGGCTGCTGCCTCCTCGTGAAGTCGGTACAGACGTGTATCGACTATGCGTACGGCCCCGGATGGCTTTACATACGTTTCAACGGTGTGGGACTGTACTTCGATGGGAGAGGCGAGCACGGCCATGAGCAGCAGATGAGTCATGTCTTCCTCCTGCGGCCGCCATTTTACTACTTTAATGATGGTAGTTCAAAGATGTTCCCTGCCTACCGGTTCAGGAGCGTGGATGGGTATTGCGGTAGACGTCCATGACCTTTGCCATACTCACTTTCGTGTAGATTTCGGTGGTGGTGGCGCTGGCGTGGCCCAACATCTCCTGGATGGCCCGGATGTCTGCTCCGTTGTCCAAAAGGTGCGTGGCGAATGAATGGCGCAGTGCATGGGGAGCGACTTTTTTCTCGATTCCTGCCATGCGTGCGTATTTGCGTACGATACTGTCTATGGACCTGTCGGATAGACGCCTGCCAAACCTGTTGAGGAACAGTGCCCGTGAATCAGGCTCACGTCCAAAGCTGGCGCGTACGTTCAGGTATGCTCTGATGGCCCGTGCCGTGGGATCTCCTGCGGGAACGAGCCTGTCCTTGCCACCCTTGCCGCCGTGCACGTAGATGAGCAGATAACCGTCGGATTCCATGATATCCCCCAGGTTTAAGGCCGAAGCCTCACTGCGTCTCAGACCCGAACCATAGAGCAGCTCAAGTATGGCGAGATCCCTGATGGCTTTGGGTTTTCGAGTTTCAGCCTCCTGACGAGCCTGCTGGATCATGGCGGTGATCTCGTCCAGTGAAAGGGGATGGGGGAGGGTGCGTGGGAGTTTGGGAATATTCACTTCCATGGCCGGATTTTCTTCTATCTTGCCGGTTTTCCTAAGAAATTCGCCAAATGTACGCAGTGAGGATATGCGCCTAGCAAGGGTTTTCTTGCTAACGTGGTCGAATTCTTCGGCCAGGTAGACCCTGATGTTGGCCTGGGTGAAGT
>JALWFW010000148.1:0-2594 GCA_027013865.1 Polyangiaceae bacterium | reverse complement strand
CCCACATGTCGAATACGATGCGTAGGTCAGTGGCATAGGCGCGTCTGGTGTGCGGTGAACGTCTTCCCATGGCATGGAGGAAGTCCAAGAAGGGTTCGGTGAGATCGTTTAGTGTCATGGGCTATGGCTCCTTTATCGGCGTGAGTCCATGAGTTTCGAAGGTACGTTTCAGACGTTTCCAGTGGCGTCTCATCCTGCGCAGTGCCGAGTCCTTGGCCGAAGGAATGATGTCGACCCTGAACCCGTAACGCAGAGGAGAACCACTCATGGGCAACATGGAGTTCTCCTCGGGTTCGAATAACAGGAATTCCGTGAAGGGATACGCATCCATCAGGTGGGGCAGTTCCTCCAGGGAACGGGTGTGTATCAGAGACTTGAACATCTGAATGAACTCGTAGACTCCTCCGCGGGACTGCACGAATCCGGGATCGCCCCGAACCGGAACCAGTGGGTCGGCTATCACCAAAAGGGAAGCTCCGCGTTCTAGGGCAGGTTCTGCTTCAGTGGTCCGTGTTATGGAACCGTCTACGAGCCAGCGGCCTCCCATGAATTGAGGGGCGAAAAGTGGCACGAGGGCCATGGAGGCGTGTACGGCCTGGCTTACAGGCATGCTGTCATAACCAGGCATGCCCAGGAGTATGTGTTCTCCGGTGTCCTGATCGGTGACACCCACGTACAACCGTCCTGGCAGGGCGTCGAAGGAGTCGCCGGGGCCATGGTTGCCAAGTACGCTGTGGACGTATTCCTCTATGCGATTTCCGCGAAATACTCCGGGTGGAATGACGGAACTCACCCATTCAAGGAAGGCACGGGGAGAATGGCTGAGGGCCGAGGTCCTGGCAGTCATGGAGAGTATGCGTCTGGCAAGACCTGTGAGGTTCGTATCGAAGGGCAGGTAGTCGGGTATGTGTGGCAGTGGACCGGCATTGCCGTAAAAGGCCCTGGCCAGCATGGATGGAGTCAGCCCAGCCGCAAGGAGTGTGGCAAGAATGGCTCCGGCCGAGATGCCGTAGTACTCGTCGAAGGAAAGGAGTGCCTGGGGTCCAAGTACCTCTTCCATGGCCAGAAGTACCCCCAGCTCGTACATGAGACCATCCATTCCGCCACCAGCCAGACACAACACACTTTTGGAAGGAGCGAGGTAGGATGCCATCTCCTCCAGTATGCTGCTGAGATCGGAGGGATCGTGAGCCACGGTGCGTATGCCCAGCCGCCCCAGTGCCAGCAGACTGGATACGGAGGGTTGCTTCGAGAACACAGGGATCATACGGGCCGGATGTATGGGCCTGGAATACTGAGGCATGCGTCCGATGCGCTGTGCAAAATGCAGGAACCTGCGGCCGTCCTCGTCTTCTGTGGCATCATATATGAGCACCTCCGTGCTCTCGTCGTCCACCATGCTCAAAAGTCCGCGTTCCGAGCGTACGAGGCGCACCTGGTGACCGCCTCTGATCCTGAAGTCTATTTTGCTATTGGCATGTCCTATGGTCATGCTGTGAAGCGTTCTCTCCACGTAAGAGTCCACACCGGTGAGTACGACTGTCCGCATGTGGTCCATTATCTACCGTCTTCGGGTATGGACAACAAAGGCCAGCATTGTCGATTTTTTGGGTATAACTTGTTGATTTTATTGTATTTTTTTATGCAAATCGCTGCATCAATTGAATCTGGATCTGTGGGTATGTGTGGGGTAGAATCCCAGCCATGAATGTTATTCGGTTGGCCCCTGTACTGGCAGTGACGATTCTCGTCTCCTCCGGGTGCCAGGACCTGCGCACCTTTACGGGGACATGGTCGGGTGAGGCGGAACAGAGCGAACTCATACGCAGGGGATTCCCCCTTCATACCACTTTGCGGATGAACATCGGATATATCACGGATACTGAACTCGATGCCACTGTGTCCATCGATGACGGTACTCCGGTTCCCGTCATACTCGACCGGACATGGCTCAATGACGTGTTTTCGGACATGACTTACCGCGGCGATCCTCTTCTCGTCCATATAGGCTGGATATCCGTCGGTGGTAAGAGCTATATGACAGCCATAGGATACTTCAAGGGGCCTGAACTGGAGGTGCGCCTCATGTCTGAGGACATGTACGGCGTCTTCCACATGAAGAAGGAATGATCATGGGAGTAGACGGCAACACATACACAGGGCATTTTTCGAGAACCTTACGGCAGAAAGTACTGGTGCTTGCCACTGACGGTTCCCTGAGAAGCGTGGAGGTGTACACTTGCATAAATGTGCAGGAGGATCCCTTACTGCTCAGGACTTTTTTGGACGGTACACTGAACGTGGCTGAGCGTATCACCGGGCAGTCGTCTCCTGTGCCGGTGAGCATTGTATTTCACGATCCGGGCCGTCTTCTGCTTTTGTATGTGCCTGTGGAGCTTCATGTACGTTTCTTCGATGAGGTTCGGGCTTTTTTGGAAGTGCTCGAGAGGGATGGCGAGATTCCTCCCCATGTGCGCAATTTCAGGACGGCACTGACACCTGGGGAGGTGATGAGTCTCCTGTCCGATACTGCAGACATGATACCGGATTCTCAAAACTCGGAGGGAACGGCCAAAACCCCACTGGCCCAGATA
>JALWFW010000147.1 GCA_027013865.1 Polyangiaceae bacterium | reverse complement strand
TATATATATATATATATATATACACACAGACTCCCAGACTCACACTGACAGCTGTTTGTAGTACGAGGGTCGAGTGAGTGTGAGCGATAATCGGTGTGAATCAGCTCCGATTGATCAGATCAACGAACGCCTAGCGACATCTAGCGACGACCAGTCTCACTGCGATATCGCTGCTAGTGAGACACTCGCGAGAACAATCCGGGACCGTCGAGTGACGTCATAGTGGAAACCTCTTGGCAACTCTGGATTGAAAACTGGCTGCTAATTGGTTGAAATCGTTCTACGTCAACAGAAAGCGCGAGAGGGCGAGAGCGAGAGAGAGAGAGACTTGCTCTGTGCGTGAGTTTGTCACGTGTCTGTCAAGCGGGACTTTTCGGCACTACGATTGGAGCTCTGACGTCAGGTCACGCGGACCGGTGACGCACGTGGCTTGTAGTGTTTGGTCGTGAGCCTGCGCACTACGCGGCGCTCGTTGCCTGCCGGGATATTGAACGTCACGGATTTAATACGGCCCGCTTCCGGTCCGTCGGCGAAGGTTTGTTTACATGGAGACCGAGTTGGTGGGATAAGCACGTGACGCGTGATAACTGCCGTAGTAGGAGTTAATATTTATAGATGGCGTTAGTCAGCTGTCGTCATTGATTCGCGTGTCTCGGTACGTGCTCGGACCGGCTTCACAAACTCTCACCGGCGACTCGCTAACAACACCTTATCACGACGCTGAACTGCACTCAGAAAACCGAGCCCGGCCACCTTAATGAACACGTGCTCGGTGTGTGAGTGTGTTTGAGAACGTGGGACGAAGTGTTAGTGGGCCGTATTGGCATTGTTTACTGTCGGCTGTTTCGGGTTACGTGTTGCGCGTGCCGTGAATAGCGATCGGGAGGAAATGACGTCACGTGATTGACTGCTCCAGTTATGTTGGTATGTATGTCGTCGATTTGCTATTCATTCCGAACGCCCGGAGCCGTTCGTTTAATGACGTCATGTTCGTTCGTGAACTGTGAGCGACGTCTGGTGACCGAGCCGTTGTACTAGCACGAGAACTCCGTCAGTTGTACTCGCCGTTGTTGTGTCGTTGTCGTCGTACAGGTGGCGATCCGTACACACCGCCACCAGCAGCAGCAGCAGCGATGTCGTTGCCGATGCCACATCGAAGTCAAAGACAACATTTCTGTTATCTCTGCGATCTGCCGCGGACGCCGTGGGCGATGTTACACGACTTCACGGAGCCCGTGTGTCGCGGCTGCGTCAACTACGAGGGTCCGGATCGCATAGAGCACGTGATCGACGCCGCCCGCCAGATGAAGCGCGCGCACGGCATCCAGGAGTCGCGAGCGGCCATGAAACACCCGGGCCACGGCGGTCCGATACCGCCGCGGAGTGGTCACGACGTGCTGGACCGCGGACCGCACGGACCGCCGCCCATCGACAGGTTCCCGGTGCCCGGGGACGGGCGGCCGCGCGGGCTCATCGAGCCGCAGTACGGCCCGCCGCCCGGCAGGATGCCCAACAACGTGCCCACCTCGCTGCCGTCACACCACAGAGACGACTCCGACCTGCACAGAGGCAGCCCGAGTCTGCGAGGTCTGGTGCACCACCACGGACCTCCGGCACCGCCCCACAGCCGACCGGGTCCCGGAGGTCCGGCGCCGATACCTCACGTCAACGGCAAGCGACCGTCGGAGTCCCGAGACAACGACGACGACGGCAATCAGTCCGGAGACGAGGCCAAGCGGAACGGCGTCACGCCCGAAGACGTCGTCGGTCCTAAGCCGGCCCACGTCAGAGACACGCTGACGACGCTGTCGACGTCGACGCCGTTCGACGTCCGCTTCAAGAAGGACCACAGCCTGATGGGTCGAGTGTTCGCCTTCGACGCGGCGGCCAAGCCAGGTATGGATTACGAGCTGCGGATCTATATCGAGTACCCGACCGGATCCGGTAACGTGTACTCTAGCGCGTCGGGCGTCGCCAAGCAGATGTATCACGACTGTATGAAGGACGTCGGCAAGGCTCTCAGCTCGGGCTTCAAGTACCTCGAGTACGAGATGAAACACGGGTCTGGGGACTGGCGTCTGCTGGGCGACCTCCTGCCGGAGTCGGCCCGCTGCTTCAAGGAACCAGTCAGAAAGGATTGGCTCCCGACGCCCATTGGCGACGCCCTGCACATGATACACCCTGCCCTGGCGCGCTCCCTGCCGCTACCGCTACACCTCCGTGCCATGCCCTTCCTGCCGCTGGCACCCGGCCTCGGCCTGCCGCACGGCCTGCCGCACAGGTTGCCCGACGGCCTGAGCCCGTGGCGCAAACGGAAGGCTTCTCCCGAGCCTGACTCCGAGGCCAGTGGTGGCAAGATGCTCAGCATGGACGTGCCTGCCCCGCCTCCCCCCGGTCTCGACCCGATCAAACGGCAACAATGGCTCCAGAATCAAGCCGAATCACTCAAGTTAACGTTACACGGTAACGCGTCCGGATACCCACCGAATGGCGCTGGTAACAACGGCGTCCCTAACAACAACAACAACAACAACAACAATACTAATAACAACAGTAATAACAACAATAATAACCCCAACAACAACAACAACAACAATAACAACAGCGGTCGCGGCCAGCACGGCAACTCGTCAAATCGTACCTCAGATCCCTCGCCTCCACTGAGCAATGCCGCGACCACTCCGCCGGAGGCAGGCTCGGCCGGCAGCCCACGACACTCACCAATCACTACACTTCTGTCTGTTACAGATAACATCGCGCCACCAGGATCGCCGTCGCACGGCCCCGGATCGCAGCACGATGGCGTCACTCGCATAGGCATGGTCGGGCCGATCCTGGGCCTGCCCAGGGGCAGCCCGACCTCGCCGCACAGCCGAGGCAGCAACCCAGCGCTAGATGGCAGCATCAGCAGCGAGTCGCTCAAGTGTACCATCTGCAACGAGAGGCTGGAAGACACACACTTCGTCCAGTGTCCCTCGGTCTCCGAACACAAGTTCTGCTTCCCGTGCTCCAGGGAGAGCATCAAGCGACAGGGAGCAGGCTCCGAGGTGTACTGTCCCAGCGGCAAGAAGTGCCCACTGGTCGGCTCTAACGTACCGTGGGCCTTCATGCAGGGAGAGATAGTCACCATATTGGGCGACGAGTACAAGGAGCTGAAGATCAAGAAGGAGCGAGACACTTAATGGACACCGATGGACAGCTGTACGCAATCTGATCCCGAAGGCGCTCTCTGCGTGTACGCTCTGTACGCTCTGTACGCTCTGTACGCTGGTAATCGTGTTCCTAATCGAAGGACTGTTGTCTTTTTGTGCGCGTCCTTGTTTGTGCGATGTGTACGCGTTTATGTTTGTGCATGCACGTAGGTCATGAGGCAAAGCCTAACTTACTAGTACACAGATCAAGTACAGTGTTCTGGCGACTGACGTACTACGTCATGATCTGACCAAGTTCTCCAGAACTCATCCATCACGCGTACACTGCAGTAGTACAGACTGACCAGCAGTTGTGGCGCGTACCGCGTTGTACTCTAATGACTGCTACACACCTCAACCCGCCACCGACAAGTCGTACCCAGCTTGGCTACTCGTAGAACGTACCGTACACCAGTACTCGGCCGACGACCTGACCACGAACGTCTTCTGGTACGAAATAGGCGTACCGATACGGGTCACTGGGTACGCGATTAGTCTCGTTGTACACTGGAGGCGGTTACCTGTTGACATTGTGTGAGTGAGTACACAGTCGCGAAGCTAGACACAATCCGTAACACACATTAGGTATCTGAACTTATTGCACTTCTCAGCTACACAACGCATTGTGTGATGTTGGCGTCAGACATTCGTAACCTTGTCAGTTCGTACAGCTTGTATAACATTGGCTGGTGATTGTACATGATGTATTAGTATTAATTAGGTTATTCATTATCGTTATGTATATATTTACTATATATATGTATATGTGTATCATTTCATCTTTCATTCGTCAACCGATAAATGATCTTGACCAAATACACACCGAGTCTCTGTCTTGTTTATGTTGTTGTAGCTGAAGTGTTTACTTGAAATTCAATAATTAATTAATATACAAAATTTAGATACAGCCCTGTATAATCTGGAAGCAGATCAAAGGCGAAACGACTCTATATTAGTGTTATAT
>JALWFW010000146.1 GCA_027013865.1 Polyangiaceae bacterium | reverse complement strand
CAACGGTCTTCAGGAAGAAGGCGAGGAGTGTGACGACGGGACGAGCAACTCTGACAGTCAGCCAGGAGCCTGCCGTACAGACTGTCACCTTCCGAAATGCGGAGACGGGGTGGTCGATCCTGGCGAAGAGTGTGACGACGGGACGAGTAACTCTGACAGTCAGCCAGGAGCCTGCCGTACGGATTGTCACCTTCCGATATGTGGAGACGGGGTGGTCGATCCTGGCGAGGAGTGTGACGACGGGACAGGTAACTCTGATACCCGTCCGGATGCGTGCCGTACGGACTGCCGTATGGCCCACTGCGGAGACGGCGTGAAGGACAGCTCGGAAGAATGCGACGGCACGGATTTCGGAAATCTGAGGACGTGTACTGATGTGGATCCTAGGTATTATGAGGCAGATCTCGTGTGTGGAACCGGCTGTTCCATAGACCGCTCCCAGTGTCCGTACTGTGGGGACGGGATAGTTGATGATGCCTACGGAGAGGTGTGTGATGTCGGAACTGGCCAAACACTCCCCCCGGTTCCGGCGAATGGCGAGATCACCATGGGTGAGTTCAGCGGCTGGTGCCAGGATGAGTGCCGGGAGATGTACGTTGCAGATCAGTTTGGCATGTCTGACAGCCGTATCCAGGATACGAAAGCAAGTCTGATAACCGGCAGTGGCTCTCTTGTGGTGGGGGGGGTTACAAGAGGCGGTTTATTCGGAGAGAGTGTCTCTTCCCTGGCAGCCTTTGTGAGGACTTATTACACTGATGGAAGTGAACTTTGGCACAGTGTGTTCGAGGCACATAGCAATTCAGATTCGCCTCAGGTATGGGTCAGTGCACTCGCCCAGGAAGGATCTACGGATAATGTAATCATAGGAGGAACCGTCTATAAACGTCTGGAATCCAACAGTTCATTCCGCGGTTCCGGTGATGCCTACCTACGCAAATACAACACAGTAGGGCAGGTGTCTGATACGGTTCAGTTCGGTTCGACCCAATTCGATGAAGTACGGTTCATACATGCGGCATCCACATCGAACATGATAATTGCAGGGGAATGGAACAGAGACAATGCTTTCGTAGCCCTGTACAGTATGTCTGGAGGAATGACGGCTAGTGATTTGGATATCAAGTCACATCTGGAACAAGTAGCTGGAGTGAGCTTCGAAGATGTGTTTTTGAGGGCTTTTTATGTGACCTCCAGTGCCATATATGTGGGCGGTGGTGTGTTATATAATGAGACTCAGACTGGTTCAGATGTGTTCTACGTAAGGGGTTTCGTCATTAGTTATGACATGAGTCTGAACATCAGGTGGGTGAAACTGTATGGGTTGCCAAATTCGGATCAGCAGGTCGTCGTATATGCCATAGGAGAATACGGCGGGAATATCTATATGGCAGGATCATTCGTGGGCTCATTTCTCAGTGCTCATTCTTCTGCTAACACGAAGGATGTATTCGTTACGGCCATTTCGGCATCCAATGGAGATATCGATCAGAATATCGCCCTCACGTTCGGTGGGAATGATGACGATGGCATGAGTGCAGGGCTGGTCGTAGGCAATCACATGTATATAGTCGGAACCAGTAGAAGCTCTTCCCTTGAGGGCGACAGCAACAAAGGAGAATATGACGGTATGCTGTGCAAAGTGGCTTTGGACGGCATGCAGGTGGACTGGTGCAGACTCCTGGGAACGCCTGGGGACGACGTCTTCTGGGATCTGGATTACGGGATGTCTGACGGTTTACCGACCCTACTTATATCCGGAAACACCGTGGGAGCTTTCGAAAGAGGCATAACCGAGAACGACGTCGGTACTAAAGATGGCATAGCCGTGGTGATAAAACGTCAGGATCTGTAGTGTGTCTTGTATCTGCAAAACGTTTTAGCTTCAAGGGGTATTGTTCCATACACGAACTTGTAACTTTTTGCGATCCTTTTGAAAATATCAATTAAATCAATCAGTTATGACTTTATTTGTTACGGGGATGGGGTTGGGACGTGAAGTGGGCCTGGAGATGATTCGGTATGTGAGTGCGCCGTACATAAGTGTGATTTGCCATGGCATCGATCTGCATTAAAAAGAGGGAGCCAGGCCGGTTCCTGATAGGGTGGAGCCCATTTTCAGGAATGAGTTCCGGCGTCCGGAGTTTTTACGGAGAAGACACCATGTCCATGCCCCGTCTTCATAGAGAGAGATTCATGCGTATGGCCCTTGAGGAAGCCCGCACGGCTGCCATGTTGGGGGAAATCCCTGTAGGGGCAGTGGTGGTGTGTGACGGTCGCGTCATTGCCCGGGGCCACAACATGCGGGAGTCGGATCACGATCCTACGGCACATGCCGAGGTTCTAGCCCTGCGTGAGGCCGGACGCGTCCTTGGCAGGTGGAACCTGGACGGCTGTGATCTCTACGTGACTTTGGAGCCGTGTCCCATGTGTTCTTATGGAGTGGTCTTGGCCCGTATCAGAACCCTGGTGTTCGGGGCCACGGATCCCAAGGCTGGTGGTGTGCGTTCGAGATATGCCATCTGCGAGGATCCGCGTCTCAATCACCATGTAGAGGTCATAGGTGGCATTCTGGCAGACGAATCCCGTGCACTTCTCCAGGATTTCTTCAGAAAACTGCGTACTGCCAGGCAGGACAGCGGTGGAACCAGTGGGGAATCATGAGGTTTTTGGAGTATAACCTATTGATATTGTTGATGTTTATTGCGTCGTGCCACGGAGATCCCAAGTATATCTCCAAGACCAAGCGTCCAAGACCAAAGACATCCGTGAAAAAGAAGATTCCCCAGTCGGTCAAGGGCATACTCCAGGCTTCAGTACATTCACGCATGGCAGTGAGGCCGTATGATCTGGACAGGGCACTGAGAAGGAGACACTGGGTGCCGGTGTTCTACTTCTCAGGTGAGAGGGTCGTGCGCAACGTGATGTACCTCAACATGGCCAAACCCGATCCCAAGGGGCTCAAATGCTCCACTGACTGGAGGGCATATCTATGGAACGGCCCTTCGGTCACTGTGGTGGATTTTCAACTCGAATGTGCCAGAATGCGCACAGGGAACCGTTCCTACGTACTGGAGGGAGATGCACTTCAGGCTGCCAAGACTTTAGTGACCACTGCGCGTCTGACTGCTAGACACCGGCTGGTGAAGGTGGCCGTTCCTGTCGTGCACGATCCGGACCGTGTACGCAGCATGATCGCCAGGTATGCGGTGGCAGTGCTGCCAGATCACGATGACTCCCTTCGCTATCCCTGGTTCGAGGTGAGCACCTGGGGAGCGTCCCCGCTGCCGGCAGATTTGTCGGCCATAGATGCAGCCGTGGCAAGACTCCGGTCACGTCTGAAATCTCGTCTGGAGACATTCGTTTCGGTACTTCGCAGGAAGTATGCGGCCCGTATTCATCTCGTGGGTCAGCCGTATCCCATACGTGAGAGGTTCAGACGGGAACTGAGCGCGGTGTGGGGGATTCGGGTTCTGTGCGCTCTCGGAACCGATTACGATACCATGGTGATGATGGCGTCGTTTCCACGCCTGCAGCTTGAAAAGGTAAATATATCAACAAGTTACCCTATTTATGCCATACTCGACGGCAAGAGTGGGACCATAGCCGCCTTCTCGGCTTCCCTGTCTGCCCTGGAGCTTGACCCTCCCCTCGAACTCGAGTAATCCTTGCCCCGAACATGAGCACCACCAGGCTCTCAGGGCCTGGAAGGAGGGACCCATGCTTTCGGGAGGACTCATCGACATTCACACGCTCACACCGGGGGAGATAACGGCAATCCTGGATTTATCGGACAAGTTCAAGAGAGCTCTGAAGTCCAGGGACGTCAGTGCATACAGACTGGCTGAGGGCCGGGATCTTCTGGTGGCGCTCCTTTTCTACGAGAATTCGACAAGGACGCGTTCCAGTTTCGAGATAGCCGCCTTGCGCCTCGGCCTATCCCTGACGGGGTTCGGCTCCATCGAGGGCTCTTCCGTCAAGAAGGGTGAGTCCTTGGCGCACACTTTGGACATGTTCGACGCCTACATGTGCGATGCCGTAATCCTGCGCCATCACCTGGACGGTTCGGCCCGCTATGCTGCCGAGCGCATCGGAATTCCGGTGTTCAATGCCGGTGATGGCAAGCGTCAGCATCCCACCCAGACCATCCTGGACCTGTTTACCATC
>JALWFW010000145.1 GCA_027013865.1 Polyangiaceae bacterium | reverse complement strand
GCCACAGAGATTCCAAGCAGCATTATCATCAATATATGACTCAGTTTTCGGGGCATGACCGCTGTCATGAACAATACCATCCTCCGGATACATCATGCATAATAAGCAAGCTGTGTCCAAGGCAAGATAATTCCATGTACGTCTCCGGGAAACCCTAAATTGAAAAAAGATATTCCCTGATGTATAATCCGGGCTCACCATTTATGGAGGATTCTTTAGATGACAGACAAGAACCGTTATGCCGATTACACAGTTGACGAAGCCATTGCCGAGGCCAACCGATGTCTGGGCTGTGAGGATCCGCCCTGTGAGAAGGGCTGTTTCTCAGGTGTCCCAATAAAGGAATTCATCCGTCGCATCAGGATGCGTGATTTTCGCGGCGCCGCCCAGGTCATACGCAGGGCCAATCCCTTTGGGGCCACATGCGGTTTCGTGTGCGAGACCAGTGTACTGTGTGCCGGAAGGTGCATTCTCGGCACCCATGGCAAACGTCCGGTAGACATCGGCGGACTCCAGGCTTTCGTCATGGAGTGGGACATCGAACACGGTGCATACATCGAGCATCCAGAAAAGGACGACTCGGGTCTGCGCGTGGCCGTGGTGGGCAGTGGTCCTGCAGGTCTCTCCGCTGCCAGAGAGCTCGTCTTGCAGGGCGTCGAGGTCGACGTGTTCGAGCGTGAGCAGCAGCCTGGCGGAGTCATGGTCAGAGGAATCCCCACCGAAAGGCTTCCCCGTCATATCGTGGAATCCGAGATTCAATACATTACGGAGATGGGCGCAAGGCTTCATCTCGGCCAGAAACCCGACATAAACACCCTTTTGAAGGACTACGACGGTGTCATACTGTCCGTGGGGTTCGGAAAGCCGCGTCCCATGGGAATACCCGGAGAAAACCTCGACGGTGTCATGGACTCCGTGGAACTGTTCACCCTGGTTGAGCAAACCCCTGAAGAGTCGAAGCCGTGGGCAGGCAAACGCGTTGTCGTCGTGGGTGGCGGTAATACCTCCATGGATGCAGCCACCGATGCCCTGCGTCTGGGTGCCGAGGAAGTCACCCTCATATACCGACGTTCAGAGCGCGAGATGCCTGCATGGGGACGCGAACTCCAGCATGCCAAAGACATGGGCGTAATCTTCCGGCCCCTCACCGCTCCAGTGAGCGTGGAGGGCCAAGACGGTCGCGTGACTAGCATCACGGTGCGTCCCATGAAACTGGGAGCCAAGGGCGAAGATGGCCGCCGTCGTCCCGAACCTGCCGGTGAGCCCTTCGTGCTTGAGGCAGACTACGTCATCGCAGCCATAGGCGAGGGACCCGACGAGCAACTCCTTACGGACATAGGCCTCTCCTGGCCCATCCTATCGGCTCCGAAGACTCCTGTAGACAAACTCTACGTAGCCGGTGACATAGCTCCCGGTGGCCCCAAGACCGTGGTCAAGGCCGTGGGAGAGGGCAAACGCGCAGCCCAGGCTTTCTTAGAGGACCATTCGGTGTCCACACAGGTATATTCCTTCAGGCCTTCCGTCGACCTTTCGGTGGAACAGGCCGGGGTGAAGTTCGAAAATCCCTTCATACTGGCCGCCACTCCATCCACCGACGATCTGGACATGGTGCGCCGTGCCTTCAAGGCCGGCTGGGCAGGGGCAGTTCTCAAGACCACCAGTGTCGAGGGTACGCCAGTAGACCTCAAGTATCCCATGATGGCAGGTTATGACATGCCCGGCCGTAAGCTGGCCGCCCTGTCCAACATCGACCTCATATCCGAGCATCACGCCGACGTCATAGTCGAGCGCATCAGAGCCCTCAAGGAGGAGTTCCCCGAGAAGGTGGTCATCGCATCGATGATGGCAGCCACCAGGGAGGAGTGGACAGGTCTGGCAAGACGTCTCGTGGAGGCTGGAGCCGACGTCATAGAGTGTTCCTTCTCTTGTCCCCAGGGCTCCCTTGGCGAGAAACCCGGTGCCATGCTGGGCCAGAATCCCGAACTGAGCCGCGAGGTCACGAAGTGGGTCCGTGAGGGCGCCGGTGATGTGCCGGTGTTCATAAAGATAACGCCCCAGGTCACCGACATAGTCGAGGTGGCCCAGGCCGTGAAGGAAGGCGGCGCCGATGGCGTGTGCGCGTCGAATACCATCCCGTCTCTGGTGGGCATAGACTCCGAGACCCTCACCCCGTATCCCACGGTGGGTGGTAAGACGTCCTACGGTGGCCTGTCCGGCCCTGCCATAAAACCCATAACCCTCCGTAACATCGCGGAGATAGCCAAGAACGTCCCCGATCTTCTGATTACCGGAACGGGTGGTCCCGTGTCTGCCATGGATGCCGTGGAATTCCTGGGTGTGGGTTGCACCACGGTACAGTTCGGCACGGCTGTCATGGAGATGGGCTTCGGTCTCATCGACCACCTCAAGGACGGCCTCGCCTGGTACATGCTCGAGCACGGCTATAGCAATCCCCTGGAGATACGCGGCAAGGTCCTCGAGAAGATTGCCCTCCACGAGGAACTGGAACAGCCCGGTAAGGTGGTGGCTTACGTTGATCAGGACCTGTGCATCGGCTGCGGCCGCTGCCACATTGCATGTCGTGACGGCGGTCATCAGGCCATATCATTCAATCCGGAAGACCGCAGGGTGGAAGTCGATCCCGAACGCTGCGTTGGCTGCGCTTTTTGCACCAGTACATGTCCTGTGACGGGCGCCCTCACCATGCGCTACATCAACGACTGACCGACTGCACTCGTGCAGTGACTGGAGGCACATAGATGTCCCTTCTCGTGGTAGGATCCATTGCTTTAGACGACGTAACCACCCGTCATGGACGCAAGAGCGGCGTTTTGGGAGGATCGTGTTCGTATTTTTCCCTGGCAGCATCGAACTTCACCGATGTCCGTATGGTCGGCGTGGTGGGCGAAGACTTCCCAGAGGAGTATGTCAGACTTTTCGAGGATCGCGGAATCGATCTGACGGGTCTGGAGCGCCGCAGCGGAAAGACCTTCTTTTGGCGCGGTGAATATACGGAAGACTTCTCTTCGCGCACCAGTCTTCAGACGGATCTCAACGTATTTGCCGAATTCGATCCGCAGCTCCCCGAGTCATACACGAACAGCGACTTCGTGTTTCTTGCAAACATACATCCCCAGCTCCAGCTCAGGGTACTCGAGCAGTGCTCTCCTAAATTCGTGGCAGCCGACACCATGAAGCTGTGGATTGACACTGAGCTCGATGCCTTAAAGGAGGTCATATCCAGGGTCAACCTGGTGACCGTGAACGATTTGGAGGTTCGCCTCATATCGGGTGAGGACAATCTTGTGCGCGGTGTGAAGAAGATCCTGGACATGGGGCCGGACTACGTGATCCTCAAGAAAGGCGAGCACGGAGCCATGCTTGTGGGAAGTGACGTGGAGTTTTTCGCTCCTGCCGTGCCCCTCGACGACTTTCGCGATCCCACGGGAGCCGGAGACACCTTTGCCGGCGGCTTCATGGGTCATCTGGCCTCCAGAGGAGGCAACAATCCGACTCTTATGAAGAGTGCCATGTTCTACGGTACCATCATGGCATCATTCACTGTCGAGGACTTCTCAGTGGAACGCCTCATCCAGGCAACCGAGCGGGATATCATGAACAGATATCAGAGACTCCTGCGTCTTACCCAGCTGTAAGACGCATCTGCATGTAAAGATGGCTGCGGATAGTTCCTTGATCACTGAAGCAGGAAGGAAACTCGGGGCTCTGCTATGGCAGGTCAAACTGCGCGTGTGGCTCTCCCGTTTTTGGCCCCGTCTCGTGTGGTGGACTGTACTGTGGGCATATGCCTGGGTGCTGACCGAGGCCTGGCTCAGAACCCTTGGGATGGAACTATCAGGGTGGCATTCCGTCTTCCTGTGGGGATTCGGGGCAGTATCTGCTCTCCTGGCTGCGCTGTCCCTGTGGCCTCGAACGACCGATACCAGGGCTGCGGCCATACTGGATGCGTCAGCCAGGACAGGTACCCTTGCAACTGCTGTGCTGTATGTGGACGAGCCTGATTTCAAAAGACTGGTTGCTGCCAAATTTATCAATGATTACAGTGAGTTAAAGCCGGAAATAGCGGTTCCTGTGTATACCCCGACGAGGGCCTTTGCCTATTTGGTACTGGCTGGCTTGCTACATGTGGCAGCACTAAAGACCCCACTTCCTCCCCCGGTGGTCATCTCCCAGTTTGGTCTGGCCCCAGAAGTGAAATTTTCGGTTTCAGTCCCTTCGTTTACCGAGGATCCAGCGTTCGTGGCAGAAAAACAGGAACTCAAGGATCTCCTCCGCGAGGCCAGGATGCGCGGAGATGCCAAGGCCGTGCAGCACCTCCAGGCTCTACTCAGGATCATGAACGATCTCGAGAAGGGCCGTATCTCTCTCCAGGAAGCCATGGCAAAGCTGGACAGGCTGAGCCTTTCCGAGAAGCAAGACGATCCAGTGACCTCAGCCCTCGAAAAAGCCATGACCTCCATGGGCAGAGAACTTCGGAAGACCGGATTCAGGAAGCTCGGTAAGGCTCTCATGCGTATGGACGAGCAAGCTGTTCAGCGTCGGATTCTGGAGCTAGAGCGTGCCCACAAACAGCGCAAACTGGATAGGGCTCTTGAAAAATCCGCTGCCAACGCTGCGAAATCACTGGAGAAACTCGCAAAAAGACTCGCAAGGAAGGCTTCGGCCCTCAGGGGAGAGGCCCGCAAGGCAGCACTGCATCGTGCCGAGACGATGAGGCGTGCTGCGCGCATGGCCAGGTCCATGAAAAGCGCGAGGGAGCTCGCTAAACGTTTCAGGGATGCGGCCCAGAAGGCCCGCAGGTCAGGCAACGAGAACCGTGCCAGGCAGCTGGAACGGGCAGCTCGCCGTCTCTCCAGAAAGGGTTCTGGTCCGCGCAGTGCAGTCAAATCGGCCATGCGTCAGTGGAGCGAAGGCCGAAAGGGACAGCTTTCGAGGACTAGAGCAGCCCAGGCATCGAGGGACGTCAGGGACATGCTGCGCCGCCTCAGAAATACGCGTCGTAATCGTGGTCACGGACGGCGGAAGAAATCAACCACCAACAAGGGAATCGGTAAAGGCAATCGGTGTAGTGGAGCTTCTCCTACTAGAGGCAACAGTGATGGCAGGGGAGGAGCCTCTCAGAATGGTACGGGGAAACGCCCGAGCTATGGTGATGGTCGCCTGAGAAGTCGCGGACCGGGATCCGGCCCCAGCCATATACCGGCCCGTCAGGGGCAGCAGGGGCAGGGCCGTCCCAATAACGGTCAGGGCCGGCAGTCCGGCGAGTCCGCAAGGGACTTTCTACGTCGAGCAAGGGGGGGACGCCGTCAGGGGCGTCAGGGTCAGCGTCAGGGTCAACGCCAGGGTCGGGGCCGCCAGGGCCGCCAGGGTCAGCGTCAGGGTCATGGTTCTGGTATGCATACAGGCTCCGATGGAATGGATTCCCCCTCTGGAAGCCAGGCAGGCAGGGGCTCCGATCCCGGCCTTTTCGGTAGGGAGCAGCGTCTTGACGTGTCTTCCAAGGATGAGTCCATGGATCCGCGTCGCCACGCCCAGGGCCAGTCACGCAGGAAAGTACTCATGGATGCATCGGGCAAGGGATTCACCTCACGTTCCTACAAACGTGTCTATGTCAAATACCGCGAATCTGCCGGCAAGATACTGCACCGTCATGATATTCCGCCTTCCTATGAACATCTGATAAAGGTTTATTACAAACTCATACGTCCGGGTATACAGTGACAGCACACGAGATGTCCTGTTTATCTGAGGCGTACAGACCATCTGACACGGTCAGGCCTGATTCCCTTGCTGATAATGTTTGTTCACACTTCAGACTATTTTTTTATAGGTCAGTATCTTGGAAGTACTCGTATAACCCTTTTACAGTGGAACTGCTTCCACTGGCAGTGTATCTTTCAGTAAGGAGGTGATGAAGATGCTGACAGTTCTGATGTTAATGCTCACCGTCCAGATGCCGCCCGGACAGGCCGTATCTGCAGGAGATGCCACTTCTGCGGTGGATTCCGGGCAGCCGGAAGCCCACAGTGCCATTCAACCCAGAACAGTAGAGGAAAGTCAGTCAGGGGATCGAGCCGTAGGGGCTGGTGCTGTCTCGGGATCGGTGGATGTCACCGGAATTCGTGCGCCTGTTAGCAGCCAGCGTCTCAGGCGCCGTGTGGTGCGTAGGGTTCCCATACCCCGGGCCAGCTGGGGCATGAAACAGCCGTACGACCCGTCAACGTACGGGTTTGGTAGACCCGATATGTGGAAGGACTACTACCAGGGCCGCTCCTATCAGAGAACAGGACTGTGGTGGCTGGTGGGCAGCGTGGTGGTGACGGGGGCCGGGGTTGGTGCCGGTATCGCCATGGACAGTGCAGGTACGGTACTGGGCTCCTCCATCGCGGGCATAGTGCTCATGGCCGTGTCGGGTTACTATCTCATGGTTGGTAATCGTCTGGTTCAGGATGCCACGCTTCATATATTCTTGGATGGACAGCGTCAGATGGTTCCAGTGGGTATGCCCATGCCCGGTCCGATGATGGCTCCGCCACCCATGACGCCTCTGGGACCCGATGGAAGTGGAGTCATGTAAGGAAGCGAAGGAGGTTCAGTCATGCGCAGGTTTATTCATACAGCAGCATTCTTGATTCTGATGGCCATGATGGCAGGATGTACACTACCTAGTCACGTTTATGTGGCCGTACGCAATCCCAGACAGGCACTTCCCGAAGGATCTACCTTCAGAATAGTGACTACTGCTCCCCCAAAAGATGCCGTTTATGTGGGTACGGTGACCATGGATGCAGATCACAAGAACCTTCCTGAGGTGGTCAATGAACTCAGACGCAAAGTTCAAAGGGCCGGTGCCAATCTGGTGGCTAACTTCAGGTGTGGTGCCCGAAGGGATTACATCGTTACAGAGGACACCACTATTCATGAGACCAGAAGAGGTACCTACGTGGAAACCTCCACTGATGTCAAGGAGATAACCAGTGGTTTTTGCAGGGGACAGATGTACTACATCAATCCTCCACCCGCCCCAGTAAGTAAGAAATGATGTGAAATAATTCAATTATTTCACGTTGTTATGCTATCAGTACAAATCTAGCCATAGAAACGAGAAGAATGGAGGCCGCCAGAATCATTGGCAAAACCAGCCTGCCACGTTCCATGGGCAGGGCAAATATGAATGAAGCCGATACAATGGCGGTAACCCAGGTGGGGTGCAGCACAGAGACAGAAGAGACGAGAAGGCTCAGTGTGTACATGCCTGCGTAAATCCAGGGAACGGCATTCGTACCTTTTGAGGCGTTGTACTGAACGTCTTCCGGTACATCGGGTGGGGTGTTCCTGAATGCTGCACCGACACCCGTGGCAATGGCCAGCAAGAATATGAGCCAGTCTGGAATAGCAGGGGTTCCTGATATTGCCATGACCGTGATTCCAGCTCCGAACAGGGCGAATCCCAGGGGATGCAAGCGTGTGGGATAGGTCAGGAGCATGACAGGCACCGTCCACTGCCACAGAGCTCCGGGGGTCTTCATCTTCCACCAGACGAGGGTGCCAGCGCCTGCATATATAAAGAAGGCGAACAACTGATCCGGGGATGAAATTATGGGGGAGCCTTTCTGACCGACCCGGGATCGGAACAGACCGAATTTCATGGAGGGATCCTCAGAAATCCAGTACCAGTCTCGTCTGAAGTGTGTATGCGAATGAAGGCTGGGCAGCCAGTGAACCGTAAATGGCAGAGGGACGGTCGAAGGCCTCCATGGGGAAGAAGATGCCACCGTCGAGATACAGCCTGAGATTCTTGGGTTTTACGTAATACATGACCGTGGTATCCAGCTCGTATCCGTACCACTTGCCGTTGCCGGGGGTCTGAACCGGCTCCGGAGCCAGGGCTAGAAGTCCCGAACCCCATACTGTCCAGTTGCCGCTCGTGTAACGTACCTGTCCCTTTACGTAGGCCGCGTTGTATACAGTACCCAGAAGTTCCCTGAACAGGATGTGATCGACGTGATACGAGGGATGGAAAAGGAATAGGGTATTGTACTTATCCCAGCCGTTTACGGGAAGTGGAGGCAGGGCAGTGAAGTGGGTGGAGCCTTTGTAATCAGTGTTCTCGTACTCGTCGTCACCAGAAGCGAACCCCGCCTCCAGCCCGAAACGCAGCTCACGCTGGTAATCGTAGTACATACGGAGTATCCCGCCGTACTGGAGGATGTTCATGTCCTCACCGTCCTTTATCATGGATGTGACATCCTCGTAGTAGCGTACCCAGCCGTAGTGAAGTGCAGCCTCGGCCTCGGCAGTGAATCCGCCGTTTTGATACCGGAACCATACGTCCGGAAGGATGGTGGTGGAGTAACGTCTCTGAAGACCGTCTGCAAGGCTCGTGGCCAGCATGGAGGTGGTCTGTTGTGGAACGAAGGCGTCCTTGAGTGAGTAATGCTGCCGCTGATACGACGCCCTTATGCCAAAGGACAGGGGAGAGGTCTTCTTGAGGGTACCGTATTCCACCTCAAGCATCCATCGTGTGGAGTCATCCTGGTCCTCCGTGTCCCTGGGTTGGTATTCTCCCTGATGATAATAAGGATATACATATGAAGTCGTCACACCCTGGGAGGCGAAGTCCCAGGCCACCGCGAGCTTGAGATCATAGTCGGGAATGGCCGTTTTGAGCATTATGCGGTCGACTGTGGAGCCGATATCATCGTCGAGCCCCATACCGTCGTTGGCCACCATACCCAGGCCCCAGCTGTCGGGCATGCGTCCAGCCCACAGTTCGAAGGGCCCGAAGTCGGCCACTGCCCACAGGTGCTTGACCCTGATGGAGTCCCAGCCGTTTGCGGTGTCGTAGGGACGCTGGTCAGCAAGGAATCCTGGATAGGCGACCCATGGTGTGAGCCCGCCGGAGGACAGACCCTCGGGTGTGGAGCCAAGTACCATATTGTCCAGTACGTCCATGGTGGAGTGTATGGCTGCATACTCGTTTATGTTGATGGTGGGGCGCAGACGAAGGCGCATATTGGTGGAGGTGACCGTATGGTTGCGGCATCTCGACGGCGTGGACGTTCCCGAGGAACATTCCGATGCATAGTCCCACAGAGGAGAGAAGAAGGGTGGGGCTGCTCCGTCATGGGCGTGTAGGCCGAGATCGAGTCGCTTGAAGTAATCGGCTCTGACCCTGAAGTATCCCTCGAGTTCGAACATATGGACAGGGGGTGGAGGGGTTATTTTGGCTTTGGAATCATCCTCCAGGTTTTTGCCCTGTTTGACCACCATGGGCTTCTCGTCCTCCTGATGGGCAGGCGGAGCTCCCCCACCAGGATTCATTCCTCCCATCCCTCCCATCATCTGTGCAGAGGCTGTTGGTATGTAACATATTGAAATTATTGATAAAAATGCTGCAAGACCTGCGAGCTTGCTGGTCCTCACGGTACCCTCCTCGCCTGACAGGAGAAGAAAACAGTCCGGAACAGACCGTGAGGATTCACGGCTGTCCGCAGCTCTCCTGCTGTGCCTCGGGGACTATAAGGGCAAAAGGATTCACGGGTCAAGGTTTCCTTGACTGGAGGGGGAACGGTCACCTACAGTCATTCCCATGGAAGTGCCGTCTCTCGTAAATCTGCATCACCGATACAGGTGGCCAGCAGCCGTGGCAGCTCTGTGGCTGGCTGCATGGGGAGCAGGATATGCAATGGGCCGTGTCTCTGGAGACAGGCAATCCTCCGGACGTATGCAGGCCGTAATAGACGCCTTTACTGCAGGGCGCTTTGATGTTCCGGCTGGACGTACAGTGCTGTTGAGGGCATGGAAGGCGGGGCAGGTACTGGCTTCCTGTGACATAGTGGGAGTCCGGATACCCGACGGCTGTGTGTCTGCCGTGTCCAGGGCACTGAGACAGGGGGCTTATGTTCGGTTGGACGAGGTGGTGGGGTCGGCTCCCATAGTACAGGTACCAGTGCTGCGTGAGTTGTCCGTACGGGCTGGCATGGACGGGCTTCTTCTCACTGACGGGAATCGCAAGGTGTATCTGACTCCAGAGGATCTAGCAGTCAGGGGTGCCTACAGCGGTTTCAGACCGTTCCCGTTCGTCAAGGAACTTCACGTAGGCACTGATGTGAAGCGTATGGCAGCATCCGTGATGAAGCCCGGTGGGAGCGGACAGGTGAGTGTGAGGCGACTCGTCCTCGTATCGCGGGTCTATTCCGGCAGGGAGCTCGAGCCAGTGTTCCGCATGAAGCTTGCCAGACGCTTGGGCAAGGTGACTCCTGAGCAACTTAGGACTCTGGTGAAATCCGGCGGCGATTACATGCTGAGATCTCTTTTCACGGACAGACGCCGGATACCGTGCTCGTGTAGGAAGGGTTTCTTCTTCTCCGTGCCTGGACAATTCCTCTATCAGCAAAACCTTATCAACGGCAGGGCCGTTTATCAGAGCCGCGTTTTTTACAACATGCCGCGTCATTCGGGTACTACCTATTCCCTGGCGAACCTGACACGTGTCCTGGGAGACGGCAGATTCGCTTCGGGAGCCAGACGGGCCCTCGAGTATCTACGCAGTGAATCAGTACCGTGCGGACCGGGACTGTGCGTAGGGCGCGGGACCGTGGTCTCCCTGGGAAGCACGGCTTTGGCTCTGGTGGCTGCTTCTGAATATCGTCTTGCCACCGGGGACTCCAGGTTCGACGATCTCATGCGCGCCTGGGCATCTTTTCTGCTGTTCATGAGGCGTGATAGCGGTGATTTCCACCATCTCTACGACCGTAGGGCCGGCCGCAGGCTGCCCGACGTGCTACTGTATTATTCTGGTGAGGCCGCTTTCGCACTGGCCAAGGCATACAAGGTGTTCAGAGATGATGAATACCGCGATGCCGCCATTTCTGCCATGGATGCCATAACCTCATGGCACGGCAGGGAGATCCCGTTCCATTTCGCCTTCACTGCCGAGCACTGGACCTGTCAGGCCGCTTGGGAGCTTTATCCAGCTCCTCAGACTGGTCACTATCTCGATTACTGCATGGCATACGTGAAGTATATCGGCAGGCTTCAGTATGGCAGCGATTTTGTCAGGGATTATCCGGACATAGTTGGAGGTTTTGGTGTGACGTCCATTTATGCACCACACCTCACTCCCGCATGTTCCCATGCAGAGGCCCTGGATTCCATCATACGACTGGCGCGAGCCCGTGGCGAGGATGATACCTACCCCCGGGAGCAGCTCGGCAGAATAGTGTCTTTCGTGGTCCGTCACTGGATACGCGGATCACAGTGCTGGATATGCAAAAATCCTGGGCTCATGGATGGCGCCATACCGTCGTCTCCCACCGAGTGGTACACACGCATCGACTTCGTGCAGCACTGCACCACTGGCATGGCTCGGGCCTTGGATCTCCTGTGAGACATCTTTCGTTGACATGAGTGTGCAGGTGGATAGCCTTGGGGCATGATAAAGCCCTTCAGATGGATGGATGACTCGTTTCAGGTACTGGATCAACGCCTTTTGCCAGGCGAGGAGAAGTGGGTGGACATCCCTGATGCCATGCACGCTGCCCGCGCCATCGAGGAGATGTGGGTGCGCGGAGCTCCTGCCATAGGATGCGTGGCAGCCTACGGCCTTGCCATACAGGCCCGTCTCCTGTCGGAGGAGCCAGCGGAACGTTTCCTCAGGGAACTTATGGCAGTGAAGGAACGTCTAGCAGCCACGAGGCCCACTGCGGTGAATCTCTTCTGGGCCCTCGAGCGTCTTGCGGCCGTGCCCTGGGATGGCGATCCTCAGGCTTATGCCGACCGTCTCATGGACGAGGCCCGGGCCATAGAGTCCGAGGACCTGGAGTCATGCCGAGCCATGGGACGCCACGGAGCCTTCGCCCTGCCAGGGGGGCGCATCTCGGTGATGACCCACTGTAATACCGGAGGCCTTGCTACCGCAGGTTACGGCACTGCCCTGGGAGTCATACGCACCCTTCACGAGCAGGGCCGTCTAGAAATGGTGTACGCTACCGAGACCCGGCCAAGGCAGCAAGGAGCGCGCCTTACCACTTGGGAGCTGTGGAAGGAAGGCATTCCAGTGACACTCATATCCGATACAGCCGTGGCCCACGTCATGAGCCGGGGACTGGTTCAGGCCGTGGTCGTGGGGGCAGACCGCATAGCATCCAATGGCGACACCGCCAACAAGATAGGTACCCTGAACCTCGCCATCATCGCTGACAGGTATTCCGTGCCTTTCTTCATAGCAGCGCCCCTGTCCACCTTCGATCCAGCCACGGCCACTGGCCAGGACATTCCCATAGAGGAGCGTTCTTCTGACGAGGTGCTCTACGTCAACGGAGCCCCCATCGCACCCACGCAGATTCGGGCCCTCAATCCGGCCTTCGACGTCACACCCTCCCATCTCATAGCCGGCATAATCACCGAGCGCGGCGTGGCCCGCCACCCCTTCTCCGAAATGATAGAGTGGAAGGGCGCCGACTGACAGTAGCAGGGCCGTCATGTCAGTGGATTTGCCTCCTTTCAGCCGTCTGGCACGGCTTTTGGACACGGGTCAGTGCGATGACGGGCTGCTTCTGGAAGCCCTCGTGGATCCTTCGCCTCAGGACACCTTAATGGAGTTATCTTCTGCAGTTACCATACTCGAGGCTCAGCACAGGATGCTCCGTACCGGCGGGCGTATTCCTGTCATACTGGCCCGCCGCTACTACAGACTCCTGTCCACGGACGGTTCAGGACCGTGGCTGGCGTCACGTATGGCCATAGATGCCTTGCCAGAAGGGGACGAGTCACGTGTGAGGCTCATCCCAGATGGAGGAAGCATGCTGGAAGGCGACTTCCATATGCTCCAGCGTACGGGACCATACGATTTTACCAGCGACGCTGGTCAGACCATGACTCTGGAGCTGCGGGAGCCGGACGGTCGTCATGTCCCAACTTCTGAGGACATTGCCCGCAGAATTCAGGATATTCGGGTGCAACTGCTTGAAACTATTGACTTTTTTAGAGGCGTGCTGGACGGGCTGAAGCGTCATGGAGATGACTGTGATGCCGTTTCGGCAGAAACCCTCTCACAGCAGGTGATGCAAATCACAAAAAGCCTTGAACATCTGGTGCTGCGCCTCGATGCTCTGGCTTCCGTCATTTAAGATCACCGCTAAGTTGCCAGTACGGTTAGGGCACCTATAAT
>JALWFW010000144.1 GCA_027013865.1 Polyangiaceae bacterium | reverse complement strand
CTGTCCTTCATCGTCTGAGTCCTCTTTCAGGGCATCTATGACCCTGTTTTCCATCTCAAGCACCTTCATCCCTTTTTCTTCGGCTTCTTGCAGGGCTTTTTCGAAGCGTGCCAGAGCTTCCTTGTACTGTGAGTATTCCTCTCCCCGGAGAAGTTCCTCGGGAAGGGTTATATGAACTGTTTCGGCAGTGGTCTCCTCCGATATTTCGGGCAAGTCGGAGAGATCTCCGAGGCCAAACAATTCCAGGAACTTATCGGTGGTTCCGTAGAGGATGGGGCGTCCCGGTTCACGCCTGCGACCCATCACCTTGATGAGTCCCTTGTCTAGAAGTAGACGCAAAGAACTTTCGGGATCCGTACCGCGGACTTCTTGGATTTCTTGACGTGTCACCGGCTGTTCATAGGCAACGATGGTGAGCGTCTCCATGGCTGCCCTTCCCAGTTTCATCGGTTTGGCCTGAAGGTACCGGGCCACGGTGGGAGCAGCCTCCGAAGCCGTGAGGAACCGGTAACCGCCTCTGGAGCGCACCAACCTTATGCCCATGTCCTCGTGGAGCGCAAAGATGGCAGCCAGTGCCAGTTCCACCTCGTCGCGGGAGCGCTCTGGGAACAGGTCCTGCAGTTTCCTCACTGACACGGCGTCCTCGGAGGCGAATACCACGGCCTGGATTTCCTTCACCAAAAGGGAATCGACCCCTTCGAATCCACAGAGATTGAGAAACGTCTCAAGCTTCGCCATGTGATACTGTCTCCTGGAGCAAGTCAGGGATTTCCGTGGAGTCTGCAGCATCTGACTTGTGTATCTGCAGATCCAGTCCGTCCCCCACCAGTGTCACGAATCCCATAACAGTCAGTTCCAGTACAGCGAGGAAGGCAACCACGGCATCGGCTCTGCGTGGGCGTACGATGACCTGCCTGAGGAATATGGAACCGCGATTTTGTACTACCCTGAGTATTCTCTGCATGGCCGCTCTTACCGGAAGGAGCTGGACGTAACGTGATGAATCTCGCAACTTCCGCACCTTCATGAGACCAGTCATCACGGAAGTGAGATCTTCGCGCTTCATTGGGGCGAGTCCTGGATCACCGGGGTCTATGTCTATGGAACCTCCCCTGGGCCATACCGAACCGTGGGAGCGCTCCAGCAGCAGTCCGGCAGCCGTGCGGTACCTATGATAGCGCATGAGGCGCTCCGTCCACTCCTGACTGAACGGTTCGGGTTCGGGGGGCTGCTCCCCGTCGTTTTGGGGTACTGGCAGTAGCATTCTGGCCTTCCATTCCACCAGATAGGCCGCCATGAGAAGGAATTCTCCTGCTATTTCGATGTCCAGCTGCTCCATGGCTCCTATAGCCCTGAGATATTCCTCCACCAGGTATGCAACGGGAATCTCCATGAGATCTATCTCGTTGCGGCGTACGAGATGGAGTAGGAGGTCGAAGGGACCGGTGAACAGGTTTTCGAGTGAAATCTGAAGATCATCCGAGAGAACGATCATATTCCAGCCCCTACAGCCAGCCCCACCATGAAGCGACCTAACCACATGACGGGCTGTAGCACCCATGAGAGCGCTCCAGAAATCATCAGTATGATGAGGATCCACATTCCGTACTGGGCCATGAAGGATTTGAATCCGTCTGCTCCTGGTCCGAGAAGGTTGAAAAGAACGTGGGAGCCGTCTAGGGGAGGGAAGGGCAAAAGATTGAATAGCATGAGCACCAGATTGAGATACACGTACAGTGTCAGCGCTCCAAGCATGGGATCGTGGGGAGACATGATACCCGTACGCATCAGAACCCCGATGAGAAGCGAGAAGAACACGGCCAGCACCAGGTTCATGCCCGGACCTGCCAGGGACACAAGAATCTCTCCGGTGCGCATGGACACGCTCCTGCGGTAGTAATAGGGATTTGTCATCACTGGCTTACCCCAGCCGAACAGTATTCCCGACGGGAACATGAAAATCATTACGGCTGGTAGTATGAGAGTTCCCACAATATCCATGTGGGCAATGGGGTTGAGGGTGACGCGTCCGTCCCGTTCCGGGGTGGGATCTCCGAGCTTCCATGCCACCCAGGCGTGTCCGAACTCGTGCAGGGCCACGGATATGATGAGTCCTATAAGCAGCACTATACCGTTGCGTATGTCTCCTACACTCATAATGCTTCCTCTCTTTCAGAGCACCTGCCGGGCAGTCTCCGATGCGGTCACAGGAAGACGTGAGCGTCCCCCAGTACCGGATCCTCGAATATAGAGACCACCTGGGGCAAGTCAATGTTATCGTCTACTTCGGTGTCCTACTTCGGTGTCGTGATGCTGGTCGGCCCAACGGTTGCCCCGTGTTGGCCGCAATCGTCCATTTACGGTGGTGATGTTAATACCAGTCAGAGCCTTCGAGCTGCCCTGCAAGGGTCAGTGGTAAGCCATCCTGACTGGACACACTTTCGCTTCAAGAGCAGGTGCAGGCACTCGTAGGGGCGTCGGGCTGTCCTGCAAAGGTGCGCGGTAAGCCATCCTGGCTGTACATGCTTTTGCTTCAAGAACGGGTGCAGGCACTCGAAGGGCTGTTGAGTTATCGAGCAAGGACGGCCTGCTAATGGTGCCACACGGATCTGAAGTTTCAGGTGCCCTGGACTACACGGCGATACCTTAGAACACCAACAACGGATTTTGCCGGAGTTTCGAAAAATACAACCCGTATAACCAGGGCCGTCGGGCTGTCCTGCAAAGGTGCATGGTAAGCCATCCTGGCTGGACATGCTTCCGACCGTGCCGGTAACACTGATTCATTGCCTCCAAGAAGGCTCTCCCACGGGTTCACGGCCTTTTTGGCACGGTCCACACACCTCGCCACAGCGTTTGGCGTTACGCGCTAACTCCTTGATATTACAGCGCTTTACCGCAAAACCCGAAACCGTCCCATCTAAAGAAGGGCCCACCCCCGCCGTCACACCGGCCGAAAGCTGAATCGCTGGATAAGCCCCTGCCTGTCCCGCCGCTATTACGGTGGGATTTTAGGGGCAAGGTTCCTCCACCACCTGCCCGGCACGGTGCTAGCGCTCGGCACCCAGCCGGGGGATCCTCGTGTCTCCTAGGGTTCAGTCATGGGAGGGGTTATGCAATATACGTGCCAGGGGCAGTGGTCGGAATTTGGCATGCATAACATACTGAAATGAAAAGACTTTTATACACCACACCACAGATAGTCTGTCTGAACACCAGCCCATCACGGGCAAGTTGGACACTTTTTGGACAGGCCTAGACACCTTAGGCATGCGGGCGCAAAGTTCTGGCAAACCTGGATGGCCTGTAATCCCAGAACTCGACTGCCCTGGAACACCAGTTGACTACAGTGGCGGTTTGGTTATAAAACATGCCTTGGTCGGACAGCCGACCGTGCAGGAGGAGTCAGGATGGCAGGTAAGAACGACTTCAACGGTGTCAAGGTGTTCAGCGCTACAATGGCACAGGAGAGGGAAACGCTGGGAGAGAAGGCTACTGCATGGCTCAAGCGTCACCCCGATTATGAAGTGGTGGATACAGTGGTGACACAATCCTCGGACGAGGCATATCACTGCATCTCAGTTGTGGTTTTCTACAGGGATCCCCTTGCTTGATGGAGGTTTGATACATGGCTACTGGTTCTATGTCTGATTTGCGTAAGGGTCTCAAGATAGTCCTGGACGGTGATCCCTACGTGGTCGTGGAGGCTCAATTCGTAAAGCCCGGTAAGGGCTCGTCGTTCACCCGCTGCAGAATAAAGAATCTCATAACTGGTGCAGTGATAGAGAAAACTTGGAAGCAGAGCGATAAGGTCGAGCTTGCGGACGTCGAGTCCCGTCAGATGCAGTATCTATATCAGGACGGGGCCCACTACGTGTTCATGGATAACCAGACCTACGATCAGGTCATGATTCCGGCCGAAGTGCTGGGTGATCAGGCAGGGTTCCTCACAGACGGACTCACCTGCGACGTCCTGTTCTTCAATGAGCGTCCCATAGGTGTGGATCTTCCCACATTCGTGGAGCTCGAGGTGGTTCATTGCGAGCCAGGAGTACGCGGTGACACTGCCACCAACGTGACCAAGCCGGCCACCCTGTCCACCGGTGCGGTGGTTCAGGTTCCTCTCTTCGTAAACGAGGGTGACTGGCTCAAGATAGACACGCGCACAGGCGATTACGTAGAGCGC
>JALWFW010000143.1 GCA_027013865.1 Polyangiaceae bacterium | reverse complement strand
CTTCAGGACGTGAACCGAGAATCTCGGAGACCCTGCCCTGCTCGATGATGGCATATGCCCGTGGTCCAATACCGGTGCCTGAAAAGGCATCATATATGTCACGAAGACGACAGGGAGCGCCCTGAAGACGATATTCTGAGGTTCCATCCCTGTGAAGTATACGTGTGACCTTTATCTCAGGGAAATCCAGGTACGGAGCTGGCGGGGGTTCACCATCCTCCCGTTCGAAATACAGGGAGACCTCGGCATACCCCATGGCAGGACGACGCTGAGAGCCAGCGAATATGACGTCACCCATCTGCTTGCCACGCAGGGAACGAGCCGACTGCTCTCCAAGGGCCCAGCGTATTGCATCCACTACGTTGGATTTGCCTGAACCGTTGGGACCCACTACTGCCGTGAACGGAACAGGAAATGGAAGTTCCGTCTTCTGGCAGAATGACTTGAAGCCGACCAGTTCTATCCTGGACAGTCGCATGGTCCGAGTTGATCCCTCTATGAAGAACACGTGTCAAGCTGAGAGTTGAGCAGGTAGAAGACTATTCCTCGTCTACAGAGGCCTCCTCAGAGGAAATCATGTGCGTTCCTACCTCTATACCCTCAAGAGCCAGCCGTAAGATTTTGCCCAAAATCTTCAGTTCAAAGGGTTTCTGTACGACATTGATGATATATTCCTCTTCGAAGGAATAGCTGTTCTGAAGATGTCCGGTCATTATAATAACCTGAAGCTCTGGATCCAGTTCATGGAGTTTCCTGGCGAGCTCTATACCGCTCATCTCAGGCATGTCCATGTCCAAAAGTGCAAGAGTGGCCTTTCCTCCGGACCGAATAAATTCTACGGCTTTTGATGGGTATTCAAATAGTGTGGGCTCAAAACCCTGCTTCGGCAGACCACGTTTGAGAACCTTTCTTATGACCTGTTCATCATCCACCACCAGTATGGGCACGTTTTGTACGGCCTTAAGTTCACGGGATGGGGCTCGTCTGGGTTTTGGAACCATATTATGATGAACCGGCAGATATACGGAGAAGGCCGTACCATTACCCTCCATGGAGTCACACAGTATGGTTCCTCCTGCTCCGGTAACAATCGAGTACACGATGGAAAGTCCCAGTCCTGTTCCTTTTTTCCTGCCCTTGGTGGTGAAGAAGGGTTCAAAGATTTTGTCCAGAATCTGCGGTGGTATTCCATGCCCCGTGTCCTTCACCACCAGGCGGTGTACCTTTTTATCCTGCTCAAAGGGATGATCTATCTTTGTATCCAGGATGATGGACAGTTCTCCTCCATCCGGCATAGCATCACGGGCATTTACCGCAAGATTCATGAGTATCTGCTGCACCTGCGAATCTGGGAGATGAACGTAGGCACTGGAGCCGTTGATAGTGGCCGTCACCTTGATGTTACTGGGGAAGCTATGCTGAATGAAGTCCGTGAAGTTCCTGACGACCTCCACCATGTCACATTCGCCATACTGACTTTCCGATGGTCTTACCAGTTCCAAAAGCTGTCTGGACAGCTGCGAAGCCTGGGTAGCCAGATTTTTTATCTGCTGAAGGTCATCTTCCAGCTCTTTTGGGGGCTTTACATTACTCAGGGTCAATATGTATTCCACTTCGCCAATTATACCAGTGAGCAAGTTGTTGAAATCGTGGGCCAGCCCTCCGGCCAGTCTTCCCACGCTGTCCATTTTCTGGGTTATGGACAGGGCGTGCTGCATCCGGGTCTGATGGGTTATATCCTTGCCGGTTCCGAGGATGACTGTCTCATAGCTGTCTTCTTTTCCGGGGACTGGAATCTCGATGGCGTAAAAATCTACCTTGTAGACACGTTTGCGCTTCTCTACAGGAAGTAGTTCGGCCACATATGGCAGCCTTATGGCAGCATGACCATCTTTTTTGGCCATCTCAAAAGCCTGTGACAAAGGGACGAATAGTGTACTGTCGATAAAATTTTTCCAGTAATCCAGTAATATGACTTTGTCTTTCTGAAGATCTTCCAGGTCTGCACCAAAAGCCTGTTTGAAACGTTTCCGGTAAATCTCATTGAAGTATATGAGTTCTCCCTTTTCATTCAGGATGAATATGTTCATATCCACCTTGGATATGACGTCAGCCAGCATCTTGATACGTTTGGACTGACGAACGAGCTCGGTGATGTCAGTGACGGCCACAAGTATTCCCTGTGCCTCTCCGGAAGGGGAACGAAGCAGCCGCTGAACATAGGAGATGACGTGCTCGTTTCCGTCTAAGTCCTTTACCACGGCTGTTCTTTTATGGTGTTCACCAGTTTCTACGACCTGTCTCTCATCCTCAGACACGATACGTTTGAACTGCTCGTCATAAACAGGAAGCTCATCCACCGTATGTCCTGAAAAATCCAGTATGGACGCACCAAAGAAATCCCTGACGATTTTGTTTACATAGAGATAACGGCCGTTCATGTCTTTGAAGAGTATGCCTGTAGGAATGGAATCTATGAGCTGTCTGAATATGAACGACTCATTCAAGGCATAACCATGTCCCAAGCCCCATGACATGGTTATGAGAAAAGGAAGTTTGTCTTCCAGCTCATGATTGATCTTCATTGCAGAATCTTTGTCGTTGGTTCCAAGGAGTATCAGATATAGCCCATCTTCATCGCTGTAGGTGTAAAGTCTGTTCCAGAAAAGCTCTATTTTGTCCGGCAGATTCAGAAGATCGACCATACGTCTTATTTCCGACTCATCAGGTATGGCCAAAATATGAGTATTCTTCTTCAGCGATTCCACCAGCTCCTCATGCTGGTCAGTGTATGGGATTTCTGTATGATTCCCATTGATTACAGCCTGTATGCTAGTATCCTTGTTTATTTTATAGACAGCCTGATACTTGACCTCAGATATCATCCACTCCCGGACCATGTTGAAAAGTATCTTGATATCCTGATGCTCCGTGAACATCGGGGAAAGGGTACTAAGCCTTATGAAATCTTCCTCTTTGGGAAGATCATAGTGCATGACCATAATCATATGAGAGATACCCAAAAATGTTTTTACAAGCCTGAATAATAGGGGGGAAAGCACTTCACGTGCATCACGAAGTTTCAGCAGCCATCCATCTCCCCACTGAGTGTCCAGTATTTTTATGGCTGCCTTCCCCTGTGACTGAATGTAATTTCTGACCTCATCGTGGGCTAAGATCCTATAGAGAACAGGATTAATTCTGCGAAGCTTCTCAAGACTGACAGGAATCAGTCCTATCACCACAAAACGGACACGTCCTCTCGTATCGACTGCCGCAATAAAGGCCCCCATATCCGCTACTATACGCATGCGTTTCATGGCATAATAAACAACCACCAAAAATAAAAGCAGTGTAAATAAAATGGAGACCACCCACATTCCTTCATATATCATCGAGTCCATTATGAGCCCTTAAAGCAGAAAAAAGCCAAAAACATGCAGCATTTTCACTTTCTGAAGTGGATTATTTGATTTTCTAGTTCTTCCCTAAGTTCAAGTGAATTGATTTTTTTGCCTCCTAAGGTAACGGTTTCGGGAAGTTCGGCAGATGAAGGAGGATTGATGCCCAGTCCCAGCGACACCAGTACGTCTTCCACCTCCCTAAACCAGTGGCCCGAGGAGGGATCATGGTGAATGAGCACCCCCTCCACGAGGCCAGGCGGAAGTCGCCAGAGTTTGAAAAGAAATGCACCAGCATGGGCATGGGTCGTCCGGAACATCTTCTCTTCCCGTTGAAGATCGAAATCTCCAGCACGAGAGAGGTATGAAAGATAAATACGTCCGAACTTCAGAGCCATGAGAATCATCCCAATATCGTGAAGGAGTCCGAAAGTGAATGCCTCTTCTGCATCCTCCTGCTCACGTCTGGCCAATTTGGCAAGATATGCAGCTGCCACGCTGTGATGCCAGTACCTTTGTGCATCCACAGGAGCCTTCAATATATTGGATGAGGCCAAAATCTCCATGGCTGCGCCAAGTACCACATGCCCCAGCATACGATTGCCCAATATGATGACTGCCTGCTTCAGGGAGGATATCTCTTTACCGAGACTGTAAAACGGAGAATTGGCCAGTTTGAGGACTCTGGCAGCCAAAAGAGCATCACGGCCCAAAATCTCAGTTACTCTGGCAGCCGTGACATCAGGGTCCTCCAGTGCTTTCCGGATTTCCGTACAAGACATCACACTGCCAGGCAGTTTGGGTATCTCGGTAGAAAAATCTATTT
>JALWFW010000142.1 GCA_027013865.1 Polyangiaceae bacterium | reverse complement strand
CGACGGCACGGACACAAGCGACGGCACGGACACGAGTAACGGTACAGACACAAGCGACGGCACGGACACAAGCGACGGCACGGACACGAGTAACGGTACAGACACAAGCGACGGCACGGACACAAGCGACAGCACGGATTCCACATCCATTTGAGGAGGCGTCATGAAAAGTATACTGGTGGTTGGAGGCGCAGGTTACGTAGGCTCTGTTCTTACGAGACAGCTTCTCGACGATGGCTATAGGGTCAGAGTCATGGACGCGCTTTTGTATGACAACGGAGCCACTGTGAGACCCCTTCTTGAGAATGATAATTTTGAGTTCATGAAAGGGGATCTGCGTGATGGTACTGATACCCGCCGGGCCCTAGAGGGTATGGACGTGGTGGTGCTTGCTGCCGCACTGGTGGGAGATCCCATATGCCGTGCCCATCCAGAACTTTGCGAGTCCACGAACAGGGAAGGCTCCATACGATTCCTCGAGGCATCGGAGCGTGCGGGTGTACGTCAAGTCATATTCTTCTCCACCTGTTCCAATTACGGACTACGTGATGACCGTACACTGCTTGACGAGGAAGCCGCCCTTGAGCCCCGTTCTCTGTATGCCGAGACCAAGGTGGATGTGGAGCGTTTCCTGATCTCCGGTTCCCTGAACACGGATTATACGATTCTGAGACTGGCCACGGTATTTGGGGTGTCTCCCAGAATGCGACTGGATCTCACGGTCAATGACTTTGCATATACCCTTGCTGCAACCGGCGAGCTCCTCGTTTATGATGCAGATACCTGGCGTCCCTACTGTCATGTCAGTGACGTGTCCAGGGCAGTGCGGCTGGTCATCGGTAATCCTGACAGGGCTAGAAATACAGTGTTCAACGTAGGTGGCGTCAATTATACCAAACGTATGATTGCCAAACTGGCTCAGCAGTATGCCGGTGGAGAGGTGACATACCGTGATGGCATGGTGGATCCGCGTAATTACAGGGTTGATTTCACCCGCATAAAAAAAGTGCTGGGCTTCGAACCCGAGAAGGACGTTCCGAAAACCGTAGACCGGGTGGTTCATGCCGTGCGCCAAGGCCTTTTTGCAGACATCGAGGCCCGCGGCAAATTCCATCGCAATGAGTTATAGTATAACTGGTTGATATTATTGAGTTATTTATCGGTAAAAGGATCGTGTACAGGGCGGGCTACTGCTATGGCGACTATGGCATCGCTGAAATGGATGTGACGTACTGAGATACGGCCGTCGTAGTGCCACCAGTCGAGGGGAGCAGGAGTGAAGGTGACGCTGCCCACCACTTCCGTGAGGGGAATGCCCGAGGCTTTGGCATAGGCCTCCTTGGCAGTCCACATGCCCCACAGAGCCTTCATGAGTCGCCTTTCAGAACCACGAGCTTTCAGATACTGGACGTCATCATCAGTGAAATAGCGTTCGGCCATTGCCATGAGCCGCGGCCTTGGACGCTGGATTTCCACGTCGACCCCCACGGGCACACTGCTCTTCGCCACAACGGTCAGATTCTCTGTGCGGCTGTACGAGAGAAAGGTATCGCCTCCGGGTACGGTGACCCGTCCCAGCAGATCCCTGAAGACGCAGTCGATTCCGGTCATGGACGCGATTGCGCCCAGAGACAGTCGTCCAGGGTAAAAATACAGTGATACACCGCCGGTTTCGAGATCTACACGCATGCCGGGAATCCTACGGCAATGTGGTCATACAGTGCAAGGCGATAGTTTCAGTAGAAAAGGGGATCAGTTCCGGAGACTGGAGCGGCGGACAGACGACATGGCAAGTCCAAGAGCCAAGAGTATGGAGAGAATCATGGATGGCCGTGCTCCAGAAGTGTTGCACCCGTCGTCGGAACCACTGGCGTCATCTTTTTTCTCCACCTGGCCTTCCACCTTTACGACCTTCTGAAGTGTGTAGGTGCCTCCGTCCGGATTTTCTACCGTTACGTCATAACTGCCTTCTGCGGCATCCATGGGAACGGTCAGGGAGAGGGATATCTGGCTGTCCGAGAGGACGGTTACTGAATTAACCGTCATGTCATCAGGCATGAACGTCACTGTGGCTCCGTCTTGGAAGTGGAAACCGTACACGCTGATATCGTAGGTGCCTCCTCGTTTGAGCGCGTTGGGGGCGACCCATGATATGACAGGGAGCGGTACCGTGGGCTCTATGGATATCTCATAGTCGGCTCCGCTAGAGGCTTCCCCGGCTGTGTGATCAGGCCACCTGTAACGTTCGACCATTATGATCGATGGCTCCACACCGTTTTTGAGAAGCAGGCTGACCGGGCTGGCAGCCGTGGTGTCTGCCTCGTAGAGGTAGCCGCTCAAGGTTCCTACCACCTGAACATGCCACTCGTCACCTTCATCTCCTTTGGGTTTGAGTTTCACGGTGTAACTACGGTCCGTGTCATCGCCGGTGGCATTGAGTTTTATATAGTTGACTCCAAACACGTGAGGTGCAGTCGTAGATTCAGAGGAGTAGTCGTCTCCGTAGTAATACAGGCGTGCGGACAGGTATGGAGAGGGATCAAAATTCTGGACACCAGGTAGGACGGTCCATAGTTCGCTGGAATTGCTTCCCACGAAGTACCTGGCGCGGGTAAAGGCATGGAACGCCTCCACCAGACTGGAACCCCGTTCTTTGAGTAGTGTGTCTAGGGCATGAAGGTAGTCGGGATCATTGAACATCCCGTTTTGTGAGGCGTGTTCCCACACTTTACGCATGAACACGGCTGGCGGTTCATCTGCCTGACGGTATGTGTAGGCTAGGAAATAGGGCCACAGAAAACCACCGTACCAGTAGAGATTCTGCTGATTACCCTCGTCTACTCCCATGTACGGATTATCCTGGAAGTAACCCAGGAAGCTGTCTCTGTACGCGTGTTGATCCGGATATACCTCTGCCATCACGAATGTGGCGGTGTTCTCCCAGAATGAGGAGGGCTCCATGCAGTCCATGGCCGCCTGCATGGTATGGTTCATCTCGTGGGCGACCACGATTCCAGCGTAACTCACCGGATTTTGGTTGTCTATCACCACGTAGGTCACGCAGTCTGTCCATGCAGTCTCGCTGTAATATCCGCGTGGGGCAGTGTATCCGCCTCCGCCCATGCCAGTTTGAGCCACGTACAGACGGAATCTTCCTTCAGGGGTGACTATGGGAGGTGCCCACCATCCCCACTGACCTATCTCGAGTTCCCAGGAGCGTTCGGCTGCATCGAGTACCTCTCGGGCCAGGGCCTCGTCAGAGGGATTGTCATATTCCACGCGAATCGGATAATTTTCGGAATCCAGTATGTACTGGAGTTCATTGGGGAATTGGTAATCTTCGAAGTTTTCGCCAGGAGCGGCTTTCATGTGCTTGGTACGGTACAGGAATGCATCGTGGAGTATGGAAGTGCCCATGGACGGCGGGATGGGATGATCCCTAAGAATGTCTTTCCAGTAAGCCGGGAGATCCTCCGGATTCTTTACCGCTGTTTCAAGTATTTCCCATTTGCCAGCCTCGTCGGTGAAGCCGTTTTTCACGGCAGTATCAACCACCTGCACGAAAGTCTGTGCAGGCATGAGCAGGGTCAGCAGAAGCAGAAACGACATATATAATTCCTCCTACGGATGGAGAATATAGCGTTATTGATAATTCGTTCAACTGAAGGTACTGGCGAATCCCAAAATTAAGGTTGATTATGTGACGAAAGTCACCATGCTTTGCGCGTGCTACCGGCCCGACCCTGGAGGTGGATAATGCCGCTCACGATGGAAAGGATAAAGCTCATAAGGAGACTGCTTCAGCGTCAGATGATGGAGCCCCTCAAAAAGCTCATCTCGCAGTTGCGTCCCGGTGACATAAGCGAACTGCTGGCAATACTGCCACCGGGAGAAAGGCGTGTTCTCCTTACTGCCATGTACTTTCAGAAGGCTGCCGGACATCTCCTGTCGGATCTGCCGGAAGGCATGCTCAAGGATGTACTGTCAGGACTGCCGGACGAGCATATCGTGCGCATCGTCAGCACATCCCACACGGATGATGCCGCAACCATCATCGGGCATCTGTCCGAGGACAGGCAGGAGAAGATACTGGCCCGCCTCCCTGCGCAGCTGCGGGATCGCATCGAGGAGATAATGCGCTACCCGTCGGACGTGTGTGGCGCAATCATGAACACTGATTTCCTGTCCCTCAACGAGAAGATGACGGTGGACGAGGCCCTTCAGCAGCTCAGGGAGTGGAATGCCGAAGCCAAGGAGCCCATATACACGCTTTACGCCGTAGACGATCTCGGACACCTGGTGGGTGTCGTACCCATCAGACTCCTGGCCGTGTCGGAGGCGGACGCCATGCTCAGGGAGTTCATGATACGTGATCCCATATATGTGAGGGCCTACGACACCATCCAGGAGGCCTCCGATAAGGTGCTCAAGTATGATCTGGTCGCTCTTCCCGTGGTTGACGACACCTTCACCCTGCTTGGAGTCATAACAGTTGACGACATAATGGACGCTGTACTGGAATCAGCCTCCGAGGATGCATATCACCTGCAGGGAATCACCTCGGAAGACCGTGTGGAGTCTCCGGTGATCCAGTCCTACCGCAGCAGGGTGTCATGGACGCTGCTCAACCTGGTCACGGCCTTCATCGCCTCCACGGTGGTGGGGCTCTTCGAGTCAACCATCCAAAAGTATGTGGTACTGGCCAGCTTCATGCCAATCGTGGCAGGTGTGGGGGGCAACTGTGCATCACAGGCAGTGGGCGTCATGATTCGCGGTTTGGCCCTTGGTGAAGTGGACTTCGCCCATGTGTGGCGTCCCATACTGAAACAGGTGGCCATAGGTGTCCTCCTGGGCCTTTCAGCAGGTGGCATAACGGCAGTGGCGGCCTTCCTGCTTCATTCCAATCCGTATCTCGGCCTTGTTGTGTTCCTTGCCATGCTCGTCAATATGACCATCGCCGGTCTCGTGGGAGGGGGCGTTCCTCTTCTTCTCAAGCTGCTACGCCAGGATCCTGCCATTGGCTCTTCGGTTCTCGTGACGGCGGTCACGGACAGCATGGGGTATCTCGTACTGTTCTCGATAGCCTCCATGTTTATGTCTAAGCTAGGATAGTTTAATTATTTCAATATGTTACGCCTCTTTGTCGAGAGCGTAAAAAAACTTTGGTCACATACACAGTTGGCATACTATCAAGGGGAATGACAGACAGAAAATCCACACCGCACAAAATGAGTCTGGACAACCGTATACGTCAGCATCTCAAGTCCATGTACTCCACGAACATCTCGAGAAGGCTCTCCATCGCATTCGTGGTGCTAGGAACGCTCATAATGCTGGGCACAATGGGATTTTGGCTCCTTGGGCGTTACTACGTGCCCGCACACCGCCCCGACGTGTCCCACTGGTCTCTTCTGAATTGTTTCTACATGATGCTCATCACCATAACCACCACTGGCTACGGTGAGATTTTGCCAGGCATGGATCTCCCGGTAGTACGGGGCTATACCACAGTGCTTCTTCTGACCGGCATGTCCGTGTATATATATGTCGTTGCCATCCTCACCACATTCTTCGTCGAGGGCGAATTCAGGCAGATTGCCGAGAGGAGAAAAATGGAAAAACTGCTGACGAAAATTCACGATCACATAATAGTATGCGGTGTTGGAACCACTGGTTTTCATATAATCAAAGAGCTTTTGGTGGGACGCTGGCCCCTCGTCATCGTTGATATCGATTCCGAGCGGGTGAGGGCTGTCCGTGAAGAACTCAGGGAGATTGGAGATGTCCCGTATGTTATCGGAGATGCCATGGAAGACAGGGTTCTTGAGGCAGCAGGAGTCGATAGGGCATGGGGGCTCATAGCTGCTCTTCCTTCGGATCGTGACAACCTGTTTATCACTATCACCGCCAGGGAGATGAACGGGAATCTCAGGATAGTGTCCAAGGCCGTGGATCTGCGGTCTGCCAGGAAGATGCGTATAGCCGGTGCTGATTCAGTGGTGTCCACCAACTTCATAGGCGGCTTGCGCATGGTGTCTGAGATGATAAGGCCCCAGGTAGTGGAATTTATGGACATAATGCTTCGTGACAAAGACAAGAACCTGCGCGTAGAGGAGCTCAACGTAACCAAGCTGTCGGGGCTACACGGTAAAACCCTGGGAGAGTCCAACGTTCGTCAGTACGGCAATCTTCTGGTAATAGCTGTGAAGATTCCCGAAACAGACGAGTACATATATGGCCCTGGTTCAGACTTCGTGCTGAAGGAAGGTATGGTGTTGGTGGTCCTGGGTGAGACGGAACATGTCGCCAAACTGCGTAAACGTTTCACCAAAGTGGCCACTTACGACGACTTCGTAAAGTAGTTTCAAGTAACCTAAAATAGACAATATGTTGTTCCATGAAAGGAGGTTCTAATGCGTAACTTATTGTATTTATTGAATTTTTTAGCGATCTATGTCATAGGGTGTACCACTGCTTCGACTTCGGAATCCGAGACTCTGCCAGTCGTGGGACGTAGTACCCTTCCGGTGACCAGAGTGGTGATGTACCGCAATGGCATTGCTTATGTGGAACGGTCCGGTAGCATCGATTCCGATATCTTTACACTTACTGTCAAACCGTCTCAGATAGTTGACGTACTCAAGTCCCTGACAGTGCTTGAAACTACGGGCAGGGGGCACGTGGTGAACGTATCCATGCCATCGGACAGGTCACGTCTCAAGGCTCTGGAGTCGATTCCTGGGAAGATATCATCCGTAAATGGACTCATTCCGCTCATAAGTGCCTTCAGGGGAGCTAAGGCCCGAATCTCGGGTGATGGTGAGTCATTGACCGGACGCATAGTTGGTGTGGAGAATATGGGCACGAAGGACAAGCCCCGGTGGACGGTCACGGTGCTCACGTCTGGCGGCTCCGTGATCTCCAGGACACTTGACACTGTGAGTGGTATCAAACTTCTCGACAGATCCCTGTCCATTGCCTTTGACCGGGCACTTGAACTTTCGGCGGTCAGAGGCAACTGGCGTCCGGTGAACATCACCGTCCGTCTTCAGGGCCCTAGGCCCCACAGGGTGCTGGTGGGATATGTGGTGGATGCTCCGGTCTGGAAACCGTCATACCGTATAGTCGTGGGTAAGGACGGCCGTCTTCTGCTTCAGGGATGGGCTGTGGTAGAGAACCTCTCCGGTACTGACTGGAAGGGCGTCAGACTGGTTCTCACCTCCGGGACTCCGGTATCGTTCAGGTACAACCTCTACAGACCACGTTTCGTGTCTCGTCCGGATCTCACTCCTCCGGAGATAGTCATGGGAGAGCGTCCCCCAGTGCTTCCGGAGGCTGAAGCCACGGCAGAAGATTTCATGAAATCCGAGAGGGCCCCCTTGGGCGATGGTAGTTTTGGGGGTAGACGCAGGGCCCGTAAATCACGGGGTAGGACTATGGAGTATGCTCCTCCAGCACCTGCCATGAAGAAAGCATCCGAAAATGAGCGCAGTTACTTCGATTCTGCACGCAGGTCGGTGAACGTCATGGCCAGACACAGAGCATCTGGCCCGCTTTACTTCTTCGAGCTCAACTCGCCTGTCACCATTCCTGACAAAAGCACCTCCATGGTGGCCGTTTTGAGCAGTACACTGAAGGGTAGTGAGATTCTTTATTATTCGATGGGTCAGTCTGATCCACATCCCTACAGGGCCCTCAAGTTTGAGAACACCACAGGCGTGCCGCTGGAGGCCGGACCACTGGAGGTTTACAGGGACGCCTCCTTCCAGGGAGAGGCTCTCATAAGCGGAGTCGCCATGGGAAGCATGGCGCTCATTCCGTATGCCGGGGAGTCCGGGGTGAACGTTTCCATACACTCATCGGATCGTGCCGCTGTGGAACGCATCGTGAAGATACAGTCTGGGGTTGCAGTCGCCGAGGTGCGCAAGGTGAAGAGTTTCAAGATACGCGTGCAGACGAATGGTGTGAAGGACCGGGTGCTGTATGTGAAACTTCCCATGATACCGGGCATGAAGATTGACAGTGCTGCCAATGTAGTGGAAGAAGGTGATCATGTATATGTGCCGGTAAAACTCACGGAGCGCAAAATAGTGGCTTCCATTGACTTCCATTCTTCCATCAGGCGTACCTATTCCCTGGTGGGCCACAGGTGGGAGCGTCCGGTGTATGTCATAAAGATGCTCGTGAAGGCCAGGAATCTTCCACCAAAGGCACGCAAGTCCCTTGAAAGAGTATTGACGCTGTGGACACGCATGGATTCCCTTCAGAAGGATCTGAATCTCGTGAGTTCTAAAATCTCTTCCGTCAAGGATGAGTTGAGAGAGTACAGAAACACGCTCAAGTCACTGGGTAAGAACGGAAGCCGAAAACTGAGGCGTGATCTCGAGTCGAGAATATCGAAACTCACCTCAGAGATGACCTCACTGATGGACAAGAAGATCCGTATGCAGACACAGATAAGGGATCTTCTCAGGGAAGTGGACACCACACTCAGGGGCGTCTCGTTTTCTGCCAAATGATTCTTCTTCCCCGTCTCATTGCCTCGTCTCCTGAATGCCACACTCCTATGACATAAATGCTTTTCAGTTCATAACTTCTTAAATCATTGAACAAATGGCAAATTCCACAAAGGGCACTAGGTGACGGTAAGGACTCTTACTTAAGAAAGTGATTTTGAGACCAACAAAAGGGAGGGATCCCGGCTCCGCCCTTACGTGAAATCATAATTCCCCCGGAGGGAGAGGGACCTTTGCAGGAACCTCACATGGTAGGAAAAGGGCTTCTTGGAGCCGGGATATTTACGAAGGAGGGACCATCAACAGAGGGACGGCTACCCTCCGAGGGAGAAGAACGTTTCAAACTAAACCCGAATGTCAAGTTTTTAGCAATCAGTTTGCACATTGTCAAGAGGGGTAATGCACATTGAAGTAACAATAAACTTATTTATGGTTCCTTGTCGTACGTCTGCGCTGCGCTGCAAGGAGCAGTGCCATTGCGACCATGATTGTCATGATGGGTGAAGGCGTACCTCCGGTTGCTGAACATCCGCGGGTTTCCACTACATAGTCGCCATCCGTACCTTCGTAATCTCCGTGATCAGGGGGAGTGTCCCATCCTCCATTGTCTGGAATCTCTCCGCAGTAATACTGGATAGATATGTTGTATGCGAGATGGATCAATAGCTCCCGGTCTGCCATGAGATCGTCATCTCCGTCACCGCTGGCCGCGCCTTCGGCAATGAGCTGGTCACTACGTTCCTGGAGATAGTTGGCAGTGTCGTCAAGAAGCGTTACTGCGGTGCATGGTTCACCGTTCTCCACGTAGTTCAGGGACTTCGACAGCGCCAACCATGCGTTGAGCACGGCAAAGGACTTTATGGCCATGACGTCTGAGAAGTACTCGTTCTCCACAGGAAGCATCTCTGTTCCGAAGTACGAGGTGTATTCATAATTTATTGTAACGGTGGTGGCATCCTGGGGATCGTCATATGACAGGAGGGCATGTAGTCCCACTATCGAGGGGGTATCACCCTCGGGCACCATCTTCATGAACATGATGGAGCCTCCGCCACGGCGTGCATGGCTGTTTTCGGTTTCCTCCGTGGTTCTGGAGGCCAGATACAGGTTGGGGAACAGGCTGTATCCCCCGTCCTGTGTTTCGGTCCAGTTGGGGAATCCCACGGGTGAGCCCAGGCGGAAATGGTTGCCTTTGGCAAGGTCTAGCCTGGCGTTTTCTGCGATGGGCACGGGGAAATAGTTGGCTTCCTCGGTGAAGATGTCCAGCAAGGAGGCTGCATCTTCCACGAAGTAGAAGTTCCCCCCCTCCATGGCCAGGTTTTTCATGAGATCGTAGTTTATGTCCGAACCCACTCCGATGGATGTCAGGTTCACCATGGGGCCCACGTGGCTCGTGGCCATTTCCAAGATTTGCTGGCTGTCGGTGATTCCTGCAGTGGGTTGACCGTCTGACAGGAAGATTAACCTTGCAGGACGGGACATCTCTTCTTCAGGGCGTGATTCTATGACCGCAAAACCGGTTTCGAGGGCGTCGTAGATGTCTGTCTGACCACCGGGAGCTATGTTGTTGACCAGATATTTCAGATTTTCTCTGTTCTCCTCGAGATCCACCAGGTCTGAGAGTATCTCTACGTTGTGATCATAAACTATGAGTGAGACGCGATCTCCAGGGGACAACTCATCCAGCATACGCACCAGTCCCTGTTTCATGTATTCCAGTTTGTCCTCGATGTACATGGAGCCCGAGTGATCCAGTACGAATACGAAGTCTGTGGCTGGACGCTGGAGATCTCCTGGTTTTATGGGAGAGATCATGGTGAGTCCAAGGACTGTCATGAAATCATTGGACAGGACGTTGCGACCTCTGGCCAGCATGGTGTAAAGGCATACGGAGTGATCGCAGTCTGCCGGAGGGAGCTGAAGGTAGTGTTCGGAGAAGAAACCGTTGGGGTCCAGCAGATCCGATGATGGGATACCCCCGTTTTCCACTATTTTTCTGACCATGCCGAAATCCTGTGCACCCCCGATGTTGACCCCTGTGCCTGACTGACCGTTGGTGTTGTTGTTGGTGGTGCTGTAACCGTTGTTGGTATTGGAGGATCCCCCGTCTGAGTTGTTTGTGGAATTCCAGTTGTTGTGGCCACTGTCGACACCGGTGCCGGCAGAGCCGTGATCTCCTTGGGCACTGCATGCGGAAACAAGCATAATGAAAATTGTGATATCGAGAACGATCAGACGTTTCAGCATGGCGTTCCTCCTTGCATGCTTCTATAAGCATATAGCATGCCAAAATGAAAAAGGCAGGGAATACGGTGTTATCGAAGGTCTGGCGGCCCGTGTGAACGGTATGTGTGTCCGTAACTCCATGAAGATCATGTCTTCACTATGACTCACATATGAGTCGCGAGAAGATTGCCGCGTGTAACTATTTGAAATTATTATACAAAATCAAAAGATGCCAAGGGTGACATCAATGTCATACTGCGTGGAAGACTGTTGGATCACTCGACACCACAGTATTTTACGGGTTCGGGAGGGTAGGTCTCACAGACTGGTTGGTCTGCCTGATCCCCTGTGGTGATGCAGGAATAACCGCCGCGGCAGTCGGATGACGAGGAGCATTTTTTCATGCAGTAGGTCACGGATGATGATGGATCTGCGCAAAAACCGCTGAGGAGGCATACCTCTCCGGGAGGACAGGCGTCCTCGTCGATGTCCTCATGCTCTGGATCACACTGCGACCCCAGGGCACCGTCAGGATAGAATGCGATGCAGGTGCTTCCGCCAGGACACGAGTCAGCAGTACATCCGATCACAGTGCAGTAGCCTCCCGGCAGGGTACGCTCACATACCAGGTCTCCGGTTTTGGAGCAGTCCGAATGAGAGGAACAGCTGTCCCCGATTTCTGTATCGCATCCCCCTGAGACGAGTAGAACGGCGACAGTCAGTGTGGTGAATAGGATTCTTCTCATTTTGTGGGACTACTTGCGCAGCTCGCTGTAGTTCTTCCACAGACGGTCCATGATTTCCTTCAGATGGGGCTCGATTTTGGCAGGATCGTCTGTTTTTTCGGGTTCGTTTATGAATTCTACGAAAGGCACCTTGTGATCGCGAACGTGTAGATAGGTACCGTCGGCCGCAAATTCGTCCCAGTCCGATTCTTTATAGAGTTTGATGAGTTTCTCGTCCGGAAGTCCGTGCTCCAGGATGGAATCGGGCTTGTCGGGGTTGAAGCGGCGTCTGTTGCGGCGCAGGGACTCCTCGAAAGGAACCTTGATATAGAGAGTTGCAGCCCTGGACAGTATTTCGCTGCTGAGATAATCGTACGCCTCCTTGAATCCGCCGTGCTCGGAGCCCCTGGAGAACTCTATGAGCAGAGTGGTATGTTCATGGAAGTACGGATCGTCACGCATGATTTTGTTATAGGCAAGGTTGAACTTCTTTATGAGGAAGTGCCACAGGCGCTTGTCTTTGAAATAGTACTCCTTGGTGGAGAACGTACGCTCCATTCCGAGCTCTTCGTAGAGGTCGTCGTCCTCGAAGCGCTCCCACAGAACTGGGAAATCGTCGATTTCGATGAAATGGCCTACGTGATATTTGGCTATTCTCTCGCCCACTGGGACTTTTTTCAAAAAGTCGATGATTTCGGATTTGCCAGCTGCGGGGCGTCCGTTCAGAATCAGAATGTCAAAAGCGTTGCAGGACATCTGGTTTACCTCCTTGTCCAATGGCGCGATTGTATAAAAACATGAACAGAGTGGTCAAGGAAATCATGAGTAGAGCGTCAGCAGGGCTGACTGGGAGGAGGAACGGCCAGAACCGGGAAGCCGGTCACATGGAACAGCCGCAGCGCCTCGGGGCCAAGCTCGGGGAATGCCGCGGTCTGCACCTGACTCACCACCGACGCGTAGAGGGCTCCGCAGCCTCCGAAGGCCTGGAAGTAGGTGGCACCATGCTGGATCATGGCCTGCCATACCTCCGGCGAACGGGGGCCCTTACCTATGAGTGCGGCCACACCGGCTTTGAGGAGCGCCGGGGTGAAGGGATCCATTCTCGAGGACGTGGTGGGACCGCAGGAACCCACGGGCATACCTGGAGGGGCAGGGGAAGGACCGGCATAGTAGATGGCTGCCCCTTCGAGCTGCACTGGCAGAGGCTCGGACGCTGCCATAAGTTCGGTGAGCCGTTTGTGGGCCTGATCGCGGGCCACGACGAGTATGCCGTCGATGAGGACTTCCTCCCATGGCTGGAGTCCTTGGAGAATTCTGCGGTCTCTCAGAGGGAAAGTCAGTCTTTTCATGGGGTTGCCTCACCAAATACCAGTGTCCCGCGTCTGTCTGCCCAGCATGAGACAGCCATTACCACGGGCAGCCCGGCGATATGTGTGGGATGGGATTCTACAGCCGCCCACATCACTGTGGGGCCGCTTCCAGTGCCACCTGGTCCGATGTGAAGGGACTGTGCAGCCTGTAAGATGGCTCTTTCGAGCCGTGCGTCAGCAGGCGTTTCCGCGTGCCTGCCGACTTCCCTGAAAAGGGCCTTTTTCGCCAGGAAGGCTGCCATATCGAGGGTCCCACCCATGCCTATACCCAAAAACAGGGGAGGACAGGCTCCTCCTCCCACTTCGGTGAGACGTTCCATGACTTTGTCGACCACGTCGACCATGCTGGATGTGGGGCGCATGAGCCAGGCCGCACCACTGTTTTCACTACCAAAACCGCGCAGGTAGAAACTGATTTCTAGGGCCCCGTCATGGGTCTCTTCATGGATGACTGGTGGAAGGTTGGTTCCGGTGTTCTCC
>JALWFW010000141.1 GCA_027013865.1 Polyangiaceae bacterium | reverse complement strand
ACTGCTGCGTGAGAAGGGCCTGGCAGACTACTACGTGGCTCCCGGAGCGGAAAAGGCCCCCGACGACAGCGCAGCCGACCGCGAGGCACTGGCCAGACTGGATTCGGCCATGGGCGCGCTGTCCCCCAAGGAACGGGCTGCTGTGATACTCTATTATCTGGAAGATCTGGATATCCCTGAAATCGCCGGAATACTCAAGGTCAACAAGAGCACCATAAGCCGCAGACTCAAGTCTGCACGGCACAAACTGCGTGTCCGGCTTGGAGAGTACTGGGATGAATAGGCAGGACAAAGATTCTCTTCTGCACAGAGCCAGACGTGCTCACATGTCCACTAGAGCACCCGCTGGCATGAAGTGGAAAGAGCCTGAACACACCGGCAGGATTCAGACGAGATGGCATATCCTGGCTCCAGCACTGGGTCTTTCCGTTGCCGCTGTTTTGGTGCTGCTAGTTTATGTCCGCCTCAGACCCGTGGAGGAGCCGTCCCAGCCTCATCCTGTGGTTCAAAATCAGAAACGGGCGGTTTTGCCCTCCGGTCCTCAGGTCGCTAAATCCGGTAGGGTCATGCATCCTAGAAATGCTATGAGACGCGGATCCTCCGGCAAATCAGCCTCAGGGCACGTCGTTGACACCCATAATCAGTCAGTGAAGTCTGCGTCCGCTCACGTAACTCATGAACAGTATAGCGTTTTGGAGCCCGGTGTAGAGGTGGTCCGCCAGTCCGCTGATCTGCTCAGACGAGGCAAGCTTACCTATGTACTCAAGAAGGGAGAGGTCACCTTCCACGTGTCAAAGGAAGGCAGGGGGCTGGTGGTGGAGGCAGCCGGAGCATCGGTGCACATAACCGGTACGGTATTCACCCTGTCCGTGCATGGTTCCCGGGGTGCCCTGGAGGTACTCGAAGGGCGGGTGAAACTAGTCACCCCTGCCGAGGCGGTAAGGTACGTCTCCAAGTCAGAGAGTGTGTCGTGGTCGTCCGTGCCGTCGGAAAGGGAGATACGCGCAAAACTCGCGGCCTTCAGAAGGTCCTCTCACCATGCTGCTGCTGTGTCTTATCTGACACGCATGCTTCATAAGGTTCCCAGGAGCCCCCTGAAAGCCTCATTGTATATAGAGATGGCCTCCATTCAGGGAGTCATGCTCCAAGAGTGGGACGAGGCATGTGTCACCCTTGATTCCTTCCGTAGGGAATTCGGCACATCCGCTGCAGTGGAGCCGGCTGCAAAGGAACTGAGGGAACGTTTCCGCTGTCACTGAAGCTCTGTCACGTATGCTGCCACGTGTTCCGCTCCTTATTGGATTCGCACGGGGCCGGTTATTGGCGCTTTTTTGGCATACAGCGTCCGGTGTGGTGCGATTCATGGCATGAGCAGGGTCAGGCAAAATACTCTACCGTTACCAGGCAGACCACCAGCGGGCGGAAATCTGGCGTCTTCAGGCACCAGACACGGCAGGAGATCTCTGCGTAAGTCATCGCCGGCGAATTCAGGCACGAAGCGTAGAAAATCCAGGGGAAGTTTCACATCAGGGCTTCATCTGCTGGTGATTTTCTTCATGATACTGGCCGGAGCCGGCGTGTATGTAGGACTCCAGGCCTCTTCCCCCAAAAAGACCTTTTTTCGTGGTGGCCCCGGGAAGGGGCCGGTGGGGAAAAACGCGGCAGGAGCACCGGCTACTGGTTCTCAGAAGAACGGAAGCAAAAATTCTGGGAAGCACGAGAAGGCCGTGAAGAGTGCCAAGAGGGGAGGACAGCCTTCCGGCGGTGCCCGTGCGGTAAAGTTGCCTTCAGGACCGCTTCCCCTGCCTGAGGAGTCCATTCCCGAGGACCAACTCGTCTACGTGGCCGAGGGCGGGCGTCTCAAACCGGCGAGACTAGACGACATTGAAAAGCTTGGATACACGGTCATCAATCTGTCGGATGACTGGACTCCGTTCATATTCAGTGAAACTACCGAGGCTCCCAACGGTTATCGGAATACGTTCATCAGTGTGGCCAACGACCGGACTGACGAACGCGGCCGGCCACTGGAGGATGGTCAGCATAACTATGTGGAATTATTCGGAATTCCGCCATCAATGTCCGTGGTGGCACGCAGATTCCGCCAGGATGCCAAAAGAGAGTGCTACTCACACGTAAATTACGATCTTTTCAAGCGAACCCGTGTGAGTGTCACCTATTCTGGAACACGCCTGAATCTGGGGAAGAAACTGCGTGATGCCAGGGCCCGCCTCAAGAAAGCCAAGGGACATGAGAAAAAGGTCCTCAAAAAGCGCATCCGCATACTCCAGACACGTATAGCACTCATAAGCGAAGCGCAGAAAAGGCTCAAATGTGAGGGACTTTTAGAGCACTACAAACCGGGGGTCATAACGTGGTCTACAGCTAGAGCCATCCGGGATTTCGAGCACAAGCACATGATCTTCGGGTGGGGCCTCATCGCAGGCGATACGAAGAAGGGATTCGCACGTACACCCCTAGAGAACAACTTCCGTACACTGCGTCGGGTTCTCATGGCAAGGGTAGCTGACGGAGCGGGCATACTGGAAGACGGTTCGGTAGCCGGGGTCAAGGGTCTTTCAGACACATACACCGATATGCAGGGCAAAAAGCAGAGGGTTCCGGACCTGGTACATGGATTCACGGACATGCTGATGCGCCAGATGGGCATAGATACACCCGAAAAGGCACTCGCCTTCTTCAAGGCAACGGATCCGACAAGGTTTCGCAGGCTCAGAGTGGCGGTACGCTTTCCTGAACTTCCGCCCTATTATTCCGATGACATGGATTTTGGGGTGCGAATAGACCGTGGGGACGTGTGGTACGACTATCCATACGATGCCCAGGGCAGGCGCATCCCACAGCCGGTATACCGCAGGCCCAGGTTCTACCTGTATGTGCGTTGGAACGGTCAGGAGATTCCACTGGTACGCTGGGGAACGACCATCGGTGGGTGGCGCAAAGAATGGCATGACGGCAAGATGTACATGGCCTACAAGGAGTCTGACGTGGGGCCGCGGGTATGGCTGGACATCATGGCTGCTCCGGTATGGGTGCCCCCGAAGAGTACTCCTCCCAGGGCTCTGGTGCGCACGGTGCGGGACAGGAGTGGTCGCTGGGTGACGAGGCCCAATTACGAGGAGGTCGGGCCCAGTTATGCATCGGCTTACGGTCTAGTTGCAGCCTATCACGTCAAACCAGTGAGAAAGGGCGGCCGAACGTATTACTTGGACAACGGTATCCGGACCCACGGATCGGTAGACTACATGTCCATCATGCGGCGCCATTCTCATGGGTGCCACAGGCTCCACAACCACCTTGCCGTACGTCTCTTCTCGTTCGTGCTCAGGCACAGGGCGCACGTACGCAAGGGGCAACTCCCCCTCAGTTACGGACGTAAGTTCGAATGGAAGGGCAAGAGGTATTCCATAGAGCTTCACACCCGTGGCTACGATTTCCGGTTAGTCAAGCCCATCCCCGTCATGGTGGAGAAGGGCAGGATACTGGGCAAACTCCAGGAGCCCATACGCGGTTACATGCCTGTCCCCGGGGAAAAGTACGAGCCAGATGATCCCTATCTGCATCCCGAGGCCAGGGCACGTCTTGCTGGAGGCGCTGGCCCTAAGGGGCAGGATGATGAGGACGATCTGGAGCGTCTGTCCCCCGATGAATTGCCGCCTCCACCTCCTGGGAAATGAATTTTCTGACGTTTTTTCGCATGCTTCTTCTGTTCTGTCCGTGGTACTTAACTAATTTGTTGTGCCACCTCTGAGGTGAAGTGACTTCATACTCTGCTTGTGGGGTTTTACAGCCTGTACGAATCGTACCCGCTATAGGCATGACCTTGTACCTGCGTGAGTGATTGATGAGAGTCCGGGGGGGGGTATCCTGCATAGCTTGCCAATCTTCATGCCTTCGTCGTTGTGATGTCTACCTCCTAAGGCTCCACTCCTGACGTTTACCCCTCGATATCCTGTCACCACCGTGAGGCGCCTGCCCTGTCGTTCCCGCGGTTGAATGCCCAGCCTATGACTATGACGTGAAAGCAATGCTTCACCGTGAGGCGCCTCCCATGACGTTCCCACCGAAAGGCATGGTGTAACATCGACTTTTAAAAGCCTGTCACTATTCCAAGGCACCACCCCTCCGACACCAACTGCAAAAGCCTGCCTCACTTTGAGACCTCACCCCTGACGAGCTTCCCGAAAGGCGCATCGCCACCCGTTTTTGCTGCGCGTCCACGTAAACAGAAAATCCCTACCCATCTTA
>JALWFW010000140.1 GCA_027013865.1 Polyangiaceae bacterium | reverse complement strand
GGAGGAGGAATACCGCAAACAGCAGATTGCCTCCATCGAGGGCGTGGACGACGATCTGGCCGAGACCCTGTACAAACTGGGATGGCGTTCAGTGCAGGATCTCGCCAAGGCGGATCCCGAGGAGCTGGCCAAGATCCCCGGTTTCGGCGGTGTGGACAAGGCCAGGGCAGTCACGGCCGCAGCCACGGAGAAACTCGAGGAATTCAGGGAGTCCGACGAGATCATGTACGAGGAGCACCTGGTGGAGACCATTGGCGGTCTCGACGAGGACACCTTCCAGACCCTCCAGGAGGCCGGCATCGACTCCCTGAACACTCTCGTCATGTACGATGCGCCCCAGCTGGCGGAGATTACTGGTTTTACGGTGAACAAAGCCGAGGAGGTCATAGAGAAGGCCAAACTGTTCCTAGAGAAGCTGTCTGAGCACGTGGTTGAGGAGAGTTACGACGGCGAAGAGCTTCTCGGAGCTGCAGGTTCTGACGACCTCATCGCAGATGACGACGAGGAAGAGGACGAAGAAGAGGAATAATCGTGGCCCATACCAGATTCGGACGCAAGGCCATGCACGCTGGCAAGAGGACGTGCATAGGTTGCCACACCAGGAAAGACCCCAATGAACTCCTCAGGTTCAACCTGGTCGGGGGTTCGCTGGTGTGTGTGCCTGAAGGCAGGCCCAGGACAGGGCGTGGCGTTAGTTTGTGTCCGGACAGACAGTGCGTGAGGCGGGCCATAAAATCCCGGGCGTTTGCACGAGCCTTTCGTACTTCCAATGATGTCTTTCAGGATCTTTGTGTTGATAAGGTCTTGGCAGAAGCATTAAATGCATATAAAACACGACTCGTTGAGGTTCGTGGACCTGGAGGTCCCGGACACGAGGTCCTGGCTGATTCACTGAACAACATGATCATCCGGCTTGAACAGGCCATCAAGGAGTGATCGGACTTGTTTTCAGGATTCAGAGCCGGTGTGCCGGTATGGAGATGATTCTCCCCGGGACGCAGGAGGAGAGGAAAAGGTCGCGGAGAAGACCATGGCGGAGAATGGATACAAAAAAATCTTTCAGATAGCACAGGAATTCAGACTTCCGGTGGAGAAGGTCATCGAGAAGGTCAAGGAATACGGCATCAAGAGCAGACCTTCCAAGCTGAGTAAGCTCAGCACTGCGGAGCAGGAGCTGTTCAAACGCCGCTGGGAAGAGGAAAAGCGACGTCGTTTCGACGAGGCCTTGGACTCTGCGGGTGAAGATGGCGTTTTCGTCCGGGAGAAAACGATTCTTGCCCCGACACCCTCCAGTGAAACGCCGAAATCCAAGAAGAAAGCCAAGACTCCGCCAGAACAGGAGCCCTCTGCCGAAGCTCCTCCCGAGTTACGGGAATCGACTGTAGCTCATGAGGCTCAGCAGGAGGACATCCCCCCTGAGCCCGCATCAGTGGTGGCGCGAATCCCTAATAAGGAGCCTACTGCCGATGCTCCGCCTTCGAAACCGGAGGTTCAAGAAGAGCCAGAAGCCACCATGAACACCGATGGCGCCTCCGAAGATGAGGTTCCAGAGAAGCCCTCCGAGGAGGTCGATGTTTCGGAGGCTGGGTCGGATTCTGGCTCTGATACATCGGAGGGAGCCTCCCCTGAGACTGATGATTCCAGGGAAATCAAGCATGAGGAGCCTTCTTTTGAACCTGAGCAGGCTTCAGAGCATCAGCCTGAGAGTTCGGAAGACGTTCCTGCGGTCTCTGGTATGTCTGCCGAGGGTGACTCTGACGAGACCGTCACCGCGTCTTCAGTGGAAGAACCTGAAAAACATGAGATCCCGGAAGCACCTACTGCACCTGAGAAATCGGAAAAGTCTGGACAGCCGTCTGAGATAACTGAGGCAAAGGCCTCAGATGAGACTCGGCCTGTTTCTGCTTCCGGAACCGTACAGACTGCCGACGCCGTATCGGCCAAAGACGGTGTCCAAAACGAAGATTCTTCGACGGCACAGAGTAAAAACAGGGCTGAAGCATCTGAGAAGCGTTCTAGGAAAGGCAGCAAGGACACTCGTTCGGATGACAAGAAGAACAAGAAGAAGAGCAAGAGACGTTCAGGCCTTCCTGCTCCTGAAGTAAGTGCATCTCCTGCAGTGGAGAAATCCAGGGCGGTTTCGGGACAAGATGGTAAGAAGTCTGCCGAAACCGGACCTCAGCTCGGCCCTACTGGCCGTAAGATTCCCCTGGAGCGTCTTTATGCTCAACGTCCTGAACTCAAGAAGAAACACAAGGAACGTGAGATCCAGCAGCGAGTCCAGGGCACCCAGAGCCAGGCCCAGCGTTATGAGCCCAGCAAGGAGGAAAGGGAGCTCTACAACAAGATAGAGCGTCAGAAGCACCGTGGACGTGGAGGTCGTAGGGATTCCCGTGAACGTGGACCAAAGCAGCCTCCTTCCATCAAGCGTCATCTCAAACTCCATGAGGATGAGACCCTGACAGTCAGTGCGCTGTCACAGCGTATGGGTATAAAGGCTGCCCAACTCATGAAGACGCTTCTTGGTCTTGGTAAATTCGTCAACATAAATTCCATACTCGATACCGAGACCATCGAGATTGCTGCTACCGAATACGGTTTCGAGGTGGAGATAATAGCGCATCAGGAGGGTAAACTCCTGGATGAACTGGAAGAGCAGGACGATCCCGCCACCCTCGAACCAAGACCTCCGGTGGTCACCATCATGGGTCACGTAGACCACGGAAAGACCACCCTGCTCGATAGAATCCGCAAGAGTGACATAGCCTCCAAGGAGGCTGGCGGCATAACCCAGCACATAGGAGCTTACAGGGTCAAAACCAGCTATGGTGAGATAGTCTTCATAGACACTCCCGGCCACGAGGCTTTCAGTTCCATGCGTGCAAGGGGAGCCGATGTCACCGATATCGTGGTTCTCGTGGTGGCAGCCGATGACGGTGTTATGCCCCAGACCATAGAGGCCATAAATCATGCCAAACATGCCAAGGTGCCCATAATCGTGGCCATCACCAAGGTGGACAAGAACAACGCCAATGTGCACAAGGTACGTGAGGAGTTGGTCAAGGCAGAGCTGGTTCCAGAGGAGTGGGGCGGAGATACCATAATCTTGGAGGTCAGCGCATACACCGGACAGGGAGTGGAGGAACTTCTAGAATACATTTCCCTGCAGGCTGAGATGCTGGAGCTCAAGGCCAATCCAAACAAACCTGCCAAGGCCGTCGTTCTAGAGGCCAAGCTAGATCCCAAGACTGGTCCTAAGATATCTGTTCTCGTACAGCAGGGAACGCTTCACAAGGGTGATTTCGCTCTGTGTGGCCCCTATGGCGGCAAAGTGCGTACCATGATGGACGATCGTGGCCGTATGCTCGGAGAGGCCGGTCCTGCGACACCCGTGGAGATAACCGGTTTTGATGGCGTACCCGAGCCTGGAGAGGACTTGCGAGTCATTCCGGATGAGAAGATGGCCCGTAAGATTCTGGAGAAGCGCAAGGAACAGTCCAGACAGAAGGAACTCGAGCGCAAGGCCAGGATATCTAAGGGACTGGATGCCATCACGGAAGCCATCGCACGGGGTGAGCAAAAATATCTGAACATCATTCTCAAGACGGATGTGCAGGGGACCATGGAAGCCATCCGGGAGTCCCTCATGCGTCTGTCCAACGACCGTGTGAAGGTTAATGTGATCCATGCCGGTGTCGGTGGTGTCAACGAGAGTGATGTGAACTTGGCAGTCACCGCCAGTGCCCTGATCATGGGATTCCATGTGCGTCCCAATGGTCCTGCCCGCCGCAAGGCAGAAAAAGAGGGCGTAGAAATACGTATCTACAACGTCATCTACGATCTCCTGGATGACGTAAAAGACCTGATGCGCGGACTTCTGCCCAAGGAGAAGCGTGAGGAGCCCATTGGGACCCTCGAGGTCCTTCAGGTCTTCCACTTCAAGGGTGTGGGCACCGTTGCCGGCTGTATGGTGTCCGAAGGCAAGATCACCAGTACGGCTCACGTGCGTGTAATCCGTGACGATGTTCAGATTCACGAGGGCAAGATAGCTACCCTCAAACACTTCAAGGATGACGTCAAAGAGGTGGTACAGGGCAAGGAATGCGGTCTGACCATCGAGAGCTACAACGATCTCCGTGAGGGCGATGTCATAGAGGCCTACGAGGTCGTGGAAGTAACCCCTGAACTGTAGGCTCTAGCCTGCGTAAGGACTGAACGATGACCAAGGCGGTGGTATTTCATCTCAATCCTGATTACCCTAACCTAAAGCGCCTTTCAAAGGTGGTAGACGTGCTGTCTAGAGGCGGTTTGGTCATATATCCCACAGACACTTATTACGGTCTCGGGTGTGCTATAACAAGTAGGAAAAGCATAACAAAACTCTACGGACTCAAGGGACTGACGGACAAGCATCTAATGAGTATCATCTGTCCCGATCTATCCACTGCCGCGAAGTATGCGTACATAGATGACGAGGCGTTCCGGGTACTCAAGGATATTCTTCCCGGTCCCTATACAGTGGTGCTTAAGGCCACCAAAGAGGTTCCCAGGTCACTGCTTCAGAAACGTCCCACCATAGGTATTCGTATTCCGGATACACCTGTAGTGCTCGAATTGGTTCAGCAATTGGGGGTTCCAATCATTACTACCACGGTCACCGATGCCAGGGGAGAACCCATGACAGATCCCGAGGAAATCATAAAACGCTATGACAGCCACGTAGAGGCCATCATAGAGCAGGGTATTCTCATGGGAGACGCCTCCACTGTGCTGGCATACGAGGATGGTGAGTGGGAAGTACTCCGCAGGGGCAAGGGAGATATCTCCTTCCTGGAATAATGTCCGTATTCATCCGTGCAGTATCCAAGGCAGACACTAAAACGATAGGGGAGATAAAGGCACTTTCAGAGTCTGCGTTCAGCAGATTCGGCTCGTATGGAGAGCTCATTGGCAGCCTTATCACGGAATCCGCTACCATAGCCGGGGCTCTTCACGTCGACGGTAGGTTTGCAGGATATGTGCTGCTGGCTTTTTCCCTGGTGCAGGAACATGACAGAGACAGACACGGCCCTCTTTACAGGCGTATTGGAGTCCCATCCAATTCCCTGAGGGAGGAAATCTGGGCAGTGGCTCTCAAACCACAGTACCGTGGAAAGCATCTTGGGGATCATCTCATGAGATGGGCCATAGACATGGCAGAGGTTTCTGGAGTCAGTGTCGTGCACCTGACCGTGGCCCATGATAACACGAGGGCTATAAAACTCTTCGAGAGACACGGATTCATGTTCGAGACGTGTGTGGATGCAGGAACGTATGCCACGGGTGTTGAAGCAAGATACATGTACAGAACCATAGGGGAATAGGAGACTGACATGCCGGTACTGCGCATAAAAGTGAGATGGCTGGTTTTTATGTCTCTTATGACGATAGTGTTTCTTTCACTTGGGGTCATGACCGCGGCATCTGTCGTGCAATTCAAGAATGAGATGATTCAGGCAACGTCCGAGAACCTGTCTTTTTCCACTCATATGATTGCCGAATCCTTGCGTATGTGCCCGGCTAATTACGAGGAAACCGATCTTTGTGCCAAAAACATCTGTAACCTCATGTCCATGGGCGATACTTCCAGTGTTTTTACCACCATAAGGGCTAATGGAGAACTTCTGTGTGACAGCAGGACGGATACGCGTCTTCCGTCTGACGGATATCTTTCACGTCCCGAGGTAAGGGGAGCCATTGAGCACGGAAAAGCCAGTGCCGTGAGAAAGAGTATCACCACCGGAGAGGAGATGATTTATTTTGCGAGAGCTGCGGTCGGTCCATCAGGAGATACCATCGTAGTACGTTTTGCCAAACCCATGTCGCTTGTTCTCAAGGCGGTTCATGAGCGCTACGTCTCCCTTTTTTATGGCGGTCTGATTGCACTGTTGATGGCGGTATTTTTTGGTTTGGTACTGTCTGATATCATGTCCCGGCCTTTGAAGCGTCTTTATGAAGGTGCGCGTAACATCGCTTCTGGATATCTGAGCTGCGGAATGGAGAAAAGCTTCATAAAGGAATACAACATGGTCGTAGACTCCCTCAATACCATGGCTGCAGAGCTGGGACGCCGTATTCAGGAGATATCCAGGGAAAGAGAAAAACTGGAAGTCATTTTCTCCACCATGAGTGAGGGTATCATACTGCTGGATGAGGCAGGACGTGTGCTTACCGCCAACCGTGCTGCCCTCCAGATGCTGGGAGTTGAAGATCTTGAACATCTTTTGACTGATGAATCGGTACTTGCCGGAGTCTTGGACGGTCTTCGGTCGGAACAGAGCCATTTTGAGCAGGAACTGTCCATGGATGACAGGACACTGCTGCTGCATGGGAGCATGGTTCGCTCGGAAACCGAGGATTCCCCCAGACGCTGGATGATCGTGTTGGCTGACGTGACCCGGTTGAAGCGGCTGGAAGAGGTGCGCCGCCGTTTCGTAGCCAATGTGTCCCACGAGCTCAAGACCCCCATCACAGTCATAAAGGGATACGTGGAAACACTTATGTCCGGTACGGTGAAGGAACCCAAGGCAGTAGAGAAGTTCCTGCACAGCATAGACCGACAGGTGGACCGCATGGCCTCGATTGTCGAGGACCTGCTCATTCTCGCGCGCATAGAGCAGGAAGAACAGGAAGGCCATGTGGAATCAATCTCCTGGGACATATGCGAGACCGTTAGACTCGTTCTCGACGATATGGCCTCCATGGCGCGGGACAAGCGCATCACCCTGCGGTTTGACTGTGACGATTCGGTCATTCTGAACGCCAACCATACACTGATGCGGGTGGCCATATACAATCTTCTCAGTAATGCCATAAAATATAGCCCCGCGGATACGGTCGTCGAAGTAAGGGTAGAGGCAGGTTCCAGGGATGTGAGTATCAGTGTGAGGGATGAGGGACCGGGCATTCCCAAAGAGCATCTGCCCCATCTGTTCGAGCGCTTTTACAGGGTGGACAAGTCCCGTTCTAGGAAGCTGGGAGGCACGGGACTGGGCCTTTCCATAGTAAAGCACATAGTTACCCTGCACAGAGGAGAGGTGACCGTGGAGAGCGAGGAGGGCAAAGGCTCTATCTTTACTCTGATCATTCCTAATACGGGTACTGAGACTGCTGATTATGGGGCATGATCTCGGTGATGTATGGTTACGGTTGCGGCTTGTTACGGCCCGTAACTGGTATGGCCGATGTGTATGTACCGGCTTCATCATGACCTGGCTGGCATGACATTTTCAGGTTGAACCGTCGATTGGATGAGCCTACAGGGGGCGGTGGACATCAGGGCGGATAAACATTAAAATCGCCCCTGCGGAGGGAATGATGGACGATACTTTAAGAAAGAATCTAAAAGAGGCCTACAGCTCTTTGCCCGAATATATCGCCGAACTCAAGACCAACTTCATGAGAGCCGCTGATCTGTGGCGTGTGGGTAAGGACAGGGAGGCCGAGGAGATATACATTCATACCCTTGAGGCATTCGGGTATTTTTTGGAGCTCATGGACCTTTTGGTATCGAGGAACGGCATAGAAACGGACGAGACATACAGGATGGTCGAGGCAGCACTACTGGAGGCATCCAGGAAGCTGGAGGAGGCTTCTAGGGACGGCGATATCACCATGATAGCCGATATCGTCGAGTATGAGCTCATTCCTGCCATAGAGCGGGTTGGGGAATTGCGTCAGTCCAAGGCCGTACGGGATGGTTCTGATGAGTGAGACGAAGCTCGATATCATCATATCACTGCTTGGAGAGATCAGGGATTTACTGAAGTCGCAAGCTACATCCGCAAGTACTGTCGTCCAGGATGCGGCACCTTCGGAGTCATCAGAAAGTACTCGTAAGATGGAGGCCACATTACGACGGACTCAGGCCATGCTCATCCATTCGGAGAAGATGGCATCCCTGGGAACCATGGCTGCAGGAGTGGCCCACGAGCTCAATAACCCACTGTCCTGGATAATCTCCAACCTCGATATACTCTCCACTAAATATCTCCGTAATTTAAAGGAGTTCTTCAAAGAGCTCGATTCTCTGGAACCAGGGGCATCAGGGGAGGAAATCGTAGAGAAAATTTCCGATCTGAGGAGAAGTCTCAAGATAGACATGATGCTCGACGATATGGAGAGCATGATTCAGGAGAACGTGGATGGCGCCCACAAGATGAAGAAGATCGTGGAGGGGCTGCGATCCTTTGCCCGCACTGACGGTGACGAATTCGAGGAAGTCTCCTTGGTGGATGTGATGGAGTCTGCGGTCACCATAGCCTATAACCAGATCAAGTATGTGGCTCAGATACACAGAGATTATGGTCCTGTCCCCTCCATAGAGGTGATACCCAGCAGACTCAGTCAGGTGTTCCTCAATCTCATAATCAATGCCGTGCATGCCATCCGTCCGACGCTCGAGAAACCGGAGCGTCCCCTGGGTAATCTGTGGCTCAAAATTTACAGCGATGACGAGAACGCCTATGTGGACGTTGCAGACGACGGCTGTGGTATACCCGAGGAGAATCTGTCCCGTATATTCGAGCCATTCTTTACTACAAAGGATGTCAACGAGGGTACGGGGCTCGGCCTTCATATCGTGTACACCATAGTCAAGGAGCATGGCGGGGATGTGAAGGTCACCAGTGAGGTCGGCAAGGGGACTACCTTTACCATCAGTCTTCCCCTGAAGAGGAGATGAGGGCAGGATGTTCGACAGCGCCCGCAAAATACTCCTGGTGGATGATGAGGACTCGGTACTCAGGGTTTTGAGACGTGTTCTGTTCGATGAGCCGTGGGAAATATTCACAGCTCCATCAGGTGACGATGCCTTGTCCATGGTTTATGATCATGATTTTGCAGTGGTGGTGTCAGATTACAAGATGCCGCACATGAACGGAGTGGAGCTCCTCAGAGAGGTCAAGCGCATCAGTCCTTTCTCGGTACGCATGATCCTCAGCGGCTTTGCCGATACACATGCAGTGGTGGAGGCCATAAACGAGGGTGAGGTTTACAGGTTCGTTCCAAAACCGTGGGACAATCAGGAAATTGTAAACATCATACGTCAAGGGGTGGAGCTGTACAATCTCAGTTGCCGGAATCTGGAACTGGAGGCAGCCCTTTATGCCCGGAATGCCGAACTCGCTGCCATCAACGAGAACCTGGAGCGCATGGTGGAGGAGAGGACCCGAGATCTTCTGGCCCACAATCAGGCCCTCACATTCGTCCAGGAGGTACTAGACGAGTTACCCTTAGCCATAGTCGGAGTAGACCCGTCCGGTACGGTTGTACTGGTCAACAAGAAGGCAGCCGTACTTTTCCCTCGGTTCGCTTTTGCCCTGGGGCTTTCCGTGGAGGAACTCCTTCCGGAAGATGTCATCGAATACTGGGATAGTTTCAGGAAAGAAGAAATATCTGACATGATACAGGTCAATCTGGAGGACAAGGTACTTGGACTTAAATGCGTGAACATAAAGTCCTACGACAGCCAGCCCAGAGGAACGGTGTTGGTGTTTGTGGAGCAGGACTGACATGCAGACATCCGATTCGCTTATCACCCCAAAACAGAAGAAATACATTGAAAAGGCTATGGCCAAGCTGCCTCCCATATCCGTTGTGGTGCAGCGTATACTGGTGCTCACCACGGATCCGGCCACCTCAGTGGATGAGTTGGCTTCTGCAGTGGAAGGGGACCAGGTTCTTGCAGCCAAGGTAATACGTTTGGTGAATTCTCCGTTTTTCGGTCTGGACAGGAAGGTCACGTCTATAAGACAGGCGGTTATATTCCTGGGATTCAATACCATACGCCAGCTGGTCATGTCCGTGAGTTTCGGGTATGCCTTCGACTTCGTTCCCAAGGAAGAGCTAGACCGTTTTTGGCGCCATTCCCTTGCCGTGGCCATTTTGTCGAGGCGTGTTGGAGAATTAGTGCCCGGTATGGATCTGGAACGTCTGTTCGCTTCAGGTTTGCTGCACGATCTTGGGCATCTGGTGCTCCTGACGGCCTTCCCCAATGAATACAGGGAGATCATCAGGGAGGCCGTATCCTCAGGAGACATCATTCGTCTGGAGAGGGAACGTTTTGGAATAGATCATACGGATGTAGGGTTTGTCCTTGGAAGTGAATGGAATTTTCCCAATCAGATTCTTGATGCAATATATTACCATCACAAGGTTCCTCCAGTTGTATGCGGCTCCGAACTCCCGAATCTGGAGGGAAGAAGAGGAGCCGAGCTGGAAATAGTAGCTTTGGCAGACTATCTGTCCATTTTGACAGCCCATGGAATTCAGGGAATTCCTGAGCTGGATCCCTGCTGGAGCAGGGCAGGTATTTACAAACACTGCAGATCCTACATGCCTCCAGTACCTGAGATGGTAGGTTTTCTGCACAGAGACATCGTGCGTACCATAGAAAACTATGGTGCCGGATAAAGAGAGGCAGACGTCGTGGTTGAGAAGATCGACAGATTTGAGCTCATCAAGAAGATTGGCCGCGGCGGCATGGCCGAGGTTTTTCTTGCGAGAGGCGACTACAGTGGACTCAAGAAAACCGTCGCACTCAAGATGATCCATTCTGCGTTGTCCCAGCAGCCTCACTTCAGGGACACATTTCACAGAGAGGCAAAGATATCCCTGGAACTCAACCATCCAAACCTCGTACAGGTGTTCGAGTACGGACGCACTCAGGACTCGGACCAGTTGTTTATGGTCATGGAATACGTGGAAGGCGTGGACCTGATGAAACTCCTGAAGCGTTCCAGGGAGAAGGCGTCTCCCATACCTCATGGGATAGCGGCATATATAGTGAGTGAGGTACTCAAGGGACTCGATTATGCCCACAGACTCACTGATTCCGAAGGCCGTCCCCTGAATCTGGTCCACAGGGACATATCACCCCAAAACATACTCATCTCCTTCGAGGGATCCGTGAAGCTCACGGATTTCGGTATTGCCAAGGCCCTTGACGTGGAGGAGGAGAAAGGTGTTCTTAAGGGTAAATTCCATTACATGTCCCCTGAGCAGGCCCGTGGAGAGACCGTAGACCGCCGGTCAGACATTTTTTCTACGGGTATAGTGCTGTATCAACTGGTGGTGGGACAGACGCCTTACGGAGATCTTAAGGGAATCAAGGCACTGGAGGCAGCGCGCAAGGCCCTCATCAAACCGCCTTCTCTGTTTGTGGATATAGACACGGAGCTCGAAGACATCATCATGAAGGCACTGTCTCCAGACCCTGATAGAAGGTATCAGAGGGCCAAGGAGATGCAGCTGGATCTGGTGCGTTACCTTCACCGTCAGGAGGACATATACGACACGAGTTCCCTGACGGAGATCCTTGACAGACTCTTTCCTGAGGGAGAACGGGAACGGCCAGCGATTCATGCCGAGGTCAGTACCGTCACCAGACACAGCCACGAGTCACTGGAGTATACCCTGGAGGTCACCCATCGTTCCATCAGAGAACGCAAACGTCTGGTGGTGATGTATGTGAAGCTCATAGACGGTCTTTCCGACCGCAATGCGGAACACTTCCTCAAGATGGTGGAGAACATCCTCCACAAAGATCCCCAGGGACGTTTCAGGTTCAGACGTACCGACGACGGCCTTCTGGCGGTGAGGGGTATTCCCTACACAGGTGAGTATGACGAGAGTGAGACACTAGATGCCGCACGCATCATTCTTCGCGATTTTGCGTCCTTCAGGGAACTGTCACGCAATCTGGAGGTTGGCATCGGAATAACCCGGGGATCCGGCACCATATCCTATGAAGGCCGCAAGGTCCTGTGGGAAATCGACAACGAAGTCCTGGAGGAAGTCAGTTCCATAGCCTCGAAAGCTGTAGGACGTATTCTGGTAACGGATCAGATTTACTCTCCGGGTCGCTACAACTGGGATTTCAAACGCGAAGACGGTCTGTTCAGACTCATCGGAAAGAAGCCGCGCAACGAGAGCATCAGGGCACGGGTGTCCACCCAGCGTATCATTGGTCTGGAACTGGAAGTGGAGCACCTTCTCAAGATTTTCCATCATATACGTGAACGTTCCGACATAGGTCATGTCGTGATCTACGGTGATATGGGGGTTGGCAAGACCACTTTGGTGGAGATGTTCATCGACCGGCTGCCTCCGGGGCTTACGGTGGTGCGAACCGATGCCCGTCCCTCATATAGATTCTCACCCTATGGAATCGTTTTGGAGCTCATACGCGAGATTCTGGAGGTGCTGACCCCTGGGGAAACTCCGTGGGAGGAGAAGGTCACCAACTACCTGCGGAAGATTCCGGAGGAGCACGATAAAGCCATGGTGCGTGAGCTTCTGGAGCGACTGTTTGCCGTGGAATCCGAACACCCATCCAGCAGCGAGGTGCTGATGGAGTCTCAGGTGGTTAGACTGCTGGAAGTGCTGGTGGGGGCTATGGCCGGCCCGGTGGTGATGGTCCTGGAGGACCTACAGTGGGCTGATTCCCAGAGTATCAAGGTACTGGACGAGTTCCTGCTGCTCCATTTCACCATTCCAGTAATGGTCATTTTCACCGGCAGGTCCAGGGATGACTTCGGCGAAGTGATGCTCCAGTATCCACCTGTGCTGGTAAGGGAGATGGACGATCATACGGCCCGGCGCTTCGTGGAGATGCACTTCAGGGAGCCTGCCCGTGCCCGTAATCTCATAGATTCCATAGTAGACATGGGGGAGAATAACCCCTTCTATCTCAAGGAGCTGCTGCATTCCGTAGTGGTTCGCGGATACTGCACGATAGACGGAGACGGGTTCCTGGTACCAACGGACAGGGCTCAGGCAGGAGAGGAATTGAGCCTGCCCACCACGTTGGAGGGTCTGGTCTCGAGCAGGATAGACTCCCTCGCTCCCGAGGCAAGACGGGTACTGCGTTTGGCCGCTGTACTGGGCCGTTATTTCCGTTCGGATCGGCTTGAGATACTCACTGGGGAGGATCCCTCGGATATTCTCGAGCATCTGGTTAACTCCGGTTATATCGAAAAAGACCCCGATGACCCTGGACTCTACAGGTTCAAACGTCAACTAGTCAGGGACATGGCCTATGAAGGTCTTCTGGATGAAGAGAGAACAGCGGCACACCGTAAGATTGCCGAGCATCTCATGTCCCTGGGGCCCAGGGGTTCGGATCTCGTTCACATAGCAAGACATCTAGAGCTGGCAGGGGACACGGACAAGGCAGCACGTTACTACCTGGAAGCAGCACACTATGCCCGGCGTTTTGCCTCCAATGTGGAGGTGGCGGATCAGTTGCGCAAGGTACTGGAGCTGTCTCCGGACAGTCCCGAGATGCTCTATCATGCCCACAAGCACCTAGAGGAGATATATCGCCAGTCAGGTGAGCGGGAACTTCAGTACGAGACCATTCAGACCCTTCTGAAATTGGCCCGTGAACACCACAACCTCACGTGGCAGTCAGAGTCTGAGGTACGTCTTCTGGCCTACTACCAGGACACCGGCAACCAGGAGAGCGTGGTGGAGCACTTCGATGAGACCTTTGTACTCGCCCAGAGAGCCGAAAACCTAATGGCTCAGG
>JALWFW010000139.1:3203-4303 GCA_027013865.1 Polyangiaceae bacterium | reverse complement strand
CGATGCGGTGCTGGTGCGCATAGAACGGGATGTCCTGCTCCTTCTCGTAGACCTTCTTGCGGTCAGCAGGATCCTTGTACAGCAGGCGCTTGACGATCTTCTTCTCGCCAAGGGTGCGGTCGAGGATCTCCCGAACGTCACGGGGACGCACACGCTGGTACAGGATTCCTTCGGGATTTATCACCACCAAAGGCCCGCGCTCGCAGAACCCGTGGCAGCCAGTGCGCACCATCTGCTCGATGCGAATGTCGTCGGCCGCCCCTATGGCCTCCTCGAACGCTGCAACCACGTCCTCGGCTCCGGATGCACGGCAGCCAGTGCCCATGCACACCGAGATGATGGTCTCGCCCTGGCGGCTCCGGCGCGCTTCCTCATGCCTGTCTATCAGAGCCTCAAGTGCCTTTATGTCTGTCACCTTCTCCATTCTCACGCCTCCTCCTTGTACTGGGCGAGGAGTTTTTCGACCTCGGACACCTTCACGTTGCCGTGGTACTTGCTGTCAACTATCACCAGCGGCCCAAGGGCGCACGCACCAACGCAGTTCACTGTCTCTATGGTGAACATCATGTCCTCGGTGGTCTCACCGTTCTTTATGCCCAGCTCACGCTCCAGCTCCTCGAGTACCAGGGGCGCTCCTCTGACGTGGCACGCCGTGCCCATGCACACCGTCACGATGTGCTTGCCCCGCGGATTGAGCGCAAAGGCATGGAAGAACGTCGCCAGCGTCGCTATCTGCGTCATGGGAACTCCAGTGAGCTCGCTCACACGCGTCATCGCCTCCCGGGGCAGGTAGTTGTATACCGCCTGAACGTCCTGAAGTATCGCCAGAACGTCCTCGCGCCCGCCCTCGTAGCGCTTCACTATCTCGTCGACCTTGGAGAGATCCAGTTCTACTTCGCCCATGTCATCCCTCCTGTTCTCCGGAACCGGCGAGCTCTGCCTCGAGTTCAGCGGCCAGCTTCTGCGTGGCCTCACACTTGGCTTCGAGTCTGCGGTAACGGATGTGAATCATCTCTTCGATGTGCTCTATCTGCTCCGGTCTGAGATGGCGGTAGCGGCCCTGGAGTTTGAGGTATTCCTGAACCGGCTTGAGGAACGGC
>JALWFW010000139.1:0-3193 GCA_027013865.1 Polyangiaceae bacterium | reverse complement strand
CCAGTTCTACTTCGCCCATGTCATCCCTCCTGTGCAGCCTTTTCGCGGGCCGCGCGTCCTATCTCATAGCCACGCTTGAGGATTTCCACGTTCGGCTCTACTAGTTTCGGTTTCTTTGCAAAGAGATTCCGGAGTGCCGTTTCTATGCTCTCATATGAAATCATGTCCGTCGCTCCCACTATGGCTCCTAGGGCGGCCATGTTGGCTGAACGGCTGTTCCCCATGACTTCTATGGCTATGTCATTGCAATTGATGGGAACCTGAAGAATGTCAGTTCTGTCGGAACGCTCTTCGATGAGAGATGAATTGATGACCAGCACTCCACCAGGTTTTATCTCAGGGGCAAATTTTTTCATGCTGGGCAGATTCATGACCACGGCATTCATGGGACTGGGCACGATGGGAGAGCCCACTATGACGCTGTCGAGCACCACCGTGCAACTCGCCGTGCCGCCTCTCATCTCGGGACCGTAGGAGGGAACCCATGCTACCTGTAGACCTTCGGCCATACCAGCCTGGGCCAGGAGTTTGCCTGCTGTGAGAAGACCCTGTCCTCCAAAACCTGCGAATACGACTTCGTTATGGAATCTGTCGCTCATGTCAGTGTCCCTCCTCACTCGTCCTCTGGAGTTTTGAATACACCGAGAGGATAGTACTGCAGCATGTTTTCCTTGAGCCACTGAGTGGCCTGATAGGGCGTCATACCCCAGTTGGTGGGGCAGGTGGATAGGAGCTCTACCATTGAGAAAGCTTTTCCTTCCAACTGATAGATGAAAGCCTGTTTGATGGCTTTCTTGGCCATGGCTATGTGATAGGGATCGTGAAGGGAGGACCTTACGATGTATCCCGGTGTCTTCAGTGTAGCCAGGAGTTCCGCCATGCGAATGGGATAACCGATGTGGTTGACGTCACGGCCCTTGGGAGATGTAGTGGTTTTCTGCCCGGGCAGCGTTGTGGGGGCCATCTGTCCGCCCGTCATGCCGTAGATGGCATTATTTATGAATACAACGGTGATTTTTTCTCCGCGGTTTGCAGCATGAACGATTTCTGCAGCACCTATGGAGGCCAAGTCACCGTCGCCCTGGTAAGTGTAGACCACCAGATCGGGGCGGGACCGTTTTATACCTGTGGCCGAAGCCGGGGCTCGTCCGTGTGAACCTTCCACGAAGTCGGTATTCATATAGTTGTATATAAGAACTGCGCAGCCCACAGGAGCCACTCCAACGGTTTTATCCTTTATGCCAAGCTCGTCGATGACCTCGGCAACGAGTCTATGGGCCACCCCGTGAGTACATCCCGGACAGTAGTGGGTTGGGGTGTCGAACATGGAATCAGGACGGGTGAATATGGTAACCATACTTAACCTCCCAGTTTTTCGAGTTCCTGGAGCATGGCCTTGCGCACATCATCAGGAGTGGGGATGATACCGCCCTGGCGGCCGAAGAAGCCGACGGGCTTGAGATCCTGGACAGCAAGACGCACGTCGTAGATCATCTGTCCGGTGCTCATTTCAATTGACATGAATCCTTTGACTGAATCGCGTTTGGATATCTCACGCAGACGGTCGTATGCAAATGGATACAGGGTAATGGGTCTGAACAGCCCTACCGGATATCCCTCTCCGCGCAGCTCTTCCACGACGGAGCGGACCACTCGGGAGGTGGTGCCGTAAGCCACAGCCACGAGTTTGGTATCGTCTTCGATAAGGACTTCCTCGTAACGGACTTCGTTTTCTTCCATCTCGTCGTATTTTCGGCGAAGCTTGCGGTTGTGTTCTTCGAGACCGAGAGGATCGAGGAAAAGACTCTTTACTAGGTTGCGCTCGCGACGACCTTTCGTACCTGTGGCAGCCCAGTCTTCCACATCCGGCGGGTCAGTGGTTTCGACGATGTCGAAATCTACGGATTCCATCATCTGTACCACGAGACCGTCTGCCACTATCATGACGGGGTTGCGGTATTTCTCTGCAAGCGGGAAGGCCATCATGACGTGCTCGACGGATTCCTGCAGGGATGCAGGGGCGAGCACTATGAAATGAACGTCTCCGTGTCCGTTGGCCTTGGTAGCCTGGAAGTAGTCGCTCTGGGAAGGAAGGATTCCACCCAGGCCGGGACCGCCTCGCATAGCGTTTACCACCACTGCAGGCACCTCTGCGCCAACCATGTAACTGAAAGCTTCTGCCATGAGGCTGATTCCCGGACTCGACGAGGAGGTCATCACCCGGGTGCCCGTGGCAGCGGCGCCAAACAGCATGTTACTGGCAGCCACTTCACTTTCGGCCTGGAGGAATACACCCCCAACCTCAGGCATGCGCCTTGACAGGTATTCTGCGATTTCACTCTGAGGCGTAATTGGATAACCAAAATAATGACGGCAGCCTGCTCTGATGGCGGCTTCTCCAATTGCCTCGGCTCCTTTCATGAGTTTCTTTGCCATGGCCTTCCCCCTTTCAGTACGCGAAATAGCGGTACCTGGTGCCGTAAACCTCCACCTTGATGGCCGTGTCAGGGCACATCATGGCGCACATAGTGCAGCCGATGCATTTGTGGGGATGTACGGGTTTGGAGTAGAAGTACCCCTTTACGTTGAGATCCTTGGACATCTCCAGGACCTTTTGGGGACACGCATGGACGCAAAGTTCACAGCCTTTGCACCGGTCCTTGTCAATGATTACGTTGGGCATGTCACTTCCTCTCACACTTGAAGCATAGGTTTTCTGCCTCGGATCATATATTCGGGATCCCACGGAGGACGCAGGATCCGGTGAAGCACCAGTACGGGAACTTCGATATCCCCGAAGGGAAAATCATCGGCGATGGTGTCCGGGATGGTGATGAAACGGATTGGTATTCCGGTTTCACTACTCAGATTGCGCAGAAATTCATAGCCTGCCAGGACTGTTTCTACGTCAGTGTCCTCAAGCAGGTGAGAATTACCGATATAGCCGGTGACTTTCAGTCCGGATACAGCCTCCATCTTCTGCTTGAGATTGCTTGTTCCCTCTATTGTGTCAGTGAAGGGACGGTTGTGATTGACTACCTGAAGCATTTCATGTTCCCGGATTACCTCGGCAAAACTCCCGAGAACGCGGGCACCGGCAGGATCTCCGCCGACGTCGAAGATGGCTATGCCCTCGTTCATCTCGAACATTCCCCGTATCTCGGGAAGTATTATGGGAAGGTCTGCATAAAAG
>JALWFW010000138.1 GCA_027013865.1 Polyangiaceae bacterium | reverse complement strand
CTATGTGGCCTGTGCTCTGCTGTCGTCTTGCCCAGTGTTCGATAGGAGCATCATGTGTGGCACCTTGAGGGGACGGCCTCGGGCAATGCGGGCGCTCACGTCATAGGCCGCGTCCTTTTGAAAGCTTGTCAAGGGTGAGGGCTCAAGGTGAACCAGTGATCTCACGTCACAGGCTGCTCATTCGACCGAGGAGATGTCAGTGCCGGTGGCTCGATATGCTGCCCGCCTTTTCGATGTCGACGTCAGGCCGCGCCTCTCGAAGTACGTATCAAAGTGCTTGACTCATACTCAAGGTGTTGATGTTGCGACTAAGAGGAAGACGGACTTTGGAATACGTGCGAGCTCTGGCCTTAATCAAGGACTTGGCAGTAGAGGCCAGTCTGAAAAAGCCATGTTGCCTCCGGAACTTTGTGTTATGAGATCATACGTACGTACCCTCCCGGAGGTTTTCATGAAACGTCCAGCATACCCTCCAACACTGATCACAGGTTTCCTCCTTTTATCAGTACTCGTAGTGTCATGCCAGGCCCCGGTTCATTCACCGGCAGTCAGACGTCCTACCCGTAATACTTCCAAAACCGTACATTCCGTCCGTGACAGACGACTTCCTGCCAACGAACGGGCGGCTTATCTGTATCTTGCTGTAATTACTGAAGATTTGACGACCATACGCAACCTTTCCCGTGACAGGGCCGTCTTGGGCGTTCCCGTGGCCGGGGACTGGCCATTATTTGCAGCAGCCAGACTCGGACGCCCGGACATCATGGATGAACTGCTTAACGCAGGAGCCGACCCGCGGGTCCGAAACGCCCTTGGGGAATCCCTCCTTCACGCAGCCGCCTGGGGAGGCAACCCACGGTGTATAGACAGAGCAATCAAGGCAGGTATTGCGACTAACGCCCGGGACCGCTGGGGCCACACACCACTATTCGTGGCATTGCGCAGGGGCAGGGCCTCAGCTGCCCGTATGCTCATGAAGGCCGGAGCACGTCTCCAGGACGTTCGGGACGGCTCGTCGGGGCCCATCGACGTGGCAGTGCGCTCCGGAGATACAAAAACCGTGGAACTGGTGCTGCTCAAAAGCGCCATCTCAGGGGTTCCTTCCCCGTCTGCAGTGTTCACAGCCGTGGAAACAGGACACGCCGAAGTGCTTCAAGAGCTTCTATCCCGCGGATTTCCTGCTGCCGGACAGGATCGCTGGCTCCGGACTCCTCTTCATGCTGCTGCTTCCTCCGGAAATGTCGCGGCAGCCAAACTCCTCATCAGGTCCGGCGCCAATGCCAGCACACGCGACAGCGCAGGCATGACCCCTCTGCACAGAGCGTGCGAGGACCTGCACCCAGAAGTTGCCGCCGTGCTACTCGATGCAGGCGCAAATCCGAAAACCAAGACTAAACAGGGAGCCGATCCCCTGTACATCGTGTTGGAAATGGGAGCCGATACCTGGTGGCGCCAGCAAGAGCGCGGTATGCAAGTGTCAGGAGACCCCGTAACCAGACTCGTCAGGATACTGCTGAGACACGGTGCACATCCCCGAGCCCGTGATCTGGTGCTGGCAGCACATCAGGGCCTGCCCTTTGACCTTTTGCGCAGGATGTACGACCCGCAGTACGTACGCACCGGAGCCATATCCACGGCACTGGATGCCGTGCTCACGCGGGGATGCACCTATCTGGAGGAAATGCCCGATACCGTGGAACGTGCACTGGAGAAGGAGAAACTGCTCCTGGATCTGGCTGTGTCCTGTTACCGGGCCGGCAACTCGCCTGACGTGGTGGACAGGGTACTGAATACGTCCGTGACACATGCGACCAGGGCAGGAGCCACCTGGTGGCTGGAATGGGCAGTGCGTGCGTCCGATGCCACACTGGTTCGGGTGCTCTCCAGGCATGTGCGCCCTGGCAGGATGCTGGACAGTCCCGCAGAGAAGACCCTTCTTCATGTGGCGGCGCGTTTCTCGTCAGGCAGAGTCGTCACACTCCTCCTCAAAGCCGGAGCCCGTCAGGATGTGGTGGATGCTGCTCAGCACACTGCTCTTCACACGGCCGCAGCCTACGGCAACACCGATGCGCTGTCCGTGCTCCTGCGTTCCGGACTGCTCCCCCTGCTCGACCGAACCGATGACAGGGGCATGACTGCCCTCATGTATGCGGCCCGTGGCGGTCACACGGATGCCGTCCGCATACTCCTCAAGGCCGGAGCACGCACGGACGTCAGGGATCGCAGCGGCTTTACGGCCCTGGACCATGCACTCATGCAGGGCAAGACTGCCGCAGTCATGGAGCTCGTGAAAGCGGATCCATCCATGAAGTCAGGACGTCATGGTACCACGTCCACGCTTGTCTGGCTCGTTTTAAACCCTGATCAGACTCCTCTACTCAGGTGGGGTGCGTGGTATAACATACTGAAATCATTGAATAAAATTGCATCAATCAGAAGGCGCTTCTCAGATTCACTTGCTCTGTGGGATGCCGGGGCAATGATGGCTGCGGGCGATCCCTGGTCCCGGGTGGCCTCTGTCGTACTCTCCTCCCTGCCTGCCCCACGCCGCATACTGGAAGCAGGACGTGCAGCCGAACGCATGACATGGCTGGGCCTCGATTCGGTGGCACTGAAACTCATCAATGCAGGAGGTAGCCCCACTGGAGCGGCCCGGGCAGCAGTGTTCCTCGGCAACCGGAATCTCCTGAAACATATGCTCCCATACCATCCGGAAGTATCTCATATGCTGGAGGCAGCCGTAATCTCAGGCAACCGCACAATGCTGGACAACCTCATCACCACCAACGATGAACTTCAGATGGCCCTCATAGACGCCGTTCGAGCCCGCAAGTATGATATGGTGACATTCCTGATTGGCCGGAGAGCCAGCACCAACATGGGATCCGGTAGTCTCTTGCCCCTTTCGGTTGCCGGACTGGCCGGAGACATGAAAATGGTAAACCTACTGCTGTCGAAAGGTGCCCTTCCTGTGCTTCAGGTATACCATAATCCCCTTGAACAGATGGCCGTTTTGGGAAATGGTATGGCCCTGGTCAGGCTTTTCGATGCCACACGGCATATTGCTCGCTCATCTGGGGTCTACTGCAAAAGGATACGTCGCCATCTGCCGCGGATACTGGCGAAGACATGGCTGTACAGCGGTAGTGCTCAGGCCGTATCTGCTTCATTCAGGGCAGCTGCCATCTGTCCCGGCACCAGCGTACTGAAGTCGCTCCTGACTTCCCGAATGAGTTTCGTCAACGCCACATTCAAGCCTTCCAAAAAACCGCTATATGCTGACCTCATCGAGAAAATGCCCTCCTACGTCAGGCAGGACGTGATTCTGGAATTCGTCAAGGGGTTGGATCGTCTGGACATATCGCCGGTGAGCCGAAACACCGTCATAGAGATGACTGTTAGGGGCTGGGTATCGCCGCTACGCTATCTGAGCGAACGTCACAGAGCAGAAATGCTTCGTATCATGAGACGGATGATCAGGATCAGGTTCCCTCTCGACGATTTGAAGAAAGTCACCTTGCTCCATGCTGCCGCCTACCACGGGAATCCAGACATGGTCAGGCTCCTGCTGTCTATGGGCCTCAAACCTCTCGTGAACGTCAGGGACGAGGCAGGCAGGACTCCCCTCATGCTGGCCCTCGAAAAGGGACATTTCAGGGCAGCCGCTGCACTCCTTCGGGCAGGTGCCGTATGGAAGCCCCTGGACAGAAAATCTCTGGGGCCGCTTCATGCTGCTGCATGGTGGTGTGATGCAAAAGCGACGGCCGAGTTTCTCCGCTTGGGTATTGGGCCTAACGTCTACGATGCCTGGGGTCAGACACCACTTCACATTGCAGCACGCCGCGGCTGTGTGACAGTGGTGAAAAAGCTCCTGGCAGCCGGTGCAGTGCTCAGTTTCGACAAAAAAAGGAAGACCTCCGCCGGAGTAATACATGGAGGATGCAGCCCTGCCGGTTATGCTGCTGCCCTTGGTCGGCGTGCTGTCCTGGACCTGCTCCGTAAAAAGGCCCAGGCCCGCACTCACGGCCCAGTCTTCACACCGTGCCTGTAGTTCAAGATTTTTCTTTTGATTTCAATAAGTTACGCGAGATATCACCTGCACTAACCCCCCACTTCCGCAAGAGTTCCCATCTCACTTAACGTTGACCCAGCAGGGCTTGAAGGTTATCATGCGGCGCCATGGCTGAACACGACCTATCAGACATCAAAGTACTGGTCGTAGACGACGAACCGGTTGTCCGTGAAATGCTCGAAGACTTCCTGGACATGGAGGGATTCGAGACTGAAACCGCCTCAGGAGGGCAAGAAGCCCTGGAAATCCTCGAAGAAGAGTCCTTCGACGTCGTCGTATCCGACCTCATGATGGAGCCCATGAACGGGCTGCAGCTCCTTGAAGCCATACGGGAGCGGGGCTATCTGGTGTCCGTGGTGATGGTCACGGGATACGGTACTGTGGAGACAGCCGTATCGGCACTGAAGGCTGGAGCCTTCGATTACATCCTCAAGCCGTTCAAACCCGATGAAGTGGTTCAAGTGATAAAGAGAGCCGTGGAACACAAACGGCTGAGGGAGGACAACGTTACCCTGCGTGAGGTGGCTAGGCTCTATACCATCTCCCAGGCCATAGCCGAAGGAAGTGACATCCACCGTATCATGGAAATGATTCTGGACACCACCCTTGGCGAAACCGAGGCCGGTTATGCTGTACTCAACTTCAGAGGCCTGGGGGCCAGGGATTTTTTCACCATGGAACGTTTCTCCGGTGATAACCGAGTAGCTCTGGACGTGGAGGCACTCAGGGAGATGGTGGAACGCGAAGGCTCTGTCCTGATGTCAGGTGATGATGCCTCGGGTTTCATCCTTCACAGGGTTGGTGAACCCACATCCATGGTCGCAGTACCCCTCATGTTCAAACACAACAGTCTGGGGCTCTTAGTAGTGGTTTCCTTCGACCGCCGCCGGCATTTCACCGAGGGTATGCGCAAGTTCATGGACCTTCTGGCCACCAGAGCCGCTGCTACCCTTGAAAATGCCCGTCTGGTGGACGAGCTTCGCCAGCGCAACCGAGAACTTGAAAAGCTCAACCGTTTTCTGGAGGAAAACTTCCGTCAGACCATCGTAGGGTTCATCAATGCCATTGAAAAGAACGACCCTTACACCAAAGGTCACTCGGTACGGGTATCCGTGTATTCCAGGTGGATAGCCGAAGAACTGGGACTTCCCTCAACTACGGTGGATGAAGTGACTTTTGCCGGACAGCTTCATGACATCGGCAAGATAGGTATCCCTCATCACAAACTCAACAAGCCTGGAGCCCTGGAACCGGGCGAAATCAAGATGTTCAGACTTCATCCCGAAATGGGCAAACAAATACTCGAACCCATTCCATATATGCGCAGGCTCATAGACGGCGTCTACACCCACCACGAACGCTACGACGGACGCGGCTATCCCCAGGGACTGACGGGCGAGGAAATTCCGCTCATAGGCCGCATAATAGCCGTGGCAGACGCCTTCGACGCCATGACTTCCGATCGCTCCTATCGCCGTGCGCTCCCAAAGGCCACTGCCATCGAGGAACTGAAGTCCAACGCAGGGACCCAATTCGATGCCGCTATCGTGGAGGCATTCTTAAGCGCACTGGCCAAACACGAGCACGAGCTGGAGTGGGAACTCAGGTGAGGCAAGATATACGATCCAACCCGCACGGTGCCCCGGCTTGCGGCTCTTCCACAGAGCTCGAGGGGCCAAAAAACGCGGTTATCGCGCAGAGGTGTGATGCAGGCCCAACGGCCTGAGGAGGACAGATGGAGGACAGGCACATAGTTCCCATTAACATATCAGACGAGATGAAGCGTTCCTTTTTGGACTATGCCATGAGTGTCATAGTCTCGAGAGCGCTTCCTGACGTACGCGACGGTCTCAAGCCAGTACACAGGCGCATTTTGTACACCATGCACATCCTCAAGAATACTCCCACACAGCCCTATAAAAAATCGGCCCGTGTAGTGGGAGATACCATGGGACGTTTCCATCCCCATGGCGATGCTGCCATCTATGACGCCCTTGTACGCCTGACCCAGCCTTTCTCGATGCGCTATCCCCTGGTGGACGGCCAGGGCAACTTCGGCTCCATAGACGGAGACCCTGCGGCAGCCATGCGTTACACCGAAGTACGCATGGCCAAAATCGCCCTGGAGATGCTGGCAGACATCGACAAGGACACCGTGGACTTCGTGCCCAATTACGACGACAAGGAATTCGAGCCCGCTGTCCTGCCTGCCAGGCTGCCCAATCTACTGGTAAACGGTGCATCGGGTATCGCCGTTGGTATGGCTACGAACATCCCGCCACACAACCTCAGTGAAGTGGTGGACGGTGCCGTTACAGTGCTGGAAGATCCCGAAATCGACCTAGCAGGACTGATCCAGAAGATTCATGGACCGGATTTCCCCACAGGAGGCATAATATACGGACGCGCTCCCATAATAGAGGCATACAAGACAGGTCGCGGTCGCCTGCTGGTGCGCGGAGTAGTGGATGTCGAGGAACTGCGCGAAGGACGCACCGCCCTTGTGGTGACGGAGCTTCCATACCAGGTGAACAAGGCCCGCCTCATCGAAAAAATCGCCGATCTGGTAAAAAACAAGGAAATCGCGGGCATATCCGATATCCGTGACGAGTCGGACAAACGCGGCATGCGTGTGGTCATCATGCTCAAGCGTGACGCCATGCCAGAGGTCATAAAAAACCAGCTATTCAAAAAGACAGAGCTTCAGACCACCATTGGCATGAACCTCATCGCCATAGTGGATGGTCGCCCAAAACTACTGAGTCTCAAGGAAATTCTCCAACATTTCATTGAGCACAGACGTCAGGTGGTCCTACGCCGTACAGAATACGAGCTGCGTGAGGCCGAGGAACGTCGCGAAATCGTCGAAGGTCTGGGTGTGGCCTCCATGGACATCGACGAGGTCATCAGAATAATCAGATCCTCCCACACCCCGGACGAGGCACGCAGTCGTCTGATGCTCCACGACTTTCACGGACTGGAGGCCTTCTTGGAGAGAGCCGGAGTCCATCGTGAGGACATCCCGGCCACGTATAGACTCAGCCGTAGACAGGCTCAAGCCATCCTAGACATGCGTCTGCACAGACTCACCGGTCTGCAGCAGGAAAAACTGGCAGAAGAATACCGGGAACTCCTGGACCGCATCGAAAAACTCAGAAAAATCCTCAACGATCCCGAGGAACTCAAGAGAGTCATCCGTGAAGAACTCGAGGAACTCAAGAACAAATACGGTGATGAAAGACGGACAGCCATAGAGGAGCGCAGTGGAGAAGTTACCCTAGAAGACATCATCCCCAATAAGGAGATGGTGCTCACCCTTACCCGTGCCGGTTACATAAAGCGTACTGGCACCTCTGACTACCAAGCACAGGGACGCGGCGGAAAGGGTAAGAAGGGAGCCGAATTACGTGACGAGGACGACGCCGTCATTCAGGTGCTCGTAGCCATGAACCATGACGTAGTGCTGTTCTTCACCGACACTGGACGCGTATTCAGGCGCAAGGTCTATGAATTGCCCGAAGGCAAACGCAGTGCCCGGGGCAAGGCGCTGGTCAACTTCCTAGGACTGGAACCCGGAGAACGGGTGGTGGCCATGCTTTCCATAAGTGGCTTCGATGAGGGCGGTTACCTGTTTTTCGCCACCAGACGCGGCATCGTCAAACGGAGTGAGCTGTCCCTGTTTACCAACATCAAACAGAGCGGCATAAAGGCCATACACATCGACGATGACGACGGTCTGCTCCGGGTTTCCCTCACCGATGGCCGCGGACACGTGCTTCTAGGCACCAGAGGAGGCCTCGTGGTCCGGTTCAGCGAAGATGACGTCAGGTCCATGGGACGCACTGCAAGAGGAGTCAAGGGCATTTCCCTGCGTGGTGACGACGAGGTGGTATCCATGGACGTGTTCGATCCCGCCGATTCCGCCTTGACGGTACTCACCATGTCGGCATCAGGCTACGGGAAACGCTCCCCTGTGGAGGAATTCCCGGCCGTACACCGTGGCGGCAAGGGTGTCATCGCCCAGAAGGTGACGGACCGCACCGGAGCCCTGGCAGCCATAAGCATCGTTCAGGAAGGATACGATCTCCTGGCCTTCACCGAGAAGGGTCAAACCATCCGTGTGCAGGTGGAGAACATCAAGGTTCAGTCCAGAAACACTCAGGGCGTGAAAATAATGTCCATATCAGACGATGATCGGATTACCGATCTGGCACTGGTACCCAGGGACAGCGAAGACGACCTCTCCAGAGCCGATTCAGACGGCGAAACCTCGTCAGATGCCAATGCCGAACCTTCGCAATCCCCAAAGACTGGTGAAAATCAGCAACCTGACGATACCAGTACTGCTGAATCCGCACAAAACACTGCACCCGACTCTCCTGGCACCTAATATTCCTGGGTTATTTATGTCACTGCACGACATTAGGTCTTGACTTCAGGGCGGTTACCCATTAAAAAACCACCGTCCGCGCGGTCGTGGCGGAATTGGTAGACGCGCTAGATTCAGGTTCTAGTGGGCGCTATGCCTGTGGGGGTTCGAGTCCCCCCGACCGCACCATACACGGCACCAGAAGAAAAAGTCGGGGCTCTTCTGGGTGTCATGTACTTCATTGCAGGTTTCAGTACCTGTGAATCTGCCATTATGCGAGGATGGCGGAATTGGTAGACGCGCTGGATTTAGGTTCCAGTGTCCAAGCGGCGTGCGGGTTCGAGTCCCGCTCCTCGCACCACCACACTTCCAGACTTCACAAGATACGCGGGAATATTGAATTTATTAATAATTTCAAGTAGTTGTGGCGCGTTATCTCGACCTAGCACAATTGCCTGGCGGGGTTTCAGACACGAGAACATGCGCGGAGATATGGAGTGTCGGCTCCCGTGGTGAGGCATGACCATCAGATCCACCGGACGTTCAGGACACGCGATACGTTCCCATCCATCGTATTCCAGATCTCCCGGAAGAGCCACGTTCAAACCGTGCCAGCGCACCAGCAACACGGTGGACGAATCATTTTCAGAGAGCCAAGCAGGGGCATATCCGTCCAGTGTATAGATGAACATGCCGGGGAGTGGTCTCGAATCCAGCACTCTTACGGTACGTACACTCATGTCCGGACAGGGCAGAGCAGGCCGATAGACGACCCTTCGCACGAGAACCGAACCCACCAGTGGACGTACCATGCGGTAATGATCTCGGTGACAGTGGGAGACGATGAGTTCCCTAACCTCCCCCGTGCCCTGGTTCCTGAGCATATCAGGCACAGTAGATGGCCCCGCATCCACCACCACGGCACTACGCTGGTGAGTGAATATCACCGCCTGTCGTCCTGGCTGAGCCATCATGACGATACTGTCCGCCCCCCCTACAGGCATGAACACCAAAAGCACATAAACTCCCATACCCAAAAGAGATATCAGCTTTCTGCGGGCGGCCAGAAAAAGAGACAACGCCGCAATGGCAGGCACGGCACCATGACAGGACGGCATCGGATGAGCTGCCATGAATACATGAAGGTTGTTGAGCACACCCGCCGTCAGGTCCGTCAGGTAGACATGCAGGACACCGTGTCCGGGTATGTGCAAAAACCTCATGATTCTGACGAGGAACGCTCCGGGAATCACCAAAACCGTGAACACCGGAAGAACGGTGAGGTTGGCAAGGGGGCCCCAAACGGAGATCTGTCCAAAGGAATGAACCGCTATGGGCCACGTACTCAGCCAGGCGCCCGACGATGCTGCAACGATTTTGGATACCCGACCCTGTACCGTGTCCATGGCAAGAACCAGTCCAGCCGTAGCGAAAAAGGAGAGTTGAAACGACAGGGAATGCACTTCATGGGGCCATAGGGTCAGTATGGTGATACCGGCGATGGCCAGGGCATTCAGTCCGCCTGTTTTCGTGCGGCACCTAAGTAGGAAGTATGTCACCGCCATGATAGCGGCCCGCTGCACCGAAGGAGAATCGTGTACGACAGACAGATATACAGTGAGGGATGCCACGCCTCCCGTTCCTTCCACAGGACACCTTCTCAGGGGATACCGAGCTGCCGCGAGCCTGTGAACGAGTCTTCCAGCAACCATACCGATGGCGGCAGCGATTCCCACATGGAGTCCGGATATGGCCATCACGTGAGCCAAACCCGCCCTTTTCATTATGATATATGGGACATCCGGTTTCGCAGCTCCCAGGGTCATGGAGTCAAGGAGCAAAGATGCCGCACGGGAGGTGACGGGATGAGCTGGATCTGAAATCCAGTAACTCACCATTTCGGTATGATGGGTGACGGCAGGTGGAAGGATATGCATGAGCAGAGACTGAACCGCCATACCCACCACGATCCACAAGACCGGTGCAGGAGCCAGTCGTGTTCCAGTGGCAGAAACATACACACCAGACATGGCACCCCAGAAAACGAGCATGACAACGGCATCTTCCGGTTTCATTCCTGCCAGGCCGGAAATGATCTGACCAGCAAACAAATACATTGACATGTGGAGATACTCGTCGGTAAGGCGCCAGAGTTGAGCAAATAGCTAACCAAAAAGCCCATCTGTCCGCAAAATGGTGGCCGCACACGGGATATATTGGAATAATCCTTTTATTTCAATACGTTACGATAAAACAAACAGCATGACGGCACATGTAATGACGCACTGAAACGACATGGCATCTCGAGTACGTAACACCACATGCCTGCCCAAAAAAGACGTTTGCGAATACGCACTTTACGTACTTTCGCACGAAACCCGCCTCGTACCACCTGAAGTATGTGTCTCAGGCATCCATGGGGATGGTTGGCTAAGATGAATGACCGTGTCTCGCAACCGAGCACCTTAAACTGTGAATCAACGCTATGGTCTTGAGTTTGATTATCCCGCCGTCTTCCTCGATACACGTTTTTTCGCGGCCGATCTCGCGTTCGGACTGAGAAGGCCGTCCACTAGGCTCTTTGGCCAAGACGCCGCCACCGAGAGTGTAGGCCCCAGCGGTTTCTCATCCTGGAAGCCCTGTAAGGCCCCAAGAGGTACTGGTGGCTGGCGGATGTGGTGGCGAGACGGGCATGCAAACCAAAACAGGTGCTTGCACGCCCTTTTCAGGAAAACGTCAGGTGCTGACTTGCCGTGAAACTGAAACCAGGCGGTGAGCCACGGTAGAGATGCTCTGCCACACAAGAAAGTACTCCATACAATCGAGATGACCGACCGTGATGGAAACGTGCTCCAACCAGTTTCAGGAGGCGCTGTCGTCTACATGCCCGAATACCCAAACAAAAACCTGTATACTACACGGATTTGCCCTTGACACACCATCTGTCTCTGGCAAGAAAAGGCCATGACTCGTGACCCCTCCCGCCGTACCGGAGAATTTGCCCGCATGGCTGCCGAACTTCATAGACGTCATGGCGGCAAGATAACCGTCACCCCCAGAGTCAACGTGGACACACCTGAGGATCTGGCTGTCTGGTATACCCCTGGAGTAGCCGAAGTATCCAGAATCATACATGAAAATCGGGATGCATCCTTCGAATACACATGGCGCTGGAACACCGTTGCCGTGGCATCCAACGGAACCCGTGTCCTGGGTCTGGGAGACATAGGACCCGAGGCAGCCCTGCCCGTCATGGAAGGCAAAGCCCTTATCTTCAAAGCCCTCGGGGGCGTAGACGCCATCCCTCTGGTGCTGGACGCTCGAGATCCCGATACGTTCGTAGAGACCGTGATAGCCACGGCACCATCCTTTGGGGCCATAAATCTTGAGGACATACGCTCCCCTGATTGCTATGAAATTCTCGATACCCTGACAAACAGGCTTGATATACCCGTATGGCACGACGACCGTCAGGGCACAGCCACCGTAGTCGCCGCTGGTGTGCTCAATGCACTGAAGGTCGTAGGCAAGAATCCTGAAGAGGTAAGGGTGGTGTTCCTGGGTGCCGGTGCTGCAGGCCTTGAATCCGCCAGATTCCTGGAACTCATAGGGGTCAGGCCCCAGAATATGATTTTGGTGGACATCGGCGGCGTGCTCCATCCCGAACGTACGGATCTCTCCCCACATGCCATGGATATGGCCCGCCGCACCAACGGACTGGGAATTCGTGGCGGACTTGATGAGGCCGTGCGTGAAACCGACGTTCTCATCGCCCTGTCCCGCCCCGGTCCTGGAGTGATATCACCCAATCACGTCAGATCCATGAACCGCGATGCAGTGGTCTTCGCATGTGCCAATCCCGTTCCTGAGATCTGGCCTCACGAGGCCAGGGATGCAGGAGCTGCCATCGTTGCTACCGGACGCAGTGATTTCCCCAATCAGGTCAACAACTCCCTAGTATTCCCAGGTTTCTTCCGTGGGGTTCTAGACGTGCGCGCCCGAAAGATAACCGACGCCATGTGTCTTGCAGCGGTGGACGCCCTGGCAAGCAGTACTGGTACTCCCACTGCCGAACACATACTGCCGTCCATGAACGACCGAAAGGTCCCCGCAGCCATAGCCGTAAACGTCGGCATGGCCGCAATGAACGATGGCGTCGCCCGCAGGCCCATGTCCCTGAGAGAACTCCAGGAACGAGTTTCCTCCATGCTTCCCTGAACTCCTGAAATCGGTGTCTACCCACCGACATCTCGTCTCTAAGCAGGTATCTGGTCCGGTCAGGGATGTGAAGGAATCCGTGTTTTAACGAAAACACCTTTTATTTCAATATATTGACTGACAAAATACTCTCTCTTGACCCCTAGGGCTGCTTTGCTAGTTTTTGCCTGATTGACTGTACAGTCGCTGCGTACATTACAGAACTTCTCTGTACGTCCGTGACCCGGCTGCCATCGGTTGCAGCGTATTCAGGCCCGGATTTCCGGGGGGAGAACAGACATGAAGATATCCATCTTTGAAGGACTGGTAGACAAAAAAGTTAAATGTCGCATGCCCGGCTGCAAAGGAACCTGGACTTGGACCAAAGAAGAACAAGTACGCGTCCTGTCGGATGGGCAGATGGATCCGCCGCAGCGGATGTGCAGCGAGTGCTACGCAAAATACAGGACACTTCAGCCTGTGGAAGTAAAATGTGCAAGCCCTGACTGTGACAACACCTGGACCTGGGCACCCATGAGTCAACTGGAGGCATGGACCAGGGCTGGCAAACCCGACGAGATGCCCGCCCCTCCACGCCGTCTGTGCGATGCATGTATGCCCAAAAGCAAAGGCGTCCAGCCCATGGAGGTTACCTGCAAAATACCCGGCTGTGAAAATACATGGACCTGGTCTTCTAGAGAACAGATCATGGCTGGAAGACCAGAACACGATGTTGCACCTCCTCAGCGGATGTGCAGCGAATGCTACGCAAAGTACCGCTCCCTGAAACCAATGGAGATAAAATGCCGCGTTCCGGGCTGCGATGACACCTGGACATGGTCACCCATGGCCCAACTCGAGGCATGGGTCGGTGCTGGCAAACCCGATGAGATGCCTCAGCCGCCTGGACGCATGTGCGACGACTGCTACGCGCGCTACAAG
>JALWFW010000137.1:2509-4337 GCA_027013865.1 Polyangiaceae bacterium | reverse complement strand
GACTATACGGGCGTGGAATACGACTTCACCGAAGATGAGTTCCGCGCCCTCGTCGCAAGTGTTGCGCCCACCTCGTGCGACAGACACGGCTGGCCCGACATGACTGAGGTCGGGCGCGTTCTGTTCCCGCGCACCCGCACGCGGTTTTATTCCGAGTGCTACGGGTGCGACGAGCACGAGTATGAAGAGCGCTTCGCGCTCGTGCGCCTCGACGATGGCACAATCGCCGATGTCAAAGAGTTCTACGGCGGCTACGGCACGAGTACGCCGCCGAAGAACACCGAGGGGCTGCCCGCAGAATGGCTGGCCGCCCTCGAAGAAAACGAGGCGCGCTTCGAGCGCGAACGCGCCGAGAAACGCGCCCGCGAAAAGGCTGAGTTCGAGGCGGAGCTACGCGCCGCCGGATTACTCAAGTAGGAGGTGCCATAATGCCCGAACACCGCTTCATTCTCATTGGCCGTCACGCCCCCGACGGCCTCCAAGACCTCGGTATTGATGTCATCGAACAGCGCGCCATCGTCTTTCCGCCCAACGGCGAGGAAGCGTGGCGCGCCCTCTCCGCAGTCGCCGCGGATGCCTGGACGGAAAACGCCGGCATCCTGCTCCAGAACACGCCCGCCCCTCTGGGCGAGGCGTTGTTGGAGCACGTTGCTGGGGAACTTGGCGTCCCCGTGGGCATCATCGTGAGTGAGCCCGGGGAACGCCCGCCGGAGACCGTCCGGCAATTTGAGTTCCCAAGCGGCGACGCCGCAGAAGCGGCAGTCGCCATGCTCACGTGGGCGAACCCGCGGGCGAAGGCGACACAGGACGGCAAGCGCGTCACCGTGCGCGTTGCTCCACCGATGCGGTTCAAGCTCCACCATGTCACCCTCTTTTATCCCGATGGTGGCAAGGAGATACTGCATGGTTGACATCTCGGCGCCAGTGCTGCTAACGGCATCGCACGGCACCGCCGCTGTATTGTTCGCTATCGCGCTCATCGAGCGATGAGCGCGGTTTCACATGCGAAAGGAGGAACAATGAACGAGATCGAAAAACCGAAATGGGTTAAAAACGGGGCGACCTGCCCGTACTGCGGACGCGAAGTTGCGTTCTCGGAATGCGGCGAACCGCTGTCTATTTGCCCGCACGTAGTCAATGTAAAGGCTGACTATGTAGTGGTCGCCGATAAGGGGACAATGTGGGCGAACAACCTGTCGATTTCGGAGGTGGAGAGAAAACACGACGATCGCTGGCTCCTCCTGTTTACCGCCGCGACTATGCGGCAAATCAATGATTTGTTCTCTTTTATCCGCGTCGGCTATCAGTACGACGCGGGCACCTTGGAGGCACTCGCGAAAGACCTACAAGATACAACGCGCTACAAGGAAGGTTACCCGTCGAGCAACGCAGAAATGCTCGACGGCGCCCTCGTGTACACAACGATCAGCGGCAGGAGGCTCTACGTCATGCCACTGCTGGACGACATTTACACACTTGCAGTGTGGTTCGGCTGCGAGGGGAGCGCCTACTTCGCGTCTGACATTGTGATGGCGTTGTACCCACGGAGAACATTCGAGGGCGCCGCGCCGCTGAGCGTTTTCTTCCCCTATGGAAACAACAAGATCCACTTCTTCAGGCAAAGAAGCAAGACTCTGACCTTCCAGTGGAAGTGCAAATACTATATCCAAGCCATGCCTTCTAAACTCGTCAGAAATATTTTGGGTAAGAGAAATAGCAATATCCCTATAAGGATGATGTATAATACCTACTTTTTTAAACACATTGACCCCCTCGCATTAATAAGCAATGCGGAACACTTTTTCGCTTTTTATAGGAATATCCTCCA
>JALWFW010000137.1:0-2499 GCA_027013865.1 Polyangiaceae bacterium | reverse complement strand
GGCGGCGGAGATCGACCACGATGGCCTTCTCCGTCTGAAGGTGCACGACATGGAATTCACGCACTTCCAGACATACAGGGCGTGCGATCCGCCCGTGAATGTCCCCTGGGATCTCATAAAAGAGACCGTGAGGCGAGAGGGGTTTGTGTACCCCATCTGGTAGAAATCTGCCTTGCATCACACTCGGCAGCACGATTTCGCACACAAAAGGAGGTGCAAGATGACCTTTTATTATTCGCGTGGCGTGTCTCGCCGCACAGTGACAGCGGCGCTCATTGATGCACCTCACATCGTTGCGGAGTACTTTGCGGCCATGCTCCGCCGGTTTATTGCAGAGTATGCCTCCTGCGAGGCCGACTTGCAGGAGGGCTTCACGCGCACATTTGATTTGAAGCATGAGCATGAAATCAAATGGCGCGACGACGCGGAACTCGCGATACGCAAAGAGCTAACAAAGTTAGCTGTGCCAATCATCGAGGAAATGCGTAGGGCCGCTGGGCGCAGGATCAGGCCCTTCCGCCTCAGCGGGCGGCGCGTCGCAATTGCGTCAGGAGTGCTTCACTCAAAACAACGTTATCGCATCGATGTTGCTATAGCGCCCAAATTGCCGCCACTCACAGACAGGTTCCACCTAAGCGAGCGTTTTCTCGCGCCATTTGTGAGTATTCAATACGTCTCGTGGGATAAGTACATAGCTGGCGTAACACTCGTTGACTACAGCCGATATGACAGGCAATACCCTATCGCCGTAGACGAAAAGCCCAAAGGGTGGCGTGACATGCTTGATTGGCAATACATCGAGCAGTTGGGTTTGCCCACCTCGTACCACGCTCTGCAACTTGGCCTCGCAGAGAGGCTTGGTGCTGATATGGAGGCGCTATACCAGGGCATCGAGAAGGCCATCGCCTTCATCGCGGAGCGGTACAAGACGTACACATACTACCACCTCCCAGGCCCGGGCGGCGATGAGCCGGAAGAAGAAGTATACGCGCCTTTGGGCGGGGAGTTCGAGCACATGTGCCAAGCACTCGAATTGGCTTCCCTCTGTAACAGAGGGAGGCCAACATTGCAAAAGTGTGAGTAAACCATGTCAGCGGCAACATGTCACGGCGGAAGACCGTGCTGGAGGTCGGCATGAACAACGATGCCGTTGTTCAACGTGTCCTCGCGGCCCTCGAGGGCAAAAGCGTCACCGCCTACGGCGCCAAAAACGTCCTCACCCGCAAGGCCACTATAGAAATTGGCGGTTACACTGTCGCCGTCGAACGCACAACGTTCCGCTACCGCGGCAACGTTACAGAAGAACGTCTCACAGCCAGCGCTTCCATAGGAGACGCGCGCGCGGAGATTTTCCGCGCAGAGGCGAGCAATGGAAAATGGCGCATTGTCAACAACACTCGGCTGGCCGAAGTGCTGTTTTCGGCTTTACACGTGAAAGGAGGTGCATAATGCCTAAAACCAAAACCTTCGCTGAGTGGATGGCAGATGAAGCCATCTATCGTTACAACGACCTCGAAACCGCGGGCTTTGGCGCTATCATCGTCCACAAGGACGACGTGAAGCCCGATGAACAATTGCCGCGCCCCGATGGGCGCTTTTCCAACGGCCTCGACAACGAAGCGCTGATTTACAACGTCAGCGCCAACGAACTGGCGCAGGTTGTGTACGAGGCGTGGCGCTGGGGCTACCATGCCTCCCCGCCGCCCAGCACCGTCGGCCATGCCCTTGAGGCACTGGCCGAGGCGAAGGAGAAACTGGCGAAGGCAAGGGAGGCGCAGGAATGAACCGCAAGTGCTGCGAAGCCCAAGACCGCAAAGGCCAGTGGCGCCGCGTCAGCGTCCTGGCGTGGCCTAAATGCCACTCCCCCAGCGCCAAAGCCAAGGTGATGTGGCGCGATACCGGCCTTATCACATGGCTCAAGGTTGACCGTATCCGCAAAACCAAGTGCTAATTCGCCGCGCTTCGCATAACCTACTGCCCTCAACCACGCGTTTTCCCGCAATTTTGCGTGGTTCTGGTACGTAGGATATGCGAAGCGCCGCTACTTTTCAGGAGGTGAACCATGAAAGGCAACGAACTTCCCCAAGACGTGGCCGATTTCCTCGTGGAATTGGCCGACGTCACCGCCGAGCACTGCGACATCGGCGGCCAGCTCGTGTCCTGGGTGGCCGAAACCGCCCAGCGGCTCATCAAAGAGCACTTGCCGCAGGTGGTGGTGACGGCTGAACCCACTGCCGACGGGTGCCTCTACGAGGCCCACCTTGGCAAAGACCCCGATTTCATCCGCAAGGTGGATGAAATCACAGGGGTAAACCGCCGCATTGTGGCGACGTACCCGCACCTGAAGGCGTTTGCGGCGGATTACCCCAGCCATGCGGCTTTCTTCAAACCAGGGGTGTCGTCCGTTCACTGGTTGGCGGATTGCGAGTAGTGAGAGCCGCCAGCTTGGGCTGGCGGCTTGCTACCCCGCTCCATCGCTCCCAATCCCTATAGAGAAAT